>NZ_VFJB01000006.1 GCF_008362905.1 Deferribacter autotrophicus
TGTTAAAGTCAAGTAAAAATCCCCACCTTAGGGCCCTTAAAATTCCCCAGTTACCTTTTAGTATTTTTCATAGATTGTAAACTTTTGATTCTATAGCTTTCACCATTGATTCTAAAAATATGAGCATGATGTACGAGTCTATCTATGATAGCAGAAGCTAAAACAACATCACCAAATATATTACCCCACTCTTCGAAAGGCCTATTAGTAGTGATAATTATAGAATTATTTTCATATCTATGTCTGATTATTTCAAAAAATTCATCAACATGGTTTAAAGGTATTTTCTTAAAACCAACCTCATCAATTATCAGTAAATCCACACTTAAAAACTGTTTTAATACACTAAAATAACTACCATCTCCTTTCGATGATACTAATTTTGATACCATGTCATTGGCGTGAATAAATAAAACCTTGTATCCTTTCTTTAAAGCCTCTAATCCTATGGCATTTGCAAGATGTGTTTTGCCAACTCCTGGATTACCCATGAATATTATATTCTTCTTTTCTTCTATAAATCTGCAACTACTTATATCAAGTATTTCTTGCTTATTCAGTTCAGGCTGATAAGTAAAATCATACATAGATAATGTTTTGGATGAATCCAACTTAGATTTTGAAAATCTTCTCTTAAAAGAATTATTCTGTCTGTTCACTGACTCATCATCAAGTAACAATTCAAGAAAATCCAGGTAACTCAAACTGTTTTCTATTGCATATTGATTTCGGCTTTCTAATGTCTTTGCCATTCCGGATAACTTAAAATTTGTTAGTTTTTTTAAAATATCTTGCATTTATACCCTCCCCCTCATCAATTAACTAATAAATCATATTTACTTAAATCATTCGAAAAACCACCACAGTTAACCGATTCTTTAGATGACGCATCTTTTTGAGTATATAAACCAGTTTCACATATCCTCTTTACTGACAAATAACTAATGGAATTAAACTCATTTGCTCTCTTACATGCCAATTCCACTGTATCTTTATCATAACTCTTCATCAAATTAAAAATTCCTTGCATCATACGGTGATAATGATGGGGCTTTTCTTCCTTTAACCTGTTATAAAATTCAAAGGTGTTTGTACCTATCTCAAGCGATTTTGCTTCATAATCTACAGATTTTAATTTCGGATTATGAGATTCTTTTGTTATGAATTCTCCTACTGATTTAGATATATTGTGAATTGCTATCTCTTCATATTTATCATTGTAAATTTTTAATATATTACCATTGCTGCGAATACTTACTTTGTTGCCTATGTAATTGTAGGGTACTGAGTAGTAATTATATCTGTAAGTAATGTGACCATAGCGGTTTACTATTCTTTCCGATATGTCATAAACCTCGTATCTCTGAGATGGTAAAGGCTGCAATTTACTTTTCTCCTTATCTACAAATTGTTCAAAAGGAATTTTTCTTGTCGTGCCATGTATTTTCTTGTTACATACATTGTCTTGCCACTTTCGTAGAAGACCTTTGACTTTATAATAATCTTTTTCTTGAATTGATTTGAAAAAATTATTCTTCACATATTTAATTCCGCTTTCCACTTTCCCTTTCTCCTGGGGATATCTCACCTTACAAGCAAATGGACTGCTACCGTAATATTCAAGCATTGCAGCATACTCTTTCTGTATTACAGGTTCATAAAAATTTGCTTTCAATACTCCAGATTTTAAATTGTCTATCTTGATTACTCTAGGAATTCCTCCAAAATATTCAAATGCATTAATGTGGCATCTTAAAAATGTTTCTACGTCCTGACTCCTAACTATTTCATAATATTTATATCTGCTATGAGATAGCACCATGCAAAATATCCAGCTCTTTACTTTTTTACCTTTTTCGCTATCATAAAGATAACCTATGTAACCGAAGTCCACTTGGGCTTCTTCGCCTGGTGGGGAAATTAATGGGACATAAATTCCATCCGGGCCTTTTAATTTCCTAACATACTTTTTCACACAACTGTAGCTTACGGATAAACCATGATCACTTATTAGTTTCTGATGGATTAATACTGCTGTTAAACCTTCTGAGAGGTATTCGATTATTTCTTCTTTGTAAGCCTCTAAAACACTTACTCTTGAAAATTTGGGTGTTTCTACTTTACCGTCTTTCACTTTGTCCCTTATCTTTCTCACTGTCTTCCTGTCGATCCCTAATTCCCTGGCTATTTGGGAAATATTTTTGCCTTGCGACAACAATGTCTTTACTGTGTAATACATTTCTACCCCCAGCATTTTATTTCCTCCAACCTGTGTATTTGTTGGAGGATGTTAACATACACAGGTGGGGATTTTTAAGGGCCTTTTACTGGGGAATTATTGTACCTTTAACAGTTGTATGGGGGGGATTTAGTTTTCATATACACAATTTCCATACAATAGAGTTGTATTATGGTTAAAGGGCGTTTGTTTTTAATCAAATATGTTCTTTTAGCCACTTCTTAAAAGGTGGCATTGGCGGTAGCCTGCCCATAGATGCCGTAAAGCGTAATGCGTGAAGCGGAAATCGTAAGTCGTGAAGCGTTAATGTGGAGTGTTTACCGACTTTTTTTGCATTTCCGAGTTACGATTTTCGGTTAGTGATAATAAAACGTGTGAACGTTAAAAACGTTGGAACATTGAAACGTTTAATTTTGGATTTTGAATTATGGGTATTAGGTGTTATTCTAGGTATTGGTTTTTTTGTGTAGGAGTTTGGGTATTTGGTTATGAGGGATTTTAGGAAGCTAAAGGTTTGGCAGGAGACGGAAACTGATGGTAGTGGATGTGAGGATGTATGTGTATGTGAGAGTGAGATTTGATGGTTAAATTGGTAGAAGATTTGGATGTATACAAAAAAGCACATCACCTAATTCTAATGTTGTATGAAATAACGAGAAATTTACCAGTTGATGAAAAATTTGGGCTTGTTTCGCAAATCAGAAGAGCAGCAGTTTCAATTAATGCTAACCTGTTGGAGGGAAGTCATAGAACAAATAGAAAGGAATTTAAACAATTTGTTGGAATAGCCAGAGGCTCAGCAGGTGAACTCAAATATCACTTACTAGTTGCAAAAGACTTGGCTATATAACTAAAAGAGAGTATGACTATTTGATGGATGAACTTGAAGCAGTTACAAAAATGTTATTAGGACTGATAAAATCTCTTTCAGAGCCTACAAAATGAAACATATACTTACACTTACACTTACACGTACACCTACACGTAAATTTTGAATTTGTAATTCGTCATTCATCATTTAACTAACATTTATACATACTTTTTAGTTACAATGTTTATAAAATACTTGAATTAATATTAACCTGTTGTTTTGGTTTGTTTGACAATGATAAAATTATTTCTTATATTTATGATTAGGAATAAAATGTTTAAAAAAAGATATATTAATAAATTAAATAATATTTTTAACCACTAACCAGAAAAGTGGTAATGGCGGTAGCCTGCACAGTGAACGTAAATCGTGAAGCGTAACCCACGATCAACCATCACTAACCGCAACTAACCTCAATTAACAATAGATAACCATAAATACCTATGTATAATAAATTTTTGACATGACTTGATGGGAGAAGTACAGAAAGTACTTGATTATTTTGTTGGTATGATACTATATATAGTATTAAGAAGTAAGGCATAAGAAGTGGTTAATGTTAAGAGATTATTAAAAAAATTAAAAAGACTTGAGCAAAACCCAAAAGATGTAGATTTTGAAACAATAAAAAATATTTTAGAATCTTTAGGATATGAGATGAGTTCAAAAAGTGGTGGTTCTCACAGAACATTTTAGAAAAAAGGGCAAATAACCAATATCAATACCTGAAAGAAAGCCGGTAAAAGAAACGTATGTGAAAGAATATATTGATATTATATAGGATGAATTAGATGAGTACCTATGATAAAAAAGTTGAATATTATATGTCTCTTCCATATACATATGAGATTATAAAAGAAGAGGACGGTAGTTACTTTATAAAAGTGAAAGAACTAAAAGGGTGTATGAGTGTTGGTGATACAGTTGAAGAAGCTTATGAAATGATTCGTGATGCCATGAAGGATTGGTTTTATGCTGCTCTTGAAAGCGAAGTTGAAATTCCTTTGCCTGAAACAATTACAAAAGAAAAAGAGTTTAGTGGAAAAGTACTACTGAGAATGCCTAAAACATTACACAAAACTTTAGCTTTGAATGCTAAAAAAGAAGGTGTTAGTTTAAATGCTTATTTAGTTCATTTATTATCTATAAATACAACGTTAAAGCAATTAGATGATAAGTTAGAAAAGATAATTAAGAACAAACCTGGTGACTATCATATACATGTAGGCTTAAAACAGAAAGAAGATTTTAAACCATCTTTAAGTTGGGGAGATGATATATTATTTAATCAATATACTAAGATAAATGAGGCTATGTATGTCACCAAAAAGAATTAAAGCAAAACAATTTTTAGTCGGACATATATGGTTTCCAAGTTTATCTTATAAATCCTATATTAATAGATGGGATAAAAAAAGAGCAAAGAAAGAAGTAAGAATTCAGTTTGAAACGTATGACGAAAAAATTACTTTTGGTAAGTACGTAGACAACATGGGATATTTATATCGATTTTCAGTAGAGTTTGGCTTTAAAATTATTGGCGTGTTTTCTGACAAAAAAGATGATAAAGAAGAAGATGTATATTTTGAAATGTTGGGAACAGTAAATGGAGACATTTTCTTACAAGAGAAAGTAGAAGATGAAAAAGTTGTAGAATTCTTTGATAATAATAAGAATATTATTATTCTTCCTTATATCAGAACAACTGTTGATGATGTTCTTGTAAAAGCAGGTCTACCTCCATATGGCATGATTTTGGGTTATCAAATTAAAGAATATTAATTCGGGTTATATTGCTCCCATAAAAAGTGGGACACTTTTCTAAGATAGTGTATAATTGAAAGAGAAAGGGGGCAATGTCAATAGCATGCCTAGAGCCGTTAAACGTGCTAACACTATTTCGACTTGCCAGATTATATAGTTCCAGTAGAATCATGATAATTTGATTTTAAATTATGAATTTTGGATGTTGAATGTTGGATTATTTTTTTAATATTTAGCAAACAATAAACTAACTATAACTAACTATAAATTACTATTAATAACAATGAATAACTATAAATTACAATGAATAACTAACATTGAAAATGAGTTTGGAAGATTTAGAAATATATCAATTGGCGCTAAAATTATCAGATGATATTTGGGGAGTTTATCAACAATTACCTAAGAATTTAAAATTTAATATAGGTGACCAACTGTTGAGGGCTGTTGATTCCATAGGTGCTAATATTTCAGAAGGATTTGGTCGTTATCATTATAAAGATTCAATGAAATTTTATTACAACGCAAGAGGTTCGTTATTTGAATCTAAGTATTGGTTGCAATTATTATTTAAGAGGAAATTAATTAATACTGATAAGTATGATGAATTAAAGAATAAATTAGATTTACTTGGCATTAAATTAAATAATTTCATAAACTCAATAAAAGCAACAATAAACAACAAATAACTATAAATAACAACAAATTACTATGAATAACTATAAATAACTACAAACAATAATGAATTTTTGTCTTAATTTTTGGGGAGCTATACACTTGAAGCGCCTTTAATGATTTATACAATAGTATTTTTTAATAAAATAAAAATATATTGATTAAAATCTCTTTGGATATATAATTGTATATATAATGTAAGTTTGTAATTGGAGGTTTTATGGCTGTTGTGAAAAAGCTTATATCGTTGGATGAGTCTGTTGCAAGGGAATTGGAAATAATCTCAAAAGCCTTAAATAAAAGTCAGAAAGAAATCGTTGAAGCTGCTTTGGATTTTTATTTCGATTATACTGATGGTATTATTGCTGACAAAATTACTGATGACATCAAAGAGGGTAAAATAAAAGTTTATGATAGCAAAGAAGTTTATGATGAGTTAGGAATAGATGTCAAAGAAGTTGAAGGTTAAATATTCTGAGATTGCCGTAAAGGATTTAAAGAATTTTAATGTGGCCGAAAGACAACTAATTGTTAAGAAAATTCATTACTTAGCTGATAATTTTGAAGAGCTCAAAAAAACAAAAAAAATCACAGAGCTTAAAGGGACAAAATACAAAGGACAATATCGTTTTATTATAGCAAGAAAAATAAGAGCTATTTTTAGGATAGAGAATGAGGAGTTAATTTTATTAGTTTTGCGCATTGGTAAAAGAAAAGATGTTTATAAATAATAGATTTTGGATTATGAATTTTGAATGTTGGATTTTAGATTATGGATTGTGGATGTTGAATTATGGATTTTGAATTATTTATTTAAAATTTAGCAAACAATAAACTAACTATAAATTACTATTAATAACAATGAATAACTATAAATTACAATGAATAACTAACATTGAAAATGAGTTTGGAAGATTTAGAAATATATTAATTGGCGTTAGAGTTGACAGGTGATATTTGGGGAGTAGGACATGAATAAAGAAATTTTAGATAAATTGATTCAATTAAAGCCAATTTTAAAGGATAAGTTTGGGATAGAGGAGTTTGCTATATTTGGTAGTGTTGCTAAAGGATTAGCTAATAAGGATAGTGATGTGGATATAGTAATTTTAAAAATGAATATTAAAAAAGGATTCGCTTTAATTGAGGTAAAATATTTTTTGGAAAAGCAATTAAATAAAAAAGTAGATATAGGAACATATGCATCTATGAAAACTTTTATTAAAAATAGAATAAAAAAGGATTTAATACATGTCTAAAGACAGAAAAGTTGAATTATTTATTTTTGATATTTATGTTGCGATTTTAAAAATAAAGAAAGTTGCTTCAAAATTTGATGAAGCTAAAGATTTATTTTATAGTTTTACTGATTGGGATAGTGTAATTAGGGAATTTGAGATTATAGGGGAAGCTACTAAATATTTGGTAAACAATAAATTGATAGACAAGAAATACCGAGTAATAGTAGATTTTAGAAACCAGATAACACATGCATATTTTGGGATTGATAAAGATATTGTGTGGTTTATCATTAAAAATGATTTAGTTGAATTTGAAAAAGTTATTTTAAAACTCATTAATAAGATAGAAGCTGGTTTAAAGCAAGAATTGATAAAAACTTTTATAGAAGATAATAGACATTTAAACTTTATAGTGGAAGCTTTAGAAAACTTAAAATAGAAATAGACAGCACAGAAAATGAGAAAAATAAACCCAAAACCAAATACCCAACACCCAAAACCTAATATAATTATTGCGAACTACCATGAATAACCATAAATAACAACAAATTACCATGAATAACAATGAATTACTACGAATAACAAAGAATAACCATAAATTACTACGAATTACAATAAATAACCAATGAATAACCACAAACTAACCATAACTAACTACGAGCTAACAATTAACTAACGACAAACTAACTATGAACTTACGATGAATAATACCTAACAACTTTATTGACTCCATAAAACAATAACTATAAATTACTACGAATTACTACAGATGATAATAATGAATAACAGAAATTACAACAAAAATCATTAAAATAGACTATAATAAATTCCAAGGGGCTTGTTATGAGTAAAAAGGTTGCACTAATTACAGGTATTACAGGGCAAGATGGAGCATATCTTGCAGAGTTTTTATTGAGTAAAGGTTATGAGGTGCATGGTATTAAAAGAAGATCATCCTTGTTCAATACTGAGAGGATAGACCATCTGTATCAAGATCCACATGAAGAAAATGTTAATTTTCATCTTTATTATGGCGATCTTACGGATAGTTTAAATCTAACAAGACTTATTCAAAAAATTCAACCAGATGAAATTTATAATCTTGCAGCTCAGTCACATGTTGCAGTATCTTTCGAACAACCGGAATATACTGCAAATGCTGATGGAATAGGAACCCTTAGAATTCTTGAAGCTGTTAGGTTGCTAGGACTGAAAGATAAAACAAAAATATACCAGGCTTCTACTTCTGAACTTTATGGAAAAGTACAGGAAATTCCCCAAAATGAAAAAACTCCTTTTTATCCACGGAGTCCTTACGGTGTGGCAAAGCTCTATGCTTACTGGATCACTGTAAATTATCGTGAAGCTTATGGAATGTTTGCTTGCAACGGAATTTTGTTTAACCACGAATCTCCTATAAGAGGTGAAACTTTTGTAACAAGGAAAATAACACGTGGAGCTACAAGAATATTATTAGGACTTGATAAAAAACTCTATCTTGGAAATTTAAACGCAAAAAGAGATTGGGGACATGCTAAAGACTATGTAGAAGGGATGTGGTTGATATTGCAACAGGATGAGCCTGACGACTATGTTCTGGCAACAGGTAAAACCACAGAAGTAAGAGAGTTTGTAAGGATGGCTTTTGCTGAATTAGGTCTTGAAATCGAATTTAAAGGCAAAGGTATTAATGAAAAAGGCAGTATTGTTAATGTTGAATTTGAAATTTTGAATTCTAAATTAGAAAGAGTTAATGCTGATAAAAATATAATTCAGAATTTAAAATCCAAAATCCAAAATTTAATAGGAAAGGTTGTGGTTGAGGTTGATCCAAGATATTTTAGACCAGCAGAAGTTGATATCCTCATAGGAGATGCTACAAAAGCAAGAGAAAAGCTTGGGTGGAAACCGAAACATTCAGTTGAAGATCTTGTGAAAGAAATGGTTACAAGTGACTTGGGGAAAAATTATCAAGAACTGGTATTAAAGAATTGTGGGTTTGAAGTGCCGAAGAGTTGTGAACTTTGATTAGTAATCAGTGATCTGTGATGTGTGATGGGTAACGGGTAATGAGTGATGGGTTAAAAAGTCATAAAGATTTGGATGTTTGGAAAAAGAGTATGGATTTGGCAACAGAGATTTATAAAATAACAAAAAGTTTTCCAAAGGAAGAGATGTACGGGCTAACATCACAAATCAGGAGAGCGGTTGTTTCAATTTCAGCAAATATTGCTGAAGGTGCAGCCAGGAATAGCAAAAAGGAATTCATTCAGTTTTTATATATTAGTTTAGGGTCATTAGCGGAACTGGAAACAGAACTTTTAATAGCTAAAAATATAGGATATTTAAAAAACGATAGTATTTTTGAAGAGATTAAAATAATAAGAAAAATGTTATCAGGATTAATAAATTCCGTGAGGCGAAAATATGATTCAACAAGACAAATTAAATCAAAGTCCTGATCACAGCTCACAAATGACTACTAACTCAAAAATAGTAGTTTTTGGCGGGACTGGATTGGTAGGAAGTGCTATTTTAAGAAAACTTGTAGAGAAAGGCTATAAAAATATATTAGCAACTTATCACCGATCACCGATCACAGATCACAGATCACAGATCACAGATCGCGGATCACAGATCACATTTATTCAAATAGATCTCACAGACCAGCAATCGGTTGTTGATTTTTTTAAAACTCACAAACCCGAATACGTATTCCTTGCCGCTGCAAAAGTAGGAGGAATATGGGCAAATAACGTTTATAGAGCTGATTTTATATACCAAAATTTACAGATACAAAATAATGTGATTCATCAAAGTTATTTAAATAAAGTAAAGAAATTGTTGTTTTTAGGGAGCACATGTATATATCCAAAAAATTGTCCTCAACCAATAAAAGAAGAATATTTGTTAACAGCACCTTTAGAGTACACAAACGAGCCATATGCTATTGCTAAAATAGCCGGAATAAAAATGTGCGAAAGTTATAATCTTCAATATGGAGCAAACTTTATTTCAGTTATGCCAACCAATCTTTATGGACTTAATGATAATTTTGATCTTGAGAAATCACACGTTTTACCTGCATTAATCAGAAAAATCCATTTGGGGAAATGCTTAGAAGAGAATAACTGGGATGAAATAAGAAGAGATTTAAACAAAAGACCAATTGAAGGTATCGATGGAAATGCAAATGAGGATGAAATATTAAGGATTCTTGATAAATATGGAATAAAGATAACTAAAAGTGATCAGTTATCAGTAATCAGTGATCACTTTTCAGCTCATTATTCACCGATCACCGATCACCGATCACAGATCACCGATCACCAATCACCTGTTTCCATTGAAATCTGGGGCACAGGCAAACCAAAACGCGAATTTCTCTGGTCAGATGATATGGCGGATGCCTGCATATTTATTATGGAAAATGTGGATTTTAAAGACGTAATCAGTGATCAGTTATCAGTGAACAGTAAACAGCTCACAGCTCACAGCTCACAGATTACTGAAATTAGAAACACTCACATCAACATCGGCACTGGCAAAGATATCTCTATAAAAGATTTAGCTTATTTGATAAAAGATATAATTGGTTTCAGAGGTGAATTTTATTTCAATACCAACAAGCCCGATGGTACAATGAGAAAGGTGACAGATGTATCAAAACTTCATTCTTTAGGATGGAGACATAAAGTTGAGTTAGAAGAAGGGATTAGAGAGTTATATTATTGGTATAAAAAGGAATAGAAAATAAGCATAATTTTATAGCTAAAGTTACGTTACAGTTTTAACTTGTTCTGAAAGTAAAATTTATACAAGTTATAGAATTAATATCTACGAAGAGGATTTCTATGCAATTTATAGTAAGTTAGAATCTACTAACGATGATGAATGGATTATCAAAAGAAACAACTTGATTAGAAAACTAAATATTTTAGTATAGAGACTGTTTCTACTTATTTGTTAAATTATAAGATTTAAGTTTTTTTAAGACTTGTCTTTTTTATGAGGATTATAATAAAATTATGATTATGAATTGGGGGTAATAGAATAATGAAAGTTGTAATTTTAGCAGGTGGATTTGGGACTAGACTGAGTGAGGAGACAGATATTAAACCAAAACCTATGGTTGAAATTGGAGGAAAACCAATTTTATGGCATATAATGAAAATATATTCTCACTATGGATTTAACGATTTTATCATTTGCTTAGGATATAAAGGATATGTAATAAAGGAATACTTTGCAAACTATTTTCTTCACATGTCAGATGTAACAATAGATTTAAAAAATAATCAAATTGATGTTCATAATGTTAAAGCAGAATCTTGGAAAGTAACTTTAGTAGATACAGGTTTAAGCACAATGACGGGAGGAAGAATAAAAAGGATAAAGGATTATGTTGGTAATAAACCTTTTATGCTTACCTACGGCGATGGAGTTGGTAATATTAATATAAAGGAATTATTGGAATTTCATAGAAGACATGGTAAATACGCAACATTAACAGCAGTTCAGCCTTCGGGTAGATTTGGTTCTTTGGATTTAGAGGAAAGTCAAGTTAAGGCTTTTAAAGAAAAACCAAAGGGTGATGGTGCCTGGATTAATGGAGGATTTTTTGTTTTAGAACCTCAAATTTTTAACTATATTAAAGGAGATGAAACCATCTGGGAAAGGGAGCCTTTGGAAAATTTGGCAAAAGAGGGACAACTTATGGCATATAAACATGTTGGTTTCTGGAAACCTATGGATACATTAAGAGATAAACGAGAGCTGGAGAGTTTATGGCAATCAGGTAATCCGCCTTGGAAGGTATGGGAAAAGTAGTTCTATGAAAACCATACTCATTACTGGTGCTACGGGGTTTCTTGGTAGTCATCTTACAGAGCAGTTTTTAAAAGATAGATATAAAGTTATTATTTTGAAAAGAAGTTATTCTAATATATGGGGAATAAAAGATTTTATCAAAGATATTATTTTTTACGATATTGATAGAATTGACCTAGAAACTGTATTCAAAGAAAATAAAATTGATTTTATAGTTCATACAGCGACTTTATATGGTAGAAAAAACGAAAGAATCTCGGAAATAGTTAAAGCCAATTTGAATTTTCCTTTAGAAATCTTAGAGTTAGCAGTAAAATTCAACATTAAATACTTCATAAATACAGATACAACTTTACCTAAAAATACTAATTCTTATTCTTTGTCAAAATATCAATTTAAAGAATGGTTATTTTTATTTTCAGACAAATTGAAAGTACTAAACATAAAATTAGAACACTTTTATGGTGAAAAAGATGATAAAACAAAGTTTGTAATATGGATTATAGAGCAGTTAACCAATAATGTAAAAGAAATCAAGCTTACACAAGGAGAACAAAAAAGAGATTTTATATATATAGAGGATGTTAAAACATTTTATTCCTTTTTACTACAGTCAATAGAAAATTTTGGCAATGGTTTTTACGAGTATGAAATAGGAAGTGGAAAAGCAACAACAATAAAAGAATTAGTCTTAAAAATAAAAGAGTTAACAGGAAATACGGAAACAAATCTAAACTTTGGAGCAATACCTTATAGAAAAAATGAAATAATGTTTTCTCAGGCAGATATATCTAAAGCAAAAAAGGATTTTGGATGGGAACCAAAATATTCTCTAGAAAAAGGTTTAAAAAGAACTATCAATTGGTATAGAGGTATTATAAATGAAAAAACTATTTAATAATGTATATGAAGGTAAAAAAGTTTTATTAACAGGCCATACTGGTTTTAAAGGTTCATGGTTGACATTGTGGTTAAAACAACTCGGAGCAAAAGTTATAGGTTACTCCCTTGAACCACCTACAAAACCAAGTTTATTTGAAACCTTACAACTTGAGAAGGAAATAATACATATAATTGGAGATATAAGAGATGAAGAAAAACTAAAAAAAGTTTTTAAAGAATATAAACCTGATATAGTTATACATATGGCTGCACAACCATTAGTTAGATACTCCTATATAAATCCAAAAGAAACTTACGAAATCAACGTTATAGGAACATTAAATGTATTCGAAGCCGTAAAAGAAACAGGAAGTGTTAAAGTTGTTATAAATGTAACAAGCGATAAATGCTATGAAAATAAAGAATGGGTTTATGGATATAGAGAAAATGATCCAATGGGGGGATATGACCCTTACAGTTCTAGTAAAAGTTGTGCAGAACTTTTAACGTCGGCTTATAGAAATTCATTCTTTAATCCTAAGGATTATGGGAAAACTCATAATGTTGCTTTGGCCTCGGTAAGAGCTGGAAACGTAATAGGTGGTGGAGACTGGGCTGAAGACAGATTGATACCTGATTGTATAAGAGCTTTATCAAAAAATAAAACAATTTATATAAGAAATCCTCAAGCCATTAGACCATGGCAACATGTCTTAGAGCCGCTATCGGGATATCTTTGGCTTGGAGCATTAATGTGGGGAAATCCTGCCAAATATAGTGAAGGCTGGAACTTTGGACCAAACGATGAGGACATTTTAACTGTTGAAGCGATAGTAAAAAGTGTTATCAAAATATGGGGTGAAGGAAATTACGAGGTAAATTTAGATAACAGGTATCATGAAGCAAAATTGTTAAAACTTGATATAAGCAAAGCTCATTTTTTCTTGAAATGGAAGCCTGTTTATAATGCAAATATAGCATTGAAAGAAACTATTGAATGGTATAAAAATTATTTTTCAAATCCAGAAAATATTTATGATTTTACTCTTAAACAAATTGTAAAATATGTTAATTCTGCTAAAGATAAAAATCTTATTTGGACAAAATAACATTCTATAATATAGAGGGTAAAGATGGAAAACTTCACAAACTTTTTAGATGAAGAAAAGTTTAAAAAAGTAATTTCTGGAAAAAATAAATCAGATATAGATAAGATTTTAAGAGAAAATATAAAATATCTAACCAAATTATATTTCGAATACTGCAAAAAAGGAAACAATAAAAGAGATTATATTCCTCCATCCGGAAAGGTATTAGATGAACATGAGCTTTATAATATGATTGATGCATCTCTTGATATGTGGCTTACTACAGGTAGATTTAACGATGAATTTGAAAAAAAGCTAGCAGAATTTGTAGGAGTAAAATATGCATTGACTACCAATTCAGGCTCTTCTGCCAATTTACTAGCAATTTCTGCTTTGACATCATATAAACTTGGCGATAGGAGGCTTAAAGAAGGTGACGAAGTAATTACTGTAGTAGCAGGTTTTCCAACAACAGTTGCTCCTATTATACAGAATAAACTTATTCCTGTTTTTGTAGATGTGGAGCTTGGAACATACAATATAGATATAAAACAAATAGAAGAAGCTATAAGTGAAAAAACTAAAGCTATATTTGTAGCACATACCCTTGGGAATCCATTTGACATAGAGAAAGTTTTAAAATTAGCTGAGAGACACAATTTATGGGTGATTGAAGATAATTGTGATGCTTTAGGAGCAAAATATAATGGAAAATACACTGGTTCTTTTGGACATATTTCAACAATAAGTTTTTATCCAGCCCATCATATTACTATGGGTGAAGGTGGAGCTGTCCTTACAAATGATTATGGACTATACAAAATAGTTTTGTCTTTTAGAGATTGGGGAAGAGATTGCTGGTGTCCTCCTGGGAAAGATGATACCTGTGGAAGAAGATTTGACTGGAAACTTGGAAATCTTCCAAAAGGATATGACCATAAATATATATATTCTCACTTAGGTTATAATCTTAAGATAACGGATTGGCAAGCAGCAATAGGATTAGCACAGCTTGATAAATTGCCAGAGTTTATTGAAAAAAGAAAGGAAAACTTCAGACTTCTGTATGAAGGATTAAAAGAGTTTGAAGAATATTTAATCCTCCCCAGGGCTATGCCAAACAGTGAACCTTCATGGTTTGGTTTTCCAATTACAGTAAGAGACAATGCTCCTTTTAATAAATTTGAATTAGTTAAATATTTAGAAGAAAACGGTATTGGTACAAGACAACTGTTTGCTGGGAATATGCTAAGACATCCAGCATTTATAGAAACAGATATAAAATTAAGAATAAAAAACTCACAAATTGTTAATTCTAAAGACTTATCTGAAGAGCATTATAAATTATTACCTAATACTGATAAAGTAATGAATGGAACATTTTGGATGGGGGTTTGGCCAGGAATTGAAGGGAGAGATGTGGGTAAAATTTTAAAAATATTTAATAATTTTGTAAGGAGATTTTGATGAAATATTTAATTACAGGTGGTTGTGGATTTTTGGGTTCTAATTTAGCTTCTGAAGTTTTAAAAAAAGGAGATGAACTTGTAATATTCGATAATCTTTATAGGCTAGGTTCTTACCAAAATTTAAAATGGTTAAAAAATCAAGGAGAATTCAGATTAATACACGGAGATATACGGAATAGAGAAGATATTGAAAGATTAATAAAAGAAGAAAAGCCTGACGTAATTTTTCATTTAGCTGGACAAGTTGCAATGACAACTTCAATACAAAATCCTAGACTTGATTTTGAAGTAAATACACTTGGAACTTTTAATTTACTTGATTCTGTGAGAAAATTTTCTCCTGATAGTATAGTAATATATTCTTCAACCAACAAAGTTTATGGAGATTTAGAATGGGTCCGATATGAAGAAACAGAAACAAGATATATCGCTCCTGAGTTTCCTAGTGGATTTCATGAAAATATACCTTTAGAATTTCATTCTCCTTATGGGTGTTCAAAAGGATCTGCAGATCAGTATATGTTAGATTTTTACAGAATTTATGGCATAAAAACCGTCGTATTTAGACATTCTTCAATGTATGGAGGAAGGCAATTTTCAACATATGATCAGGGATGGATCGGTTGGTTTTGTTTAAAAGCAGTTGAAATAAAAAAAGGTATTTTAAAAGAACCTTTTACTATCCATGGTAATGGTAAACAGGTTAGAGATGTTTTATATGCAGATGATATGATAAATCTATACTTCAAAACTATAGAAAACATAGAAAGTGTAAAAGGTGAGGTATTTAATATAGGTGGAGGAATGGAAAACAGTTTGTCATTAATAGAGTTATTCAAACTTTTGGAAGAAATGCTTGATATAAAGATGGAATATAAACAGCTTCCACCAAGAGAAAGTGATCAAAAAGTATTTGTTGCCGATATAATAAAAGCTGAAAAACTCATTGGTTGGAAACCGGAGATTTCTAAAAAAGTTGGAATAAAAAGAATGGTTAATTGGATTAATTCTTTAGTGATACACAATGAATAATATCAGAACAATAAATTATATTAAGCAAGTTAAATATTCTTTCGTTTTAAAATTTTTAACAATAGGTTGTAGTTTTTTAAGTATACCTATCATGATAAAATATTTAGGTACAGAATTATATGGAATATGGAGTACACTATTATCTATTACGTCTTGGATAGTTTTAATGGATTTTGGAATTGGTAATGGTTTAAAAAATAAAGTAGTTGAAAGTCTAGCGTTGAATTCAAGAATTTTAGCGCGAAAGTACATATCCACTTCCTACATTATAATTGGCTTTGTATCAATATCTTTGATTCTATTTATAGTTTTAATAAGTCAATTTATTCCTTGGCAAAAAGTTTTTAATACCAATTTATTAAGTAATGATGAAATTACTAAAGTTGTAAATATTACATTTATTTTTATTTCATTAAATTTTTGGGTAAGCTTAATAAATCAAGTATTTAATGGTTTGCAGAAAACTTCATTAGTTAATTTAAATCAGTTTCTATCGAACTTTATAATACTTGTTTCTGTATATGCTTTGTATAAAACAACATCCCAATCTTTTCATAAGTTAGCTTTTCTATATGGTTTATCTTTAGTATTACCGAATATTATACTGTCCATTTGGTTTTATAGAAAAAATTCTTTATTAATACCAAGACCACTTGATTTTTCTTTAAAAAAGGCCAAAGAAATAATATCACTAGGAACAAAGTTTTTTATAATTCAAATCGCTGTAATAATTATTTTCACAACAGATAAAATCTTAATTACACAGTTGTTTGAACCAGCAAAAGTGGCTGAGTATGAAGTTGTTTTTAAACTATTTTCCATAGTTATATTGATTCACTCTCTTATTTCAGCTCCTTTATGGCCTGCATATGCGGATGCATATCATAAAAAAGATTTTAAATGGATATCGACTAATATAAAAAAACAGTTAAGTCTCTTTTTTTACTTGATTTTACTGACATTAACTCTATTAATTACTGCAAAATTTATCATATCTTTATGGGTTGGTGCAGATTTTAATGTTGAAACTGGTTTATTAATTGTAATGGGCATTTTTACTATAGTTTCTACTTGGAATAATATTTTTGCGTTTTTTATTAATGCAACTAATCAATTAAATATTCAGATTATAACTTCTTTAATTGCTATTGTTATAAATATTCCATTATCAATATTTATTGTTAAATTTTTTAACACAGATTCTTATGGAATAGTAATAGGTACAATTATATCATTAATGTTTTTTGCTATTTTAGGACCAATTCAAACTTATAAAATAATTAGAGGTAACTTAAATGTTGAATAATAACAAATTAGTCAGTATTTTAATTCCCGTATATAATAGAGAGAAATATATAGAAGAAACTGTAAAAGGCGCATTAAAACAGACATATAAAAATATTGAAGTGATAGTTGTAGATAATAAAAGTAATGATAAAACTTGGAATAAACTCCAAGAGTTAGCTAAGACAGATAATAGGATAAGAATATTTCAGAATGAAACTAATATAGGTCCTGTTAGAAATTGGAAAAGATGTATAGATGAAGCAAGTGGAAAATATGGGAAAATTCTTTGGTCAGATGATTTGATTGCACCTGATTTTATAAAAAAAACTTTACCATTTTTGGAAAACAATGAAGACGTGGGTTTTGTTTTTACAGGAACAGAAATTTTTATAGATGGCACTCAAAAAAAGAGCGAAAATTATTTTATAGGAAAAACAGGTATTTATGATAGTGATAAATATATAAATGGTGTACTTTTTGAAGATAACTATCCTGTGTCTCCTGGATGTGCGTTATTTAGAATGAAAGACTTAAAAGAGAATTTACTTATTAATGTTCCAAACAAAGTAAATAGTAATTTTAGTATGCATGCAATTGGTAATGATTTATTAATATTTTTATTAACCGCACATAAGTATAAGAGATTTGCATTTATAAATGAAAAGTTATCATTTTTCAGAGCCCATAAAGATTCTATTAGTATTAAATCTAATAATGGGAAATTACCATTGCATTATAGTTTAGCAAAAGCATATTTTGTCGAAAATTATAGAAAAGATTTAATTAGGAAATTGAATACTAGTATTTGGATAAATATTAAGCGATATCCAACTACTGCAAAAAAATACAATCTTGACAAAATAGAAAAGTTTTACTTAAGCAACAGAGATTATAAACTAGATTATGTTTATTTGGTTAATAAAGTGTTTAAGAAAATATTAAAGAAGATGGGATTAATGAGATGAAAATGGAATGTTTAAATAAAAACTATTCAACAACAAAACTGTGCTATAAACTTTTAGATGGCAGTTTTTTAGACATGGACGGCAAAATAAAAGCAGAATTAAAATTTAAAATAAACAATCCAAAATTCAAAATCCAAAATTCAAAATTAATCGGAAAGCCTGAAGATAAATTTGAAACAATGCTCTTTTTACCAGAGGGTGAAGAGAGAAAAGGGGAGGGTGGGCTTAGAACTAAAGGATATTTTAAGCATAGCTATAAGAAGGTAGTAAGTGATAAGAGACAAGAGATAGGAGATAAAAGTGACGAATGGTGGATAGTGGATAGAGATGATAATTTAGTCAAAAAAGTAGAAATGCCAGAAAATTTAAATCTACCATCTACCACCTATCACCTCCCACTTATCTCTATAATAACTGTCGTCTACAACGGCGAAAAATATCTTGAAGAAACCATTAAAAGTGTAATTAATCAAACTTATCATAATGTAGAGTATATAATAATTGATGGTGGTTCAACTGATGGAACTTTGGGTATAATTAAAAAATATGAAAATTATATTGATTATTGGGTGAGTGAACCAGATGAAGGAATTTATGATGCAATGAATAAAGGAATTTTGACCGCTAGAGGTAAATGGATAGCTTTTTTAAATTCAGATGACAAGTTTATAAATTGTTATTTATTGAACAATTTATTTATTTATTTGTTTTCAGATGTTGATATTTTGTATGGGAATATTTTGAAAAATGGTAAGATAAAAAAAGCCTACCATAATTTTTTATATTTTTATATGAGTATAAAGCACCCGGCAACTTTTATTAATGCAAAATTGGCAAGAAAAATAAAGTTTGATAAGAGCTATAAAATAGCTGGAGATTATAAATTATTTTTGGAATGTAAAATTAAGAAATGTAAATTTAAAAAAGTTAATTGCGTGTTTACTATTATGAGGGAGGGTGGAGTAAGTAGTAATAGTTTAGATTCTATTAAGGAGGTTTGGAATGTTCAGTCAAAAATGTTAAAAAAATATAGGATTGTTTTTTTTATAAATAAGATTCTTTTTATTTTCAGAAAAGTTAAATTTGTTTTTAAAGGAGGAAAAAGTGCTAACATATGAGATAATTCCTGATAAATTGTACATAAGATCCAATGTTGATAGAATTTTACATTTTACATTTGGTGAGGTTTTAAAAAAGACTTCTAACATAAACTGTGTGCAGGCTGAATATATTTTAGAAACTGATAAGACTTTTTGGAAAGATATAAAAAAGAAGATGATAAATGAACGAAGATTTCACTATTTTTGGTTTTGTAAAAAATATTCTTATTATGAAAGACAAGTGTTTCCTGGGATTGTATTTAAAATGTTAATTGATCATGATAATGTACCAAAAATTTACTTCAATGAAAAGTTTAGGAAGTATGCAATTGCTAGAGTAAATAACATTTTCCCTCCAGGTGCTTATCTTTCTGATATTTTGGTGAAATATTTAATAGAAAATAATATAATACCTTTACCTGCAGCGGCAGGTATATATAAAAAATCTAGTATCATTTTAGCAGGAGCTCCAGATACAGGTAAGACTATTACAACTTTAGAGCTTTTAAAAAAAGAAGACTATTATTATATGGGAGAAGACATTATTGTCTTAGATTATAAGGGTATAATTTATGCTGTTCCATGGACAAATACTTTTAGACATTATGATTATGGAGTTAGTTTAATTGGTAAAATTCTTGGGAAAATAAACCATTTAACTCCATTAATTGGTGTGATTGGAAGAAGAACATCTGGTCATATTACTGATATATTTTTAGATGTTAAATTAGAATCTAAAATAGGGTTAGATATTGTATTAGTTTTGGCTATTAATAAGAATATAAATGGTGTAAAAATTACTCCTTTGTCTTTAGAAGATATAAATTATAAGTTATTGTCTTTGTTTTATTATGAGTTCACTTTTTATAGAAATCCTTTGTTTATCGCAAGAGATTATTTTATAGGGGATATAAAGTTAAAAAATCTCTTAACTAATGTTCAAAATATCTTATATAATAGTTTAAAGGGTAAAAGGTTCTATTTGATAGAAGCTGATAATCCTTTTAAATTTATTGATTGTCTTAACAAGGTGTTATAAAATGATTCCATTTTTATTTTATATAGATCTTTTATTTTATCTTTTTAGGTTAAAAGAACTTTTTTTGGTTATATCGTTATTAATTATTTTTCTTGATTTATTAAAAAATAAAATTAATAAATTACAATTTATTATTATACTTTTTTTTATTTTATCTTTTGTCCCTTTTTATAACTATGTAATTATTAGTTCAGGTAATATGATATTAGAGTTTGTTAAAAGATATACTACTTCTTTTATTATAGCTTTTTTGTCAGCTACTATTAGTAAATATAAATTAAACATTTTTTAAAGAAAAAGGGAGAATTTATATGGTATGTGCATACGATTCAACCCTCACTAATTAGAAGATTTGTGTTTAATCTTTTATTAAAACGTTCAGCTGATAAAGCGATTTGTGTATCTATGATAGTTTGTAGATCTTTGACTGCTAGAGTAAATAAAAAAACAATTTATAATGTTTTTGCTTTTCCTGAAAATGGAAAAAATTTGAAAGTAAAGAAAAATAAAAGAATAGTTTTTATAGGCTCGATAAGGAAACAAAAGGGATTACATGTTTTATTTAACGCATTAGCATTTTTAAAAAAGAAAAACTTTTGCTTAAAATTGGAAATAATAGGTGAACCAATTACAGATAGAGATAAACGTTATAAAAAAAGACTATTGAAACTTGCTAAAAAATTAAACATAACGTCTCAGATTAAATGGAGGGGTTTTATTGGAGAATCTTTAGAATTGTTAAAACAATATGATATTTTAATATTACCTTCAATATATCCTGAAGCCTATCCTACTGTTATATTAGAAGCATATTCTGTAAGAACTTTTATAATAGCTTCCGATATTGGAGGTAGTAGAGAAATTTTAGATAAATCTAAAAGTGGTTTTTTGTTTCTTAATAATAATTATAAAAGTTTGGCTAATAAAATTCTAGAATATTATGGTCTATCTGATGAAGAGATTATTAAACATTTAGAAAACGGAGAGGAATATCTTAAAAAATATGACAGAAATTATTATATTAAAATGCTATCGGATTTTTTCAATATATAATTTTCTTGTTTTTTAAAATATTGTGGGAATTAGTATTTGTTGTTGTGAACATTATCGATCTATCTATGTGATAAAATAGGATAAGTAAATTGTCGTAAGTTGATAATATTCAAATATTCTTTTGGCATTGACTACCACAAAAAAAACAGAATATTTTACATTTTAAACCAAATTGCAATATAGGAGGAAATATAATTCAGTTGAGCTTTGAGAATTGCATAAAAGAATACGAAAACGAAGATGCTGGTTAAAGGCAAGAATAGATTTGTCACAAAGATAGCTAATAGTGCATTTGTGTATAAAAATAAGGAAACTTATAATCCTCTACTAAAGGAATCAAGAACTGCATGATTTTGTAATTATAAAAGAGTTTTATAATGGTAAGGAAGCTTGTATAATTAAGTATTTTTTAATGGATTAAATTTAAGTTCTTGTGGTTAAATAATAATAGATTATAGCATTTTGCTGAAAAGGTATAGAAGCTTAAGAAAACTTTGCAAGGAGAAAGGTAAAATGAGGAGGTTGACAACGTTCATAGAAGCGGATAATGGTAAAATAAAATGTCATAATTTACTGAGTTCCAGAAGTGTCAAAAAAGTTTGTAATGGAAATAAAGATTAGAGCAACTAACAGTCGAGATATTTGGAGTGGACGAGACAAAATTTTATATATTAGGTGAAGGCTGAGTATATTTTTTGGCAGTGGTATTGGATTAGTATACGATTAGAATACGATGGAGTGATTTAGGGTAAGATTGAGTATGCGTAATAAGGCGGAGGATTAGTTAGAATCGTTAGTTGAGGATTTGTTATTGGGTTTTCCAAAAGAGCTAGGGGTTGGAATTTGTCTTGGTGAGTGACAATGGCAGCCAACTGTTAAACAAGAGTTTTATGAGAGTGTCTAACATTCTTGAGGTTGAGCAAATATTTATGAGTTTTAACAATCCCAGAGTAAATGCTGAAATGGAGCGATTGATAAAGAAACTTAAGAGTGAAATTATTTTGCTTAATGCGTTTGAGATATTGAAGAAAGTAGAAAAGACTTTAAGGGAGTTTCAGAAATTATATTACACAAAATATTGTTATTCATCATTAGGTTATATGAGTATGAGAAAACTTTAAGGGACAGATTTGGAGACTATAAATGCAGCGTAGATACTCTCTTGAAATTGCTGAGAAAATAGCTTGATTGACTTTACTCTATGGGAGCAGTACATGAATAAAAAGAAAAAAGTATTATTTATAACAAGTCGATTACCCTATCCTCCCATTGGGGGAGATAAGTTAAAGAGTTTTAATTTATTAAAGATTTTAGCCAAATATTTTGATGTATATTTAATAACTATCACAAATGAAATACTAAATGATACAATCAAAAAAGAGTTAGAAAAATATTCTGTAAGCCTGAAAGTATTCACAAAACCAAAATATTTATTTTATTTGAATACTTTGAAATTTTTATTTAACGATTTACCTCTACAGGTGAATTATTATTATTTTGGTGATGTAAAAAATTACATAAATAATATGTTATATGAAGTTGATTTTGCAATTTCAACATTAATTAGAACGAGCAAATATTTAGATTATTTCAATAAACCAAAATATTTAGATATGGTAGATTCTATAGCTCTAAATTATCAAAGGTCAAAAGATAATGTGAAATCATTTTTTTGGAAAACTATTTATAAAATTGAAATAGATAGATTATTTAATTATGAAAAAATGTGTATAAAAAATTTTAATAGTACATTTTTAGTTAATAAATATGAGGCTGAATATTGGTCAAAATTTGGCAATACAACATGGATACCAAATGGTGTAAATGAAGAAATCTTCGAATATAATAAATTAAATGATAAATACAGGAATTATGTAGCATTTTTTGGTAAAATGGACTATCAACCCAATATTGATGCAGTTTTATGGTTTACTGAAAATGTAGTACCACATTTAAATAAGGAAATTAAATTTATTATTGTAGGGGCAAATCCTTCTAAACATGTATTGAGATTATCTAAAAAATATACAAATATTGAAGTAACTGGTTTTATAAATGATCCTTATGAAATATTAAATTCATCTATAGCAGTTATAGCACCTATGCAAACAGGAGGGGGGATACAAAATAAAATTCTTGAAAGTATGGCATTAGGAACAATAAATATTGTAAGCACATTAGCAGCAAAACCAATAATTGGTGCTAAACATAATGAACATTTAATTGTATGTGATGATCCCAAAGAAATGGCTTATTTAATTAATACTATACTTGGGAAAATTATGAAAAAAAATTAATCAGCATTTTAGAGACATTTTTAAACGATTGAGTTAGATTTTTTGTCTTTAAATAATAATTCATTTGTTATTTAAATTTATAAATTTAAATGATTTTAAGAAACAATTATTGTATAAATACATATCTAAAAGTTACTAATTTAAGATATTGTAAAAATTATTTATGGTCTATTTCAATATGATTGATCTTTTTGTATATTTCTTAATTATTTTTTAATCAGCTTGATTGTGGTCCTTTTGTTTACTTTTAAATATTGTTGACTTACTAGACGGAAGAAAAATACATCCTCAGAGGGTGAGAAATTTTATGTTTTTTGATGATAATTTTTTGTGTTTGCATATCATAAAGATTACTATTAATTTAAATTGAAAGAGGGTTGACCTAATGATTTTTTTCTCTTTTTTGGCACTTTTGGTTTCGTTGGTATTGAATTTTTTTATAATAAGATTTTCAAGACGACTTAAATATTTTGGGGTGGATGAAGTAGATACCGGTCCGCAAAAGTTTCATCATCGGCCTACGCCAAGGATTGGAGGTTTATCAATATTTGTATCTTTTATGATAATGTCAATACTATTATACATAAAGTTTAGTAATATGGAATTCGTATATCTTTTAATAGCTTCTATTCCAGCTTTTTTAGGTGGAATATTAGAAGATATTACTAAAAAGGTTAGTGCTAAAAAAAGATTATTAGCTACAATGTTTTCTGGTCTATTGGGAGTCATTCTATTAAAAAGTGCAATATTTTGGATAGATATACCTTTTTATGGTGTACTTAAATTAAATTATTGGTTGGCAATTATTTTAACAATTGTAGGCATAGCAGGTGTCTCAAATGCTGTTAATATTATAGATGGTTATAATGGTCTTGTTTCTGTTGTTTCAATAATAATTTTTAGTGGTTTATTTTTTGTTTCTTTTAAAGTTCATGATGTTTTTTTGATGAATACTTGCATAGTGATGATTTCAGCAATTTTGGGATTTTTTATATGGAATTATCCATATGGTTTCATTTTTTTAGGTGATGGGGGTGCATATTTTATTGGTTTTATTATTGCAGAAATTTCAGTGTTGCTTGTTAATAGACATCCTCAGGTTTCTGTATGGTTTCCTCTGTTGTTGGTTATTTATCCGGTATTTGAGACTTTATTTTCAATATATAGGAAAAAGTTTGTTAGAGGGCATTCACCAGGAGTTCCAGATGGCTTACATTTGCATATGTTGATATACAAAAGAATTGTTAAATTTATGATAAGTAAAGATAATTCAAATTACTTGATATATAGAAATTCTGTAACATCTCCGTTTTTATGGTTATTAACATCCTTAAGTTTTTTCCCGGCTTTATTTTTTTGGAAAAGCAATATTTTACTGATAATTTTTATCTTGATATTTGTTTTTATATATATTTGGTTATATAAATCAATAGTTTGTTTTAAGGTTTCCAGGTGGTTTTTTCTGAAAGAAAAGAATTAGATTATTTGATGAAACAAAAATTGTATTGGTACTATATTTATCGGTGATAATTCAATTGAGAAAATAGTTAGAACATATGTGCAGTCGTTAATGAGGGTTGCAAAGAACATGGAAATAAAAGGATATAAAACAAAAAGTGAAAAGTGTTTAAAAGTTGCAAGATTGTTTGAGAGTATTTTAAAAGGTTAGTTGTGAGTGGTTTAGTAGTGTAGTGGGGTAATAAGTAGTAGTTGGTAAGTTATAATGCGAAATAAACCTAATTTTACTTTTGAAGATTTAGATGTGTGGAAGGAAGCTAGAGAATTGCGAACGGAAATAGCAAATATTGTCAAGAAATTTCCTGGCGAAGAAAAATATAGATTGGTTGATCAAATGATTAGAGCATCGAGATCAATTACTGCAAATATTGCAGAAGGTTATGGTAGATTTCATTATAGGGAAAATATCCAATTTTGTAGACTGGCGAGAGGTTCTATCTTTGAATTAATTGATCATTTAACTGTAGCATTGGATGAAAATTATATTGATAATGAGAGTTTTAAATTATTAAAGGGTAGCTGTTATAATGTATTAAAGAAACTAAATAGTTATATAAAATATTTGAAAAGACAAAGCAATCAACAATGAAATCACAATTTTATTCCACTACTCTACCACTCAACTACTTCACTATTTTCCACTTAATTCTTTAAGAACAGATGTTTTATTGGGATTGATTAGAGCGAAACGTAAATCGTGAATCGGTAAACGTGAAACGTGAGTCGTAAATCGTGAATCGTGAAGCGTGAAGCGTGAATCGGGAATCGAAAGATGGGAAAGTCGTCTTACGATTTACGTTTTACGATTTACGAGTTTTATGGCGTTGAAACGTTAGAACGTTGAAGTATGAGTTGTAGATCATGATTGACAGATAGGAGCTATTTTTGTAAAACAGAATTAACAAAATTGGAGATAAAATAGTAAATGGATTTTTCATTTTTTTTCGCAGAACAGCAAAAATTGTTACAGAAAATAAATTTATCTTTTAAACGTAGTTTATATAGCAAGATAAATCTAAAAAATAGATTTATCGCTTTATTAGGTCAACGAGGGGTTGGGAAAACCACTATAATGTTGCAGATTTTGAAGGAGAAATTTGCATATAATGATAGTGTGCTTTATATAAGTGTGGATAATCCTTATTTTGCAAGTGCTTCATTGTATGATTTTGCTAAAGAGTTTGAAAAATATGGTGGAAAGTTTTTATTTATAGATGAGATTCATAAGTATAAAGACTTTGGTTCTCATTTAAAGGCAATTTATGATTCTACTGATTTAAATGTCATAATTTCGGGATCTTCTCTACTTCAGATTTATAAAAATAATGCAGATTTAAGCAGACGAATTGTAACTATAAAAGTGCCAAATATGTCTTTTAGAGAATATCTTGAGCTGAAAGGGTATAATTTTCCATCTTATTCTTTAGAAGAAATTGTTTCAAAGCATGTCGAAATTGCAAATGATATAATTTCTAAAATAAAACCATTAAAGCTTTTTAAAGAATATCTTGAATATGGCGCGTATCCTTTTATAGTTGAGGGAGTGGATACTTATAAAGCAAAATTGATAAATATAATAAATCACATTCTCGAAGTTGACCTTCCTTACGTAACCAACATAGCATATTATAATATTGATAAATTAAAAAAGTTACTTTATATACTTGCCACATCGGTACCCTTTACACCCAATATTAGTGAGCTTTCACAAAACACAGGTATCTCAAGACCAAGCGTATTGGAGTATATTTATCTTTTGGAGAAAGCAGAGCTTTTGATAAATATGCATTATCATTCGAGAGGATATTCAAAATTGCAGAAGCCAGATAAAATTTATTTGAATAACTCTAACCTTATGCGAGCTATAACCTACAGAACAAACACAGGAAATGAAAGAGAAACTTTTTTTGTGAATCAGGTTATTTCATATTTTTTTAATAAAGTCTCTTTATTAAGAGAAGATTTTGCTTTATCCAAAAGTGGTGATTTTTTGATTAATGGAAAAACTTTTGAGATAGGAGGGAAAAGAAAGGGTTATAAACAGATAAAAGAGATACCGAACTCATATATAGTAGCTGATAATATAGAAATTGGATTTAAGAACAAGATACCGTTGTGGTTGTTTGGGTTTTTGTATTGAAACGTGTAAACGTAAATCGTGAAGCGGGAATCGTAAATCGGGAATCGTAAATCGGGAATCGTGAAGCGGGAAGCGTGAACCGAGTGGAAGGTAGGAAAATCGTTTTACGATTTACGTTTTACGATTTACGATTTACGAATTACTATTGACATTCAGAAATCGAGGTCTAATTTAATATAAAAAAGAGGAGTGGATTCACCAAAATTATGTTAATCAGGAGAATCATCCAGGAAGAAATAGAGAAAAGGTTATTTAAAGGAAAAGCTGTTATAATATATGGTGCAAGGCAAGTAGGGAAGACTACGCTTGTAAAACAAATTGCGAATAAATACAAGGATGAGAGTATTTATTTAAATTGTGATGAGCCGGATATTAGAGATAAGCTTTTTAATAAAACATCAACAGAACTAAAACATCTTATAGGCAATAAAAAATTGGTTATAATTGATGAAGCACAAAGGGTGAAAGATGTTGGACTTACGCTAAAACTTATAGTGGACAATTTTAGGGAAATTCAAGTTATTGCTACTGGATCATCTTCTTTTGACCTATCGAATGACATTTCCGAACCGCTTACCGGTAGAAAATATGAGTTTTTTTTGCCTCCATTTTCAATAGAAGAATTGCGAGAAATTTACTCTGATATAGAGCTTAATAGAATATTGGAAAATTTGATAATTTATGGGATGTATCCTGAGACTGTTTTGAATTGTGAAGATAGAGAAATAAATTTGAAATCCCTTGCGGATTCTTATTTGTTTAAAGATATATTGATGTATCAAAATATTAAAAATCCAGATATTTTGCGAAGATTACTGCAGGCACTTGCGTTGCAAATAGGTAATGAAGTATCATACACAGAGCTGTCAAAGCTTTTAGGTATAGATAAAAAAACGGTTGAATCATATATAAATATCCTCGAGCAAGCATTTATTATTTTCAGGTTAAATCCATTTAGTAGTAACTTAAGAAAAGAGCTCAAGAAATTAAGAAAAATTTACTTTTATGATACAGGAATAAGGAATGCTTTGATTAATAATTTTAACCCATCTTATTTGAGGCAGGATTGGGGAGCGTTGTGGGAAAATTTTGTGATAATTGAAAGAATTAAGTATTTGAGGAACCATCTTGTAAATAAGAGTTATTTCTTCTGGCGTAATATTTATAAACAAGAAGTTGATTATCTAGAATTTGGAAATGATAAAATTTATGCTTTTGAAATAAAATGGAAAAAGGATAGATCAAAGTTGCCTAACATGTTTAATGAGTTATATCCAAATAACGAGTTTATTGTTGTAAATAAGGAGAATTTTTTAGATGTGATTTATAGAGCGTGAAGCGGGAAACGGGAATCGTGAGTCGTAAATCGGGAAACGTGAGTCGTAAATCGGGAATCGAAAATCAGGAAGCGTGAATCGTGAGTCGTGAATCGTGTGGAAGGTAGGAGAATCGCTTCACGATTTACGTTTTACGATTTACGTTTTCCGATTTACGAGTTTTATGGCGTTGAAACGTTAATACGTTGAACATCCCCATCTACCCATCTACTCATTTACCCATCTACCCGTTCACCCATTTACTCGTCACTCGTTACGTTTTACGATTTCCGAATTACGAAATATAAGAAAATGTTAGAACGTTAGAACGTGGGAACGTTAGAACGTGTGAACGTTAGAACGTTTTTTATCATTTGACAGGAAAGGTAGTTTTAGTATAATAGATTAAACTAAAACTGGTCAATATAGTTTAATGGAGTATACTAATGAGCAGTTTGCTTGAGATAGCTGTTAATCTTTCTGCGAATAAGATAACTCAGCAGATTCCAGATTATAAGCGATTTTTGTTTTATGACATAAAGAAAAGTGACTCTAAAATCATTGGTATTTATGGTGCAAGAGGGGTGGGTAAAACGACACTTATGTTACAGCTTCTAAAAGACTTGAACCTACCTTTGCGTGAGACTATTTATATTTCCTGTGATCATCCTGTATTTTCAGGTGTTTCTTTGTTTGATTTTCTTGAGGAGTTTAGTAAAAAAGGGGGGAAAATTGCATTTGTTGATGAAGTTCACAAAGCACCAGAATTTCAAGCACATCTTAAATCCACTTATGATTTTTTAGATATTAAGGTTATATTTTCTGGTTCTTCTGCTGTACAGATGACAAATCCTGATTTTACTCGCAGGTTTTCTATGTACAGACTTCCTGCACTTTCATTAAGGGAATTTATTGAGTTAGAACTAAATATTTCATTGAAAAATTATCTTTTAGAAGAGATAATAAAAAATCACCAGGATGTAGCATTAGAAATTATAAGAGAATTGAATAAAGAAAAAATCCTAAAACTTTTTGGTGATTATCTGGAATATGGGGTATACCCTTTTTATTTAGAAGATAAAAAGAAATTTAAAGATAGGTTGTCTGATTCTATAAATGCCACTTTGTACACTGATTTAGCTGAGATATATAATATTCACCCTGAAAAAATAGTAACATTAAAAAAATTGTTAACAACTATTGCTGTTTCAGAACCTTTAGAATTATCTGTTGAAAATATCGCAAGTGTGACAGGTATTTCAAAAGCTACACTATATAAATATATAGATTATCTTTCCAGGGCTGAACTTATAATGTACATACAAAATGAAGCCAAACGGTTTAAGTCGATTAGAAAGCCGGATAAACTATATTTAGCAAATACCAATTTGTTAAATGCCTTATGTTTAAATGCTAAAAAAGGGACGATGAGAGAAACGTTTTTTGCTTCAATGCTGCGATACAGGCATTCGCTATATTATTCAAATAAAGTGGATTTCTTGATAAATGAAAAATATCTCTTTGAAGTGGGTGGGAAAAATAAAGATTTTTCGCAAGTTAAAAATAATAAAAATAGCTACCTCGCAATTGATGATATTGAGATGGGGTTTGAGCGAAAAATACCTTTGTGGCTTTTTGGGTTTTTGTATTGAAACGGGAAACGTGAGTCGTAAATCGGGAATCGTAAATCGGGAATCGTGAATCGTGAATCGTAAATCGGGAATCGTAAATCGGGAATCGTAAATCGGGAATCGTGAGTCGTGAATCGTGAGTCGTGAATCGGGAATCGTGAATCGTGAAGCGGGAATCGTGTGGAAGGTAGGAAAATCGTTTTACGATTTACGTTTTACGATTTACGTCTTACGAGTTTTATAGTGTTGAAACGTTATTTGAAGTGATGCATTGCGAAAATTTCCTTGAAATAAAGAAATTTATGAGTTAGTTTATCTTTATGAAAAAGAAAGATGTGTTGAAGTCAATTATAGTTGAGTTCCACTCTTGGAATTTGCCTTCAGTTATTGATAGAGAGATTGAGCTGCCTTTAAATTCAAGCAAAATTATATCTGTTGTAGGTTCAAGAAGGGCAGGAAAGACTTATCTTCTGTTTAGGACCATAAAGACTTTGTTAGATAGGGGAGTTGATAAAAAGAGATGCCTTTATCTTAACTTTGAAGATGAAAGGCTTGAGATGACCCAGCAAGATTTAGATTTGATATTGCAAGCTTATAGAGAGTTGTATCCTGAAATTGACTTAGAAAAAACTTATTTCTTTTTTGATGAGGTACAAAATGTTAATGGCTGGGAAAAGTTTGTCAGAAGAATATACGATACAATAACTAAAAATATTTTTATAACAGGGTCAAACTCAAAGTTGCTTGGCGATGAAATTGCGACATCATTGAGAGGCAGAACATTAAAATATGAAATTAATCCGTTAACCTTTGAGGAGTTTTTGAAATTTAAAGATTTTAAGTTTAATTTTAAGGTTGATTTTTATAACAGCAAAAAGAAATCTTTGCTGATTAAATTTTTTGAAGAGTTTTTAAAATATGGGGGATTTCCTGAGATTGCTTTAATGAGGCAGGAGTTAAAACTTCGCGCTCTGCAAGAATATTTTAATGTTATGATATATCGGGATATGATCGAGAGATACAATATAAAGGATGCCTTTGTTTTAAAATATTTTATAAAAAGGTTAGCGGAAAATATATCAAGTACTTTTTCTGTAAATAAAATATACAACGAATTGAAGTCTCAAGGGATAAAAATTGGCAAAAATACCCTGTATGATTATATGGAATATATGGAAACCTGTTTTTTGATTGGATTAGTAAAAAAACATTACGCATCTATATTAAAATCGGAGCTGGGAGAGAAAAAAGTTTATTTTATAGATAACGGTTTGCTAAATGCCATAAGAGCATTTGATAAAAAGAATCTTGGTGCATTATTGGAAAATTTAGTCTGGCGTGAGTTAATTTCTCGATATGAAAAAATTGTTTTTTTTAAAGAAAAGAGAGAATGTGATTTTGTCGTAGATGATAAAATAGCCATTCAGGTTTGTTATGACTTTACGGATAGTAAGACGAGAAAAAGAGAAATTGATGGCTTAATAGAATGTTGTAAATATTTTAATTTCAAAGAAGGTTTTATTATAACCTTTGACGATGAAGAATATTTATTAAAAGAAAATATAGAAATTCATGTTGTACCTGCTTATAAATTTATGCTTTTAAAAGATGGGTAATACGTTGAAACGTTAGAACGTGTGAACGTTGTTAATGTGAGAGTGAGAGTGAACAGTGACAGTGATGGTGAAGGTGAAATGAAAATTAAGGATGTTACAGAGTTAGAGGTTTTTAAGTATGCTCATCAGTTAACTTTAGAAATTTATAAAGTTACAAATAATTTTCCTAAAGAAGAAACATATGGCTTAGTTTCTCAAATGAGAAGGTCAGCAGCTTCAATTTGTGCTAATTTAGCTTGCCCTGTGGAATAAATATGTTTTATGTGTATGTGTTACAATCAGAAAAAGATAAAAAATTTTATACTGGTTATACAAATGATTTAAATAGACGATTAAAATTACATAATTCAGGAAAAGTTTTGTCAACAAAAAATAGACTTCCATTAAAACAGGTTTATTATGAAGCTTGTTTAAATAAAGAGGATGCGATGCTTAGAGAAAAGTATTTGAAAACCACATATGGAAAAAGGTATATTAAAAATGGAATAAAGAACTATTTAAATGAAAATATTTAATATTCCACAGGGTAAAAAGGTGCGGGCCAGGAACAGTCATAAAGAGTTTAAACAGTTTTGTGGCATAGCTAGGGGATCAGTAGCTGAACTTCGTTATTTTATTATGCTTTCATATGATTTGGGGTATGTTGGCAAAACATTATTTGATGAACTTATAAATAAAACAGAAATATTTTCAAAAATGATTTATGGTATTATAAAAACATTAGAAAATAAACTATAAGAATACATTCACCGCCCACTCCCACTTTCACCGCCCACTCTCACCCTCACAGTTCACTTTCACTTTTGAAGGCGTTGAAACGTGGAAAATAAACAGTGTGATTGAATTTTGTTGTATACTATTTATATTATACTTAAAAGTGCGAGGAGATGTTTATATGAAATCAGTTAAACAAGTAATTGATCTTGATATATTGCCAGAAGGTGCAAAAAAGGAGTTGTTTAATTTTTATGAATTATTGTTAAAAAAGTATAAAATAAGTAAAGAAAATAAACTTACGGATGATGTTGATAAGTTTTTTGAAAAATATGCATTAAATTTGGATAACTTTAAATTCAAAAGAGAAGAAATACATGAAAGATGAAATATTTTTAGATACAAATGTAATTTTGTATGCTTTTAGTAAGAACATAAAAAAGAAAGAAATTGCAAAGAATTTAATTAGAAAAAGGCCTTTGATAAGTATTCAGGTAATTAATGAAATTGTAAGTGTTCTTTTTAAAAAGTTTAACTTTTCGACAAAAGAAGTAAAAGATGTTTTTGAATTTCTTATGCTTAAAATGGAAGTTAAAATATTAAATTTTAAAACAGTTGAATTGGCTTTAAGTATTAAAGATAGGTATAAATATTCTTATTATGATAGTTTGATAATTGCATCTGCTTTAGAAAGTGGTTGTAAGATATTGTATACGGAAGATTTGCAACATGGGCAGATAATAGAGAATAGTTTAAAGATTGTGAATCCTTTTGTAGAATGTTAGAATGTGTAAACGTTGGAACGTTGTTAATGTGAGAGTGAGAGTGAACAGTGACAGTGATGGTGAAGGTGAAATGAAAATTAAGGATGTTACAGAGTTAGAGGTTTTTAAGTATGCTCATCAGTTAACTTTAGAAATTTATAAAGTTACAAATAATTTTCCTAAAGAAGAAACATATGGCTTAGTTTCTCAAATGAGAAGGTCAGCAGCTTCAATTTGTGCTAATTTATTAGAATGAAGTTATAGGAACACTGATTTTTTATTATGTTTTATTGGTTATTTTTTGTAGGATTTATAGCTAAAAAAGATTATCATTTTGGGATGAGACAAAAGAAATAGTTGTTAGTGTATTTTTTACGACTTTATTTTCATTTTCAGTCAGTTATTTATTTGAAAAAAATGGGGAATTTCCTAAGGTCTATGTTGATATTTTATTTTTTCTTTATGGTTTTTATCCTGCATCTTACAAGATACTATTTTAAATTATTTTTAAGCAAAATTGGTATTTTTTGCAAAAATATTCTCATTTTAGGGTCTGGTAATGCTGGTAAGATGGTAGCTAAAGGTTTGATTGATGACAAAGAATTTGGATTTAGGATCGCGGGATTTCTTGATGATAATAAAGCAGGTGATTGTATGAAGTGGATAAATAAAAATTATTGAGAAAGATAACTGGTTGATGGTTGATAGTGGATAGTGAATGGATGGAAAGATTGGGAGGTTCAAGGTTCAAGGTTCGAGGTTGAGGTTCAGGTTAAGGTTATAAATAAGTTTGAATGCGAATAATGAGATTGTGAATTGTGGATTTTGAATTTTGAATTAATAAACGTTGGAGCGTTAAAGCGGAAATTAATAATGAAGCGTAAAGCGTGAATTGGGAGGTGTTTTACTATTCTCGTTTCCCGTTTTACGACTTACGATTTCCGATTTTCGAATTGGTATGTTTGAAAGTTAGGACGTGTGAACGTTGAAACTTTATTATAAACTTATATATTAAGGATATAAAATAAAATTTGGAAAAGTATATGGAAGAAATAGTAAGAAAATTAAAAAAAATCCGCAAATTTTTAGAAAAAGAATATTATGTAAAAGATATCGCATTATTTGGGTCATATGTTAGAGGAGAGCAGGATGAAAACAGTGATCTTGATATTCTCGTAGATTTTTACAAAACACCAACTTTGTTGCAGTTTTTAAGGTTGAAATATTTTTTATCTGATTATCTAAGTATTAAAGTAGATTTAGTTATGAAACAATCTTTAAAACCTGTCATTGGGAAAAGAATAATCAGAGAAGCGATATCGATATGAAAAAAGGAAGATTTTGTCTTGACTATTTAAACGATATTAAAAGATGCAATAGAAAAAATAGAAGTTTTTATTTCTGATATTGATGTAAAAGAGTTGGAAAAAGATGAGAAAACTTTATTTGCAATTATTAGATGTTTTGAAATTATAGGAGAGGCTGCTAAAAAAGTTAGTGAAGAAATAAAATGCAAATATCCAGATGTTCCTTGGAAAGAAATTGCCGGGATGAGAGGTATATTAATTCATGAATATTTTGGAATAGATGTTGAAGTTATTAAAGAGACAATTAAAAACGATTTAATTTATCTTAAAAAACAGATAATTGAAATATTAAAAAAAGAAAAGGAAGTTTAAATATTTTTAAAAGACAACTTTAAAACGTTTAAGTGTATGAACTTGTGAACGTGTGAACGTGCGAACATACGAACGTGAGAACATTGAACGTTGAACTTTTATATGCGTAAACGTTAAATTTAGTTTTGATATAGAACGAAATACACTATAAACAGTTCTATGATAGAACTATTTGTGTTGTTTTTTAAAAATAAAGTTTTAATATAGGACTATGATAAACGAAATTATTGATCAGATTGAGTTGACTTTAGAACGTCTGAAAACTTATCTTCCAGATAGAAAACGTCCATATTTTGACAATATTCCTATTGATGGTATTAGAGGTGCACTTGTTTATGGGTTAAGGGGAGTTGGAAAAACTACTTTTTTGATTGATAAAATTTCTAATTGTAAACTAAATTTTTTGTATTTAAGTGCTGATAATCCCTCAATCTCATCATTGCCACTTTACGATATTGTGAGTGCAATTTTTAAAAGGGGGTATGATGGAGTAGTAATTGATGAGGTGCATCATGGTAATAAATGGAGCGAGCATGTAAAGGCACTTTATGACGATTATCCAGGTAATACTATATGGATAAGTGATAGCAGTAATCTGATACTGAAAAGGGCTGTGGCGGATTTATCCAGACGGTTTGTACAGTTTCGAATACCTTTGATGTCTTTTAGGGAATACCTTTTTCTTACTCAAAATATTCTGATTGAGACAATTGATCCATTTAATATTGATAAAAATATTTTTTCAATGTTAAGAAATATAAATATCTTAAAACTATTTGCTGATTACATCAATACAGGTATAAGACCTATTTTTATCGAGGGGGAGTATTGCTTAAGATTGAAAGGGCTTTTAGAAAAATCTATTTATTATGATATACCATTTTATGTTTCTTCTATACAGGATAATCATTTAAGGGTGATGAATGCAATTTTAGGACATTTGATAACTGCACCTATTCCAACAATAAATATTTCTGGGATGTGCAGTGAATGGAATTTGGGAAAAGAAAAGCTTTATAACTTGCTTTATGTTATGGAGCAATCAGAATTGATAAATATCATCAGAAAACCTAGTAAATCTGTATACACAAAAGGTTCTAAAATTTTTCTTTCAGATCCTTCTGTTTATAGCTGTTTTAAAGGTAACGTAGGGAATGCAAGAGAGGCGTTTGTAGTAATGTGTTTAAAAGAAAAATATAATGTTTTTGCAAGCAAAGACGAAAAAGACTGTGACTTTATTGTAGATGATATCAAAGTAGAGGTTGGTGGAAAAAATAAAAAAATGAAAAATGCGGACTTTGTAATAAGTGATGAAATTGATGTGCCGGTTAGAAATAAAATTCCGCTATGGATGTTAGGATTTTTGTATTGAAACGTGTGAACGTTAAAACGTTGGAAAGTTGGAACGTGTGAACGTTGGACGTTTATTTACAAATTTTATTGCAAAATTTTTAATGTGTATTATTCTGTGTATTAGGAGGTGTATGAGATGAGGACTAATGTTGTTATAGATGAAGAATTATTAAAAGAAGCAATGAAGCTTACTAATGCTAAGACTAAAAAGGATGTTATAAATCTTGCATTAAAAGAATTGGTAGAAAATTTAAAGAGAAAAAACCTTGCAGATTTAAAAGGTAAAATCAACTTTATAGAAGATTATAATTATAAGTTAATGAGAGAAGGTAAATAATAGTGGTTTTAGTTGATACTTCTGTCTTAATAAATTATTTTAAAGGTAAATCGAATGAAAAAACTGAAAAGTTTGAAACAATAATACAGAATAAAATTCCTTTTGGTATTAATAATTTTATATATCAGGAGTTACTTCAAGGAGCTGCATCTGAAAAAGAGTTTAATCTTTTAAAAGAATATTTATCGTCTCAGAGATTTTATGAACTAAAATATGGAAGAAAATCATTTGAAAATGCAGCAAAAATTTATTTCAGATGCAGAAAGCGTGGAATAACTGTTAGGAGTACAATAGATTTGCTAATAGTAGAAACAGCTTTAGAAAATGATTTATATTTGCTACATAATGATAAAGATTTTAGCTATATTGCATCGGTGATTTCAGAGCTTAAAGAGTATTGATGTTGAAACGTGTAAACGTTAGAACTTTGAAACGGTGAACAGTGAACAGTGAATGTACAATGCGATAAATGCAAAATTAAAACCTCAACCTCAACCTAAATTAACCTACTTTAGTTGCCACTTAAAAAGTGGCAACTAATTCAGAGAGAACTAATTTAAAGATTGCTTCGTCGCTACCGCTCCTCGCAATGACAAAAAAAGAACTGTCATTGCGAGCATTAGCGAAGCAATCTCTTTATTACCAATACGTTTATGATCAAGTTATGCATTTGCAATTTTTCTTTTTTTGTATTATGCAACATCCTCATTACATTATTTCATAATTTCGGAAGAGAAATATTATTTCCTAACTTATCGATATAAAATTAATTTAAAACATAAATCCATTATTAATAAATTAGTTCTCACTTTTTCAGAGAGAACTAATTTAAACATTAGAACGTGCGAACGTGGAAACATTGGAAATGGATTGAAAAATTTTTGAAATTATGCTTTATTATGCAAGATAGTAACTTGTGAGTAAGTAACTATAAAGTTAGTTACTGCAAAAATAATATAATGCATTATAGGGGTAAAAATGTTTATTGGAAGAGATTATGAATTAAAAAAATTGAACGAGCTTTACAGTGAAGATAAATTTCATTTTGTAGTTATATACGGTAGAAGAAGGGTTGGAAAAACAGCTTTGCTTTCAGAGTTTTGTAAAAGGAAGCCGTCATTATTCTTTGTCGCTGAAGAATATAGTGATGAAATAGCGCTAAAAAACTTCTCGCGTACTATATTTGCTCATTTTAATTTAAAAGGGCTTGGGAGCTTTGATTCGTGGGAGAATGCTTTTTTGTTTTTAGGTGAAAGAGCAAAAGAAAATAGATTGGTAGTAGTTATTGATGAGTTTCAATATCTGGTAAATTCGAATAGAAATATCCCTTCTACACTGCAAAAACTTATAGATCACCTTTTGAAAAACACCAAATTGTTTTTAATCGTATGTGGTTCTTACGTAAGTTTTATGGAAAGAGAGATTTTAGGGTATAAAAGTCCTCTTTACGGTAGAAGAACTGCACAGATGGAGATTATCCCTTTTCGATTTTTTGAAAGCACACAATTTTTTCCAAAAATTTCTATAGAAGAGCAGGTTTATATTTTTAGTGTTTTTGGTGGTACTCCTCAATATCTGGTGACTTTTGATCCAGAGATTGATCTTTATGAAAATATAAAAACAAAGATACTTGATAAATCATCATACCTGTTTGAAGAACCAAAATTTCTTTTAAAACAGGAGCTAAGAGAACCATCAATCTATAATTCTATACTGGAATCAATTGCCAGTGGTTGTACAAAATTAAATGAAATTGCAACAAAAATTGGTATTGAAACAAGTAAGACTGCAAAATACTTGAAAACATTGATTGAATTGAGGATTGTTGAGCAGTTAAAACCTGAGAAAATAGGTAAAAGCAGCAGAAGTAGCATTTACAGAATAAAGGATAATTTTTTTAGGTTCTGGTATAGGTTTGTTTTTGAAAATAAGGGATTGATTGAGCAGGATATGCCTCAATATGTTGTTGAGAACAAAATAAAACCATATATGAATAGTTATGTTGGCTTAATTTTTGAAGAAATTGCTGTTGAGTATTTAAAAATTCTAAACAAGCAGAGGAAATTACCTTTTATTTTTGATAGAATTGGGAAATGGTGGGGTAATAATCCTGTTAAAAAAAGAGAAGAAGAAATAGATATTGTCGCATACGATGAAGAAAATTTGCTTGTTGGCGAATGTAAATGGCAAAATAAGAAGGTTGATTTGCCCGTACTTAATCAGTTGATAGAAAAAAGTGCATTATTTGACAAGCCAAATAAATATTACGTACTTTTTTCTAGAAGTGGGTTTACAGAAAGTATGATAAAATTTGCAATGAATAACCCAAGTGTAATTCTAATTGGACTTGATGATATGGAGGACGTTAGAACGTAGGAATGTGTGAACGTTAGAACGTTGAAACGGTGAACAGTGAACAGTGAATGTACAATGCGATAAATGCAAAATTAAAACCTCAACCTTAACCTTAACCTAAACCTGAACTACTTTGAACGTTGAACATCCCCGTCTACCCATCTACCCATTTACCCATTTACTCATCACGCGTTACGTTTTCCGAATTACGATTTACGAAATATAAGAAAATGTTAAAACGTTAGAACGTTGGAACGTTGGAACGTTAGAACGTTTTTATTGTCTTGAAATGAGGTTTGAAAAGCTTTAAAATAGTATATGGATAATAAATTATGCAGGTAAAAAAATGAAAAAGCTACCCATTGGAATTCAAAGCTTTGAAGAAATTAGAACAGGCAATTGGTATTATGTAGATAAAACAATATTTGTTAAAAAACTAGTGGATGAAGGAAAATTTTATTTCTTATCCCGTCCAAGAAGATTTGGTAAATCTTTGTTTCTTGATACATTAAGATATGCGTTTTTAGGTAAAAGAGAATTATTTAAAGGGTTATATTTAGAGGACAATTGGGATTGGGACACAAAATACCCTGTGATAAAGATCAGCTTTGGTGCAGGAGTGATAAAAGATGCAGAAAATCTTTTTAATAGGTTTAACTCTTTACTAATTGATATAGCTAAAGATTATAGCATTAGCTATGAGAAGAAAGGTGTTAGTGAGCAATTTTTTGAAGCAATAGAAAAGGTTGCTGAGAAGTTTGATCAAAAAGTAGTAGTTTTGATAGACGAGTATGACAAACCGATACTTGACAGGATTGAGGATAGAGAGACAGCAATAGAGATAAGGGAGGAGCTTAAGAATTTTTACTCAGTGCTCAAAGATGCTGACGAATTTTTGAAGTTTGTATTTATAACCGGTGTATCAAAATTTAGCAAGGTGTCAGTTTTTAGCGGACTAAACCAGCTAAATGATATAACCCTTGATGCAGAGTATTCCACAATATGTGGATATACGCAACATGATCTTGAGACAGTGTTTTTTGATAGACTTGAAGGTGTAAATCTTGATGAAGTAAGAAGGTGGTACAATGGCTATAGCTGGCTAGGAGAGAGTGTATATAATCCGTTTGATATACTTTTGTATTTGGATAAAGGGGAATTTCGCCCTTATTGGTTTGAGACAGGGACACCGACATTTCTGATAAAATTGTTAGCAGAAAAGAGATTTAATATAATTGAAGCGGAGCATCTTGATGTAAGTGAAAAGGTATTGGGTTCTTTTGATATAGATGCGATATATCCGGAGAATTTGCTATTTCAGACTGGCTATCTGACAATCAAAGATAAAAAGGTAATAAATGATAGAGCGATATATACTTTGAGTTATCCTAATAGAGAGGTAAAGATAAGTTTTAATGATTATTTTTTAAGCTATCTGTCTCAGGATACGATACTTACTGAGAAGAATAAAAACAGGCTTTATTATGCGATAGATGAGAATGATTTTGATAAGTTAAGAGAGATATTTAGAAGTTTTTTTGCATCAATTCCTTTTGACTGGTACAGGAAGAATGAGCTTGCTGGTTATGAGGGGTATTATTCGAGTATAGTGTATTCTTATTTTGTGGCAAGTGGGTTTAATGTAGTGGCAGAAGATACGACGAATGCTGGTAGTATAGATCTTACAGTTTTATATAAAGACAGAGCATACATAATAGAATTTAAAGTAGTGGAGCTATCATCAGAAGGCAATGCGCTGCAGCAGATAAAAGAGAAGAGATACTATGAGAAGTATGTTGGTAAGGTTAAGGATATCTACCTAATAGGTGTGGAGTTTAGCAAAAGTGAGAGGAATATAGTTGGGTTTGATGTGTTGACGTTAACACGTTAGAACGTTGAACCTTAATACTTTTTTTTGCAATACCCTCGGATATCTACTTATTTTATAAACTGCTATGAACTGTTATAAAATTTGAAGAAGGCACATTTAGAAAATAGGCTTGAAACAAGGCTGAAACATTATGCAAAGTACAAACTTCTTATAATTGATGAAATAGGCTATCTGCCAATAAATAGAGAAGAAGGGAAAATACTTTTTCAGCTTATTAACAAAAGATATGAGAAAGGCAATACTATAATAACTACCAATAAGGAATTTTCAAAATGGCATAAGATATTCGGAGATGTTACCATTGCCAATGCTATTTTAGACATGTTACTGCATCATTCTGTTGTAGAAAAGATAGTGGGTAGATCTTACGGGTCAAAAGATATTTTGAGGAAAATAAAGATAAAATTAGTTAACACTTTTGTTAACTTTTATATTGGCAATTTTGTTAATTTTTATGTTGACATTAACCCCCATTTTTTTTTCAGAAACTGTTTTAAATTAAATTATGTTGATTTTTTTTATGGGAAAACATTCTTCTTATTCTCTTTGGGACGTCCAGTTTTGTTTCGAGGCAAGTTCCTCTAAAACCGCCATCCATGGCAGTTTTATGGGAACTTTCAGGGTGTTGCACATGGTGTTGGGATACATCCTGTGAGTTATTTTAATAGTTATTATTTGTTATTTTAAGAGATGATGTTTATTTTTTTGTGCTACACCCTGAACCCGAAAAATGTTTCCCCACAAACTCATTAAAAAAAGTTTTGTAAAAAATAGGGTGATTCCGGTTTTAATATTTTGTGCACCAATTTTTATGAAACAAAGTAAGCAAATCGTTATTATTATCAGTCTGTTGCACGAAAAAAGTCATAAGGAAAACAATGTTATCTTTTTAGGTGTGTAACGTTTTAGCGTGTTAACGTTTCAACGTTTTCATATTTCCTTAAATCGTTAATCGTAAAACGTAACCCACTATTAACCGCAACTAACCACAAATAACCACAAATAACTACAAATAACCATTAAATTACTCCTAATTACTTTTTATTTGTTGAGGACTATAAAAAATTGATGTAATATTTAGGTATTATATGGGGGTGAGAAGTGACAAATAAAAATGGGTTATTTTTTCTTTTTTTATTTCTTGTTGTTGCAATTTTCTTTTATTCAGCGTTTGTGAGATATAATCAGTACAGTGAATGGAAAAAGAAGAAAAATTTATATTTTGTAGAAAAGTATCCTGCTATGACCACCCTAGATGCATATTACTGGCTGAGATATGCAAAAGAGTATGATAAAGGCATATATAAAAGTGATAATGATACTCTGCGCTATTATCCGGACAGTCAAAAAAGGCGGAAGCCAATTCCTTTACTTAGTTTTTTGGTTGCAAAATTTTCTTCATTTACAGGTGGCAATTACTATTATGCTGGTCTTTATTTGATTCCAATCCTGGCATCCCTTTTTATCATACCTTTGTCTATTTACTTTTATTTAGTAGGTTTTCCTTTTGGTGGGCTTGTAGGTAGCTTTGTAGGTGCTTTCAGTTATATGTATTTTGTAAGAAGCTCTATGGGGCGTGTTGATACAGACCTTTTAAATATATTTTTTCCTGCACTTGCGTCGTTATTTATTTATTTATTTGGCAGGAAAAACAGAAAATGATAAGAAGACTTATATTTTCGCCGCTTTATCTGGATTTACAATGCTTCTTTTCTACTGGTGGTATTATCATCCAGGTTTTACATTAATATACTTTGTTGTATTGATTGCTTTACTTTTTGTTTATAAAAAACAAAGAAAAGTAATAATCTACAGTGCAATTATTTATTTTATTTTCAGTAACCCTATATATTTCTTTTATGGAATTTTCAATTTATTTGGTTTTATTAAAAATTATTTTACAATATCAAAAGAAAATGTGATTGGATTTCCAAATATATTGCAGACGATTACGGAAGCTCAGCATAAACCTGTGATGGAAGTTTTAAGATATGTTATGACTTCTCCTTTATTAACAGCTTTAGGTTTAATTATATTTATAGTGATTGGAGTGTTAAACTGGAGAAGGTTTTTATCGATTGTTCCGCTGTTTTTGTTGGGATTACTTTCTTTTAAAAGTTCAAACAGATTTGCAATGTTTCTTGCACCTTTTGCAGGTGCTGGCTTAGGTGTTTTAATAGATTATGTTTATAAAGTGGGTTCTGAGAAGCTTCAAGACAAAAAAGTATATGTTGGAGTTGGGGCATTATCACTGTTTGTCTTGATGATTGTGTTTGTAAAAAATTTAACTGCCATTGATTATGTTCCAAGGCCATCGATAAATCCAAATATTATTAAATCGTTTATAAATATGAACAAGAAACTTCCTCAAGGGGCAATTTGGTCCTGGTGGGATTATGGATATGCTATAGAGGATATTGTGGGTTTTCCTGTGTACCATGATGGAGGTTCGCAAGGATCTCCAAAAACTTATTTTATTGCAAAAAGTTTTATTACAGACAATCAAAGCAAACTTTATAAATATGTATCTTATTTTGATAATTATGGAATGGATGAAATAAAAAAGTTGATTGAAGATAACATTTCAGCTCTAGAGATAGTAAAGAATGTAGATGCTTTTGATGGAAAACCTGTCAATGAGAATAATTATTTACTTTTTACTCAAGATATGATTTCCAAATTTGCGGCATTTAATTTTATTGGATCTTACGATTTTAAAAAGAAACAATCTGAAAAAGTCATCTTAGCTCTTATGACATGTCAAAAAGTTGAGAAAAATGTATTTTTTTGTGATGGTAATAAAATTGATACAAATAAGGGAATAATCAACAAAAAAGTACCGCTAAAACAATTTATTGTTACAGTAAACGGGAAAATCGCACAAAGAAAAAGCTATTCTTTTAAAAAAGGCTTAAATGCTGAACTTATTGTTAAAGATGGGATTATTTATTATATGATAATTGGTGATGATAAATATTATAACTCAAACTTTAATCAGATTTATATTTTAGGTAATTACGACAAAAGGCTATTTGAAGAGGTTTATAATAATTTTCCGTTTGCTAGAGTTTTTCGAGTACGGAAATAGTTCAAAGTTCAAGGTTCAATGTTCAAAGTTCAATGTTCAAGGTTCAAAGTTCAATGTTCAAAGTTCAAGGTTCAAAGTTGAGTGTGTATAGATTGAAGGTTATGGCTGGAAAGATAGTAATATGAGGATTACTAAGTTTGAAGATATAGAGGCCTGGAAAGAAGCAAATGGAATGGTTTGATGTTCAACGTTCAAGGTTCAAGGTTAGTAAAATATGAAGATTGAAAGGTTCGAAGATATTAAAGCGTGGAAAGAGGCAAGAGAACTTGCGAAAATAGTTTATGAGAATTTTAAAGATATTAAAGACTATGGTTTTAAAGATCAAATACAGCGAGCTGCTGTTTCAATAATGTCTAATATTGCTGAGGGGTTTGATAGACATTCGAATAAAGATTTTATTCACTTTTTAGTGATAGCCAGAGGTTCTGTTTCAGAGGTTAAAAGTTTGTTGTATGTTGCATTAGATAATGAATATATTGACTCTAAGATGTTTGAAAAATTGTACAATCATTGTAATAAAATAGCAAATTTAATTAATGGGTTTATTAGATACTTAAGAAACTCATCAAGATCATGCTAAAGTAAACCGCCCAGGGCTTCATAAAAAGCCCGGAGCGGTTTTAATCACTCAAACATTGAACCTTTAACCGAACATTGAACGTTGAACGTTGAACATTGAACATTGAACATTAAACCCCGTTCAGGCTTCTAGGTATTTTTCTACGTTGTCAATCATTGTCCAGATACCGCATGGACAGACTCCTGCACAGATTCCACACCCTATACATTTGGTCGGATCACTGTAGTATTCAAAAGTACCATCCTGATTTTGAATTCTAACAATGGCCTGCTCTGGACAAACATCTTTGCACATTTCACAATCCCTACAAAAACCACAACTCATGCATCTATCTTTTTCAAATTCTGGTTCTTTTTCCATCACTGCCATTGGATTAAAAAGTGGGTAGTATTCTTTTTTTACCTTATCTTGTGGTATCATTGGTGCTTTTTTAAAGTCATCAAGTGGCAAGCCGCTGAGCAACCTGTCTATATTTAATGCAACTTTTCTACCATCCCCTATGGCATGAGTGAAAAGACCAAGTTTTATGGCATCACCAGCTACAAAAACCTTTTCATTTACCTCTGACTGTAGATATTGGTTTAGTCTTACTTTTCCTTTTTCATCAAGATATTCTGAAGGAAGGAATGAGAAATCTGGTCTATCTCCAATGGATACAATGACCATATCTGCTTCAATGAATCGTCCATCTTTCAGATAAACCCCTTTTTCATCGATCTTTTCAGTGTAAGCTGGCCATAAAATCTTTGCACCGAGCTTTTTGGCATGTTCTATCTCTTTTTCAAAAGCTGCTGGCTTTTGAATATCTAAAGCCACTACTTCTTCAGCGCCAAGTTTATAAGCTGTGAGTACCACATCCATTCCTGCATTACCTGCTCCGATTACAACAACTTTTTTACCGACTTTTGGTGTTTCACCTCTATTTACAGCTTTTAAGAAATCAAGCCCTTTGACAAGGCGTTCTTTCCCTTCCACAGGTAAAATAACTGGATTATGTGCACCTACTGCAACAATTACAGCATCATATTCCTTTGTAAGCTTTTCAAAAAGCTTTTTATCTACATCTATTTCAGTTTTTACATTGACACCGGTGTTTAATACTCTTTTTATTTCAGTTTCAAGTATTTTTTGGTTTAATCTGTCTGAAGGGATTACCTGTTTAAGTTTTCCACCAACTACTTTGTCTTTCTCATATATATCCACTTTGTAGCCCATTTTCCTTAAATGCCATGCAGCAGTGAGACCACTAACACCAGAACCGATTATTGCCACTTTTTTATCTTTTTCCTCTGCAGGTTTTATATCAAAACCCACATCTTTACTGAGTAATCCAAGCTCTTTTATTCTGACAGGGACATCAACATATTTTCTGGTACATTCATCCATACAAAGATTTGGACAAACTTGGCCGCAAACCGATGCCGGAAATGGGCTGTAATCAAGAACAAGTTCGAGTGCTTCTTTTGTTTTTCCTTGTCTGAGCAGTGAAATTCTTTTTTGAGTAGGTATATAGGTAGGACAATTATATTCACACGGTGCTGAATATTTCGCATTTCTCCATTCTGGATATTTTAGTCTTAAATCGCCTTTTTCAACAAAATTAGCTACATAATAATCTTCATCTATAAGGTCGCCAAAAATACCACCTTCTACCCATTTGTGTTCTCTAAAATCTTTTACGGGAATCAGAAGTTTTAATTGTCGTTCTTCGTATGTTTTTGCAACTATCTTCTGCCATTTAGAAAAATCTGTTAGTTCACTATAAAGTTCCATCCTATCGATTTTTGTTAAAAATTCTTTGAGCCCTTTGCTCAAGAAGTCTATATCTGCGTCATTCAGATCCATAAGCCATACGTCATCACTTAAGTCTTTCACAGGTCCCCTTACATAGACAGTACCACCTACCATACCTACGCAACTTCTTTTTCCAAGGACAGATTCATACCCTTCACAATCGTATCCACATACGACAGCTATACCACCACCCATAAATTCAAAACTAAAAGAACCGGTGTTTTTCAAAACCCAGAATTCAGGAGGTGGAAATTTCGGGTCGTGCTTCATTAAAGCTCCAGAACGTGTTCCCACACGTCCAGCAACGTAGATTTTACCTGTGGCAGCACAGTGGGCAGTAGTATCTCCACCATCCCCTTTCAGGATGATTTCAGCACCTGCGTTTAACCATCCTACATCTGCAGGAGCTGAACCTTCAATGATGATTTGAGTTCCTAGCATCCCCATTGAGCCCACACGCTGACCAGGGTTTGTAATTTTAAATTTTAAAGGACGCCCTTCTTTATCCCAAAGTGGGCCACCAATATCGTGATGGCCGCAACCAAACACTTCAAACTCTGTGTAACCCTCATCAAGTTTTTTATATATTTCTTGAAGTAATTTTTGAGTGGAAATTCTTTTGCCGTTAACTATTCCATCTATTCTTGCAACTTTGCTCATATTATCCCCCATTAGCATGCATACTGAATTTTTAGTCTGTCAGCTACAGCCTTATCTGTGGCGATAAGGGCATCTGAGCGACCAACAGGTAGTGAACTGTTTCCAATAGGAGCCATAAGTTTTTTCAATTCGTGATCAACGGAGAGAAAGTAGTTTACAATATTTTCTGCCACTTTATCTATATCAAGACGTTTTACAAGGATAGGGTTTTGTGTACATATACCCACAGGGCATAAGCCTGTATTGCAGGCATTACATTTTCCATTATCATTTCCCACACACCCAGCAAGTTGGAGCATGAGCTTTCCTGTAAAAATACCGTTTGCTCCAAGACATATCATTTTGAAAGCATCTGCAGCAAGATTCCACCCTTTACCCATACCGCCAGCTGCCCAGAGGGGGATTTGTCCTTGTTTTCCTTGATGTACCGCAGCAAGATAGCAATCTCTGAGTTTTGAGACAATGGGGTGTCCTGTGTGGTCTAAAGAAATTTCGTGGGCAGCGCCTGTGCCTCCATCAATTCCATCTAAGAAAAATCCACCCACAATATTGTATGGGTCCCTCAAAAGATTGTTATAAACAGATACACTTGTGGCACTTGCAGCCACTTTTATAGCAACAGGTACCCTGAATTTAAATGCAGCATTAAAGGATAAAAACATTTTTTGTACACTTTCTTCTATTGAGTAGAGCCCTTGGTGGTTTGGAGGGCTCAAGAGGTCTGCTTTTGGTACTCCTCTAATTTCTTGAATGTGTTTTGCTACCTTTTTAGCCTGAAGTAAACCACCATCACCTGGTTTTGCCCCTTGACCTATTTTTATAAGTATTCCTGCTGGATCTTCTACCATTTCTGGCATGGCATTGATAATCCTGTTCCATCCGAAATGACCGGAGGCTATTTGTAAAATCATATATTTTAGATACCGAGATTTCAAAAGTCTTACTGGTACACCGCCTTCACCAGTACACATACGGATAGGAATCCCTGCTTCTTCATTCAGGTAGGCGGTGGCTATGGCAAGGGCTTCCCACATTCTCCAGGAGAGAGCCCCGATGGACATATCCCCAATTATAATGGGATATATCCATCTTACAGGAGGGGTGTGTTCTCTCTCCACGAGCTTACCATCTTTTATTTCGAATGGTATCTCCTGAGGAGGTAGTACTCTACCAAAAGGTGCAAGCAAGTCAAAAGTATGTCTTTGTGCATCAAGGGATGGGTCAGTCATCTGAGATATACGGCCAATCTTTATTTTATCAAGGGTTCTAGCAGATGTTACAAGGTTGTTTCTTCCTCCTCTTTTAAACGGATCTCCTGTAACGGATCTATATTTTGCTTGAAATCTATGGTCAGGATTTCTAACGGGTCTAATTGCATCATTGGGACACACCTTTTCACAGATGCCACATCCTCTACAAAAATTATATTCGTTTACAACCTGTTTTATTACAGGAACGGTTTGAAAAATTACTTTTGGATTTGGAGTGATATCATCACTTACTACTTTTCTTCTGCGCTCAACCCTTGCTTCGATAGCCTTGAATGGGCATGCAGCAACACATCTACCGCAAAGAGTGCATCTATCATGTTTGTATTCTATCTGCCAGAAAAAGTCATCTTTTGCCAGTTCGTTCACTCTCATTGTTGCCATCTTTCGACCTCCAGATTATTGTTAATCACCACCATTTCTCTTTCATGTGGATAGATATCTTTTTCCCAGTTTCTCTCTGGTAAAAGCTCATTTATTCCTGTTACTTCGGAGGTAATGATTACTGTGTCATCAGTATATCCTACAACTACTGGTCGTAATTTTTTAGAGTCGCAGCAGGTAAAAAGTGTACCATCCGGCAGTACACCTATAATGGTATTTGGGCCATTTATTTCCAAATGAGCTAGTGAAGCTCTGATTTTTTTCAACACTTCTCTATCTTCACGTTTTTCGATGTCCTCAAATGGAAGAGGTGTAATTACATGTTTGTAGTAAATTAGAGGCCATTTCAATATCTTGTGAATATAATGAAGGGTATATAGAAAACATTGTGAATCTGATTCAAAACCGATATATCCTTTGTAAAGCTTTTCTTGAAAGTTTTTGTTTTTTTCATAAAAAGTGTTTTCCCCGTTTGCTAAGGCTGTGTATCCTTGTAGGAAAAATGGGTGTGCTGCGTATCTTACAATGTCGTAATTTGTATTTTGTCTACATTGAGCAGTAATAATCTTTGCTTTTAATTCATCATTTTCTTCCCAAAGACCAAAATATTCACCGATATCAGTTGGATCACCAATTTCTTTAAGTGTTATTACATCAGGCCAGAATGAGTACACATATCCTTCGTGATTTTCTTCTAATGCTTGCCTGATTTTAAGACGCATATCTACAAGCAGCTCTTCTTTTTCATCTTTAGATGCATATTTATAACTTTTTGGATATTGGACTACCTCAAAGATGTAATTTGGCATAGGTTCAATTTTAAGCCAATCTCTAGGATGCACTTCAGGAGTCCACTGCATCATTCTTACAAATCCGGCTTCGTGAAGTATATCGTCAGCTATTTTCATCCCTCTATCAGTACATGCAAGAGAGAGTATGGGTAAATCTTTATAATTTTCAAAAACTCCCCCAAGATCCTGCATAACCATGGCAAAGCCTGAGTTATCATGCCCTTTTTGCTGAGATCGCATTAAATACAAGGCTTTTGATGGGTGTAGATAGTTTTTTGATTTGATAGCACCAATTCTGCACATTGTATACACCTCCCATATGACCTTATAATATTAGATAAAATATGTGTCAAGCCTTATTTTTTAATGTTAAAGATTTTGAAGACCTAATTTAAATGAATTGATATGTGATAAATGTTGATTATTGAGGTTCAAGGTTCAACGTTCAAGGTTCAACGTTCAAGGTTCAACGTTCAAGGTTCAACGTTCAAGGTTCAACGTTCAAGGTTCAATGTTCAACGTTCAAGGTTTAAAATAGGTTAAGGTTAAGGTACAACCAATAATACTTTTGCAACACATACAACCCTTACTACCCATAATACCCATACTACCTTTACAACTTTTATTACTCCTATTACCTTATATCCCCATATTTGCAAGAAAATGGGGTGACGTCAGCTTAATTATATTCTTGATTTTTTTGGGTGAAAAATATAGTATTTTTAAAAAGTTAAAAATTTTATTATGTAGGGTGATAAATGTTTGGTTTTGGGATGTCTGAACTGATTTTGATTATGGTGATAGCTTTGATAGTTATTGGACCTAAAAAGTTGCCCGAGGTGGCAAAAGCCCTTGGAAAAGGGTATGCTGAGTTTAAGAAGGCGCTAAATGAATTTAAAGAGGCGGTTAATGTGGATTTAAATGACACAAGTACACAGCCAAAGAAGAAAGAATCTCTGACAGAGATTTATCAATCAAAATGGGAAGAAGCTATTTTAGAGGAGGAAGAGACTTCCTCCACAAATGAGACATCTTCTGCTGAAGAAAAAAATGATGATACAAAAAATTCTTAAAAAGTAAGGTTGATTATGGCAAATGTGGATGAAAAATTACCTTTAACAGCCCATCTTGAGGAGCTTAGAAGTAGACTTATTAAGAGCTTGATTGTTGTTCTGGTAGTTTTTATTGTATGTTATTCTCAGAGCAAATATATCTTTGATTTTGTAACAGCACCTTTGGTAAAGGTTTTACCAGAAAAATCTTCTCTTGCTATGATTAAGCTTACTGAAGGTTTTTTTACCGAGTTAAAACTTTCTTTGATGGCGGCTGTGTTTTTCAGTATGCCTTTTATTCTGTATCAGTTATGGAAATTTGTGGCTCCTGGTCTTTATGCTCATGAGAGAAGATATATAGTCTCTTTTGTGATTGTATCATCCTTTCTGTTTTTTACTGGTGCTGTTTTTGCATATTATGTTGTGTTCCCCTTTGGTTTTCAGTTTTTCTTGAGTTATGCAAAGGGGTATGTAATAGCCAATCTTTCCATACAGTGGTATCTTTCTTTTGTAGTAAGGCTAATTATGGGATTTGGGATAATTTTTGAGTTACCTGTTTTCACATTGTTTCTTGCTAAGATGGGGATTGTTACTGCTTCAATGATGAGAAAATATAGAAGATATGCCATTGTAATGATTTTTATAGCTGCTGCTATACTTACTCCTCCTGATGTTTTTACACAGTTGATGATGGCTGGGCCCCTTATTCTTCTTTACGAAATTAGTATTTTTGTTGCGAAGATTTTTGGCAGAAAAGATGAAATAAAGAAAGAAGATATTTATGAATAAAATATTAGTAGATAAATATGGTAGAAAATATCAATACTTGAGAATTTCTGTAACTGATAGATGTAATTTCAAATGTAAATATTGTATGCCTCAACATAGTTTTAAGATGTTGTCGCACAATGATATTCTGAGTTATGAAGATATCCTTTTTGTGGTGAAAACCCTTGCAGAGGTAGGGATTAAAAAAGTAAGGGTTACAGGCGGTGAACCTCTGGTTAGAAAAAATATAACCTATCTTTTTAGAGAGCTTGGTAAAATACAGGGTATCCAGGATATTACATTTACTACAAATGGTTCACTTTTAAAAAAGTTTGCTAAAGATATTTATGAGGCAGGTGTAAGACGCATAAATATTAGTCTCGATTCTTTAAAAAAAGATAGGTATGAGTTTATTACCGGTGGATTTGACTTGGAAGCTATAATTGATTCAATAAAGTATGCAAAAGAAGTCGGTTTTAAACCTATAAAGATTAACGTAGTTGCAATAAAAGGGTTTAATGATGATGAGATTCTTGATTTTTGTGAATTTTCTGCAGAAAATGATTTGAATGTAAGATTTATTGAGTTTATGCCTCTAGAAAGTTCGATGGAATGGAAAAAAGAAAATATAATTACCGGAAAAGAGATTTTAGAAAAAATTTCAAAAAAATACGAGTTAAAACATCTTGAAAAAGAGAATCTGTCGGGTCCATCTGATAATTATCTTCTTTCTAATGGTGCAAAGATAGGGATCATTACACCTATTTCTAATCATTTTTGTGCCACTTGCGATAAGCTTAGATTAACTGCAGATGGGAAGTTGAGACCCTGTTTACTCAGTGATTATGAAATTGATTTAAAACCTGCCATAATTAATTCTGATGCGGAATTGCTTTTAAAACTTATTCAGGATTCCTTACATTTAAAGGCTGAAAAGCATCCAGTGGATTGTGACCTTGCAAACAAAAGGTTTGGCAGGCATATGTCCGAAATTGGAGGATAATATGAAATTACCTTACGGTAAGTCCCATGTGGATATAAATATAAAGAAAGATTTCGATCTTTTAAATATAAGTATCGATAAAGAGCCTTTGAGTATAGATGAAATATTTTTAAAATTAGAAGAGGCACCTGTTTATAGTGAAGGTTTTAGCAGAGTTTTAGAAAATGCCAGAAAAATCCTTTTTATTGTCCCTGATATTACTAGAAAATCCGGTTTAAACCATTTTTTCCCTGTATTAATAAAAAAGATTGAAGAAGTAGGTGTTCCCTTTTCAATAATTTTTGCCACAGGTACCCATAGAAAAGTAACTGAAGATGAGAAAAAGTGGATAATTACCGATGAGGTTTACGAAAAATATAAAGATAGATTGATAGATCACGATCCTGACGATCCTCAACAGCTTGAATATTTTGGAAAAACAAAAAACGGTACGCCAATTTTATTGAATAAGGCATATCTGGAACATGATACAATTATCCCCATTGCGTCCGTGAGTTATCACTATTTTGCAGGTTTTGGTGGCGGTAGAAAGATGATTTTGCCGGGTATTGCTTCCAGAAAGAGTGCGCTAAACAATCATAAGCTAGTACTTGATATTAGGAATAGTCGAAAGCATCCTTTAGCTACAGCCGGAAATTTAAAACAGAATCCTGTAAATGATGATATTGTGGAAGCGGTGATGATAGCAAGAAGGGGAAAAACTTTTTTTGCCATAAATACCATTTTGAATGACAAGGGAGAAATAATAGATCTCACTTGCGGAGACCTCTTTATGTCCCATATCGCAGCCACAGAGCTGTTGAAGAAATATACAATGCGAAAAGTGGATAAGAAATATGATTTGATATTTGTATCTTGTGGCGGATTTCCTAAGGATATTAATATGGTACAGGCCCAAAAATCTTTGGATAGGGTGGTGAGTATTGCCGAAGAAGGAGCTGATATCCTGTTTTTTGCTGAATGTCAGGATGGGTATGGAAACGATTATTTTGAGCAATTTTTTGATATAAATGATTCGAATGAAATGTTTCAAAAATTGGTGGATGATTACCAGATAAATAGGCAAACTGCTTATTCACTGAAGGTTAAAACCGAAAAATACAATGTGTATTTCTACTCAAATTTTGATGAAACTGATTGTAAAAGAATGGGGTTTAAAAAACTCGAAGATTTGTCAAAAATCGATGAGTTGGTAGAAAAGAGAAACAACATTGCAGTTGTGCCGGATGCATACAATATATTTTTTGATGTTAAAATTTAAATAAAAACGTTAGAACGTGTGAACGTTGTAACGTTAGAACGTGTGAACGTTAGAACGTTAGAAATGGTTAGTTTAATGTGTTGCTAGAATTTCCTTGAAATAAGATTAATTCTCAATATGAGATAATAAAAATATAGAATAATTTTTTTATTTATGTATATTATTAATAAATATTACATATTAACTTTGCATTATATGTGTTGCTTTGGAGGCATAATGTGAGAACAACAATTGACATCCCTGATGAGTTAATTAAACAAGCTATGGAAATAACAAAAATAAAAACAAAGAAAAAATTAATTATTACTGCTCTGGAAGAACTTATTAGAAAAAATAAAATAGAACAAATCAAAGAATTTAAGGGTAAAGTTGATCTTAATATTGATTTAAATAAATTGAGAGATAGAAATGCTGGTATTAGTTGATAGCTCTGTATGGATACAATATTTTAAAAGTGGCGAAGGTGTTGAAAAACTTGATTCTTTAATAGACAGAGATGTTATTGTTACAAACAAAATTATTCTTGCAGAACTTGTACCATTTTTAAAAATAAAAAAGCAAAATAAATTAGTAACTCTTTTTCAGTCGTTGCGAGAAACAGAATTGAATATTAACTGGGATGAGATTATTGAGATTCAGTATAAATGTTTAAAGGCTGGAATTAATGGGATAGGGATACCAGATTTAATAATTGCTCAAAATGCTTTTCAAAATAAATGTAAGTTATATACACTTGATCGACATTTTAATTTACTTCAAAAAGTTTTAGGAATAGAACTTTTTAGTTAAAAGATGTTAAAACGTTAGAACGTTAGAACGTTGGAACGTTAGAACGTTGGAACGTTAGAACGGTTTTGCTGGAGTCACTCCATTTTTTTAAAGCAGTAGAAATATTTTTGTGGTTATAAATTATTTAATTTGAAATAATCCAGGGAAAAACATTTTTCTCGTTCATTTTTGCTCTACATCCAGTAGTGCTCCGAACTGGATGCCTCTAAAACCGCCGTCCATGGCTCATTTTTGGGAACTTTCAGGGTGTTGCACATGGTGTTAAGATACATCATGTGAGCTATTTTAGCAGTTATTATTTATTATTTTAAAAGCTGATGTTTATTTTTTGTGCTACACCCTGAACCCGAAAAATGTTTTTACTCGGGACTAATAAAACTCAAATTTTTGCAAAAAATGGGGTGACACCAAGTAATGTTGTATTGAAAGTAATTGTGCAATATCCTCAAGTGTTAAAATAGGTTAATAGCGTTGATTGCTATAGTGCCAATACCGATTAAAAGTTTCAAAAGAGTCCCCAATATTCTCCCTTTAAAAACTGCAATTCCTCTTTTTAAAGATTTTTTGAAGTCAGCATGCTTTAAATACTCATAAATTACTGCCCCCACAAATGCACCTAAAAATGCTCCGATTAAAGCGCCTAATCCGAAAAGTATTGGTGCCATAAGAATGCTGAAAATAATGCTTACTATTAAAGAGGCAGTGAAGGTCCCTTTTTCGAGCCCTTCCGCTTTGGTACTGAAATATCCGGCAATAAATTCAAGAATCTCACCGATAATTATGAAAATAATTATAATAACCAGTATTTTTAATTCAATCCAGTGAAAAAGATAAGCGATTAGGGGGAAGACAAGTGAGATGATATTTCCTGGCAGTCCAAAAAAGTTTGTCAAAACAGCAATGCTTTGAAAGATGATAATCAATAATTTAAATATGAACATTTAAACTCCAATTTTTAAAAGAATACCGGGGATAACCCCGGTACGATTTTATAAGAAAAATATTAATAAGTAAACAGTAGAGATAATAATTGATACAATCATTAGAGGAAAGGCAAGCTTTGTAAATTTCATAAAAGTTATAGGTCTCCCAGCTCTTTCAGCAAAACCAGCTACAATTAAATTTGCACTTGCACCCACTAAAGAACCGTTTCCACCAAGACATGCTCCGAGCGATAAAGCCCACCAAAGACCTTCAGTCCACAATTTGAACTGCTCAGGGTCAGTAGGTGCTCCCTGCAGATGAGGTGCAAGGTTTTTTATGAGAGGTATCATTGTGGCCACAAATGGGATGTTATCCACAATGGCACTTGCTACTGCTGAAACCCAAAGAATAAGAATACCTGCAATGGTTTTGCTTCCTTGAGTAAATTCAAGTACTTTTTCAGCCATCAATCGGATGAGGCCAGCTTTTTCAATCCCTGTAACGAGGATGAAAAGTCCTAGGAAGAAGAAGATGGTGACCCATTCTACCTCTCCAAAGATGTGATGCATATCTTCACCTTCCGCATGCATAATTAGGAAGAGAAGTGCAGCACCAGTGATGGCGATAGTTGCTGGTTCAACACCTAAAGGGTGAGCAATTACAAATCCAAGAATTACAAGTCCTAAAACAACTCCACATTTTTTTAAAAGGGCTGAGTCTGTTATTGCTTCTTTTTCGTTCATAACAAGAATACGTTGCCTGTTTTCCTCTTTTACACTCATTTTCTTTTTAAATATTAATTTTAAAAGGAATATTGTAGCAATAAATATTACAATAACTACAGGGGTAAGCATCAAAATAAAATCGTTAAAAGTGAGATGGGTAGCGCTACCAATCATGATGTTTGGAGGGTCTCCAATTAGTGTGGCAGTTCCACCAATATTAGAAGAAAGGATTTCAGCAAAGAGGATAGGGTATGGGTCTATTTCTAGTTCATCAGCGATCAATAAACTAACTGGTGCAATTAATAAAACTGTTGTAACGTTATCAAGAAAAGCAGAAAATATGGCAGTAACAATAGAAAGACCTACAAGTATTTTCCATGGTTCTCCTTTTGCCCATTTGGCTACCCTTATTGCAGTATATTGAAATACCCCAGTTTTTTTAGTGATTGCCACGATTATCATCATACCTGTAAGAAGACCTAAAGTATTAAAATCAACTCCACCACTTCTATGGATATTACCAGCTGCATCTGTGTGGAGGAGTCCATATATGGCCTCTTCCTGATGTAGAATTCCAAGAAAAATCATAAGGCCAGCACCAAGAAGTGCTACAATTGTTCTGTGGATTTTTTCTGATACTATGATTGCGTAGGCAGCAAAGAATATGATAGATGCAACGATTAACTGGTTTCCTCCACTTACAGCTTCGTGAGCTACTTGAGCATCCATAACATCCTCCTCAAACTAAATTTTAATTCCATATATTGTTTCTTGCTGTTTCAGATATTTTGTGCTGAAAGGGAAATGGGTATTGCAATATGACACATATTTTTCCACAATTTCATAAGTATTATTTTCTTCACTGATATGACCTAAGAAAACTGTCTCCAATTCAGAATTATCGAGCATATTAAGTGTATTTATGGCTTGTTTATTGGAAAGATGCCCTTTGATAGATTCAATTCTTTTTTTTAAGAATTTTGGGTAGTTACCGTTTTTAAGCAAACTATCTTCATAATTTGCTTCCAGTATAGCTACTTTTGAGCTTTTTAAGAAATCTACAATATCATCAGTTACCACACCTAAATCTGTGGTAAAGGTTAGTCCCTTTCCTTCAAACGTGAAATGATAGCCAAAGGGTTCAGCACCATCATGAATAACCTTGAATGGTGCCACTTCAAAGCCATCAACCTGATAAATTTTTTTATCGTCTAATATATAAAAATTTGATACGTCCAAATCATATTTTTTAGAAATTTGCAATGCGGTCCCCATACTGCAAAAGATTTTTGGATTATAATTGTTTAAAAAGGTTTTTAACCCTTTTGTGTGATCGTGGTGTTCATGAGTTAGAAAGAGAAAAATTTCACTTAAATTTGAAGATATTTCTTTTAAAAGAGGTTCATATTTCGATTTACCAACTCCTATATCAACTATAATTGCGGCATCTTTATGTTGTATAAGGTAACAATTTCCTTTGCTGCCAGATGAAATTACGTTCAAAACCGCCATGTGATGATATTAATTTGAAATTTGTTGAAAATCAATAATTATTCTTATCGGCTAATTTATTTTATGAACTTCTAAGTATTTAAAAATTAACAAGATATTAACTTATACCGATTTATGATAAAGAATTACAAAAAATAGTTTTATAAAATATTGTTTTAATTGATTTAAAATTAATGTTAGGTTATGTTTCACAAAAAAGCTGGAGGAGAGAATGAATTTGGGTAAAGCTTTTACAAATAACTTTTTAGGACATGCCCCGCGTTGGTATAAAAATATCCTATTACTGTTTCTTGTGATTAATCCAATCTTGTATTACACAGTGGGTCATTTTATTACTGGATGGTTATTGATTGTTGAATTTATTTTTACTCTAGCAATGGCGTTGAAATGCTATCCACTGCCTGCAGGGGGGCTTTTGGCTCTTGAGGCTGTGATAGTTGGGATGACGGATACTCAATCGGTGTATAAAGAAGTTCTTCATAATTTTCCGGTTATTTTATTACTGATGTTTATGGTAGCTGGTATCTATTTTATGCGTGAAGGTTTGTTATTTCTGTTTTCAAGACTTTTGACAAAGATACGTTCAAAAATAGCCATTTCGCTACTTTTTTCATTTCTGGGTGCTTTTTTATCAGCTTTTTTAGATGCATTGACTGTAACAGCGGTTATAATTACCGTGGCATACGGTTTTTATAATATTTATCATAAAGTAGTTTCAGGTAAACATTTTAATGATGCTCACAGTGTAAAAGGTGATGATGAAGTAAAAGATGAGTACAGAAAAGAACTAGATGAATTTAGAGCATTTTTAAGAAATCTCATGATGCATGGAGCGGTGGGAACAGCTCTCGGCGGTGCCACAACTCTTGTGGGTGAGCCGCAAAACCTTTTAATCGGCTATATGGTGGGATGGCATTTTAAAGACTTTTTTGTACATTGTGCTCCAGTGTCCATTCCGGTGTTAATTGTTGGAATTACAACCTGCTTTTTACTGGAGAGATTTAAACTATTGGGGTATGGACACAAAATGCCTGAGAATGTTAGGAAAATTCTTGTGGATTACGTGGAGGAGCAGAATAAAAGTTTTGATGCGAAGATGAAAATGAGACTCATTGTGCAGGCAATTGCTGGTGTGATACTTATGTTAACTTTAGCATTACATCTGGCAGAAGTGGGATTAATCGGTTTGATGGTGATAGTTTTGCTTACTGCTTTTAATGGGATTATTGATGAACATCAAATTGGGCATGCTTTTGAAGAAGCGTTACCTTTTACCGCATTGTTGGTTGTATTTTTCACCATTGTTGCAGTAATTCATACTAACCATCTTTTCCAGCCTATTATCGATTATGTGCTGGGATTTGAAGGGACAAAACAGCTTGCTGCATATTATTTGGCAAATGGTGCATTGTCAGCTATTAGCGATAACGTTTTTGTGGCAACAGTTTATATGAGTGAAACGGTGAATTATTTTAAAGATATAATTCCATTGCTTGGAGAAAATTTGCATAAAGCAACACCTGAACAACTTGAAAAGATAAAACAATTATGGAAACTTGCCGTTTCAATCAATATGGGAACAAATATACCTTCAGTGGCCACGCCAAACGGTCAGGCTGCATTTTTATTTCTTTTGACATCTGCACTTGCACCGGTGATAAGATTATCCTATATGGAAATGGTAAAACTTGCTTTTCCTTATACTATTACAATGACTTTAACCGGTCTTTTGGCTACAATATATTTCTTATAATCAAGATTTTAGAGTTCGGGTGTTAATCTACACCTGAACTCTTTTTAGTTCAAAGTTCAACCCGTGTAATAGAGCTATCGACTAACTCAAGTGAGTCTAATAATATCAAGGACGTCGAAAGCTATATTATGTTCATATACTTTTATTACACGGGTTCAAAGTTCAAAGTTCAAGGTTCAAGGTTCAAAGTTCAATGTTCAAAGTTCAAAGTTCAAGGTTTAGAAAAGGGTAAGGTTGAGGTTAAGGCTTAGGTTAAGGTTGAAGAGATGTTGAAAGTTGTTAAAGGTTAGTTAGTAGTTAGTTTAAGGGGTAAAATAGATATTTGTGGTTATTTATAGTTATTTCACGGTTTACGCTTTACGATTTAATAAACTTGTGAACGTTAAAACGTTAGAACGTTCTAACGTTATTATTGTTTTGGTTGAAAATTTAGTTAATTTAAATTATTAACAGGTGATGAATATTTTTGTAAAGCATATTCTAGACGGTCTTAAAAAAGGGATTAATATCAGCGGTAAAATTGTAATTTACACATTCCCTTTCTATATTCTCATTGATATGTTGAAGCAAAGTGGTGTTCTTATGAAGATTGGTAATTTTTTTGAACCTATAACAGCTTTGATGGGGTTGCCAGGTGAAGCTACCATTGTACTTCTTTCAGGTTTTTTGATAAACCTTTATCCTGCCCTTGCTTCCATGGCGGCTATGGATCTGACAGCAAAACAGATTACAATTATAGGGATTGTTTTGGGGATTGCTCATAACTTAATAATAGAGGGGATTGTTTTATCAAAATCAGGAGTAAGGATTTATATTACGGTATTCTTTAGATTGATACTGGCAATTATAACAGGGATTGGGGTTAATATTATATGGAATTTTCTCTCCTAAATTCTTTTGTAAATGCAGCAAAGCTATCTTTAAAACTAATTATAGTAATTACCTTACTGATGATTGCATATGAGTTTTTTGAAAACTCTAAATTGTATACCAAATTGCAATCTATTCTTGAACGACCTTTAGAAAAAGTAGGGTTTACTCCAAATTCTTCCATAACAATGGTTGTGGGATTAGTCTTAGGTATAGCCTATGGAGCTGGGATATTGATAAGAAATGCAATGAGCGGTAAAATGAGCGGCAAGGAAATTTTGTTATCAAGTCTCTTTTTGTCTGTTTGTCATGCAGTTTTTGAGGATACCCTTCTTTTTGTTGCTATTGGTGGAAACGGTGTTATTATACTTGGGACTAGAATCTTTCTTGCTATCACTGTTGCAATGATAATAACAAAATATGTTAAATTATAGTGGAGGTTAATATTATGAAAAAGGTTATGTTAATTTTGTTTCTTTTGATTTTTTTTGCAGGAGGTTGTGCGAAAAAAATTGTGATTGACAGTGGTGAAATAAATTCAATTGATCAAAGCTTGAATATTATTAAAGAGACACTAAATAAAAATTCTCCATCAAAAGATTATAAATATTACAAGACCATTCATTCTGATAATTTCAGACTACTTGCTTTTACTTGGGTTCATAAGAAGAAAGATAAACTCTATATTAAAACTGCTGAGGTCTATGGGAAAAGCCCAAAGGTTTATATCGCAAGATCTTTGGGAGAATATTTTGTAAAAGTTTCAGGTGGGACAATTTATGGGTGCTATGGGACATCAAAGAAGGAACCAGTAATAGGTTTTAAAGAGATAAAGGTGGATTGGAATCTGCTAGATAATAGAGGGTGTGATCAGTCTATAAAGATTTCATTTAATAATAAAGAGGATGCCGAAAGGTTTGCTGAAGCGTTAGCTTTTTTATTAAAACAGTATAAGGAAGAACCGGATATGTTTGAAAAGATTAGAAATGAGAAAACGGAGATTAAGGTTAAAAGTGAAAATAAATGCAGTGTGGATAAGATATTGAAAATGAAAGAGATTGGTCTTACAAGAGAGGAAATTAAGAAAATTTGTGAGTAGATGAAACTTTTTTTAATTTTTTTACAGAGTGTGCTACCAATATTTCTTATAATATTGGTAGCCTTTATCTATAACAGATTTAAACATATCGAACTTAAGTCTTTAACAGATGTTACACTGACAATCTTTGCACCGCTTTTTGTTTTTTATTCTCTAACCACTCATAAGATTTCAATAGACTTACTCTATAGGCCATTTGTTTTTATGGTGTTTCTTGTTATTGCTCTTATAGTTATAGCTATTGTTGTATTCAAACTATTAAGAATCGATGAGCAGTATAAAATCCCTTTTATACTCTCTGTTTCAATGATAAATGTAGGAAATTTTGGACTTCCTTTGATCAGTTTTGTCTTTGGTGAAAAAGGGGTATTTTATTCCATAATCTTTTTTATTGTATTTAATATTCCATTATCAACTCTTGCCATTATGCTTTCATCTAATGAAAAAAACTTTTTTTATGCTATTAAAGATGTTTTAAAAATTCCTCTTATTCACGCATTTTTAGTAGCTATAGGGTTTTCTTTGTTTAATATACAATTGCCTGACTTTTTAAACAAAACGATTGGACTGTTATCTATGGCTGCAATTCCTCTTTTAATTTTTATCCTTGGCTTACAGCTATCTAATATAAAAATTTCTAGCAGGTTTTTAAGGCCGGCTTTAGTGGCTTCTTTTTTAAGACTGGTAATTTCGCCTATAATTGCTCTTTTTATAGTTTATTTGCTTGGTCTAAAAGGTGTGGAAAAAAATGTAGCGGTGGTTCAAACCTCAGCACCAAGTGCTTTATTACCTTTGATGTATGCAATAAAATTTAATAGGTCACCAGAGTTTTTATCTACTGTGATTTTTCTTTCTACACTCTTATCAGGTTTTACTTTGACAATTTTAATTAATTATCTTCGTTAAATATTTTAAATCCAACCTGGAGTCACCCCAATATTTTTGACACAGAACAAGAAGATGTTATTAATTTCAATAAATTATGCGACAAAAGCCAGAGATAAAATATCTTCTTCATTCTCGTGGCACATCCAGGTAACTTGCGAGGTAAATCCCTCTAAAACCGCCGTCTATGGCGGTTTTATGGGGATTTAAACCCGGAAGATATTTTATCTCTGGCGTATATAAACAAGGTTTTGTAAAAAATGGGGTGACGCCAGAAATCCTACTGTTTGACTTTGGATGTAAAATCTTATAAAAGTTTTCGAAAGAGAGGTGGAATATGGGAAAAGTTTATGCAATTTCCATAAGTGAAAAAAAAGGTACAAGAAAACATAATGTGGATAAAGTGCATATCAGAAATGAGCATGGGATAGTGGGTGATGCCCATGCAGGTGACTGGCACAGACAGGTAAGTTTTCTAGCCATCGAAAGTATTGAAAAGATGAGAAAACTTGGTCTTGATGTGAAAAGTGGTGATTTTGCAGAAAATATAACCACGCAAGGTATTGAGCTTTGCAAGATGAAGGTTGGAGAGCGAATTATAATCAATGGTATCGAATTTGTAATATCTCAGATTGGGAAAATTTGTCATCACAGGTGTGCAATTTATTATCAGGCTGGTGACTGTATTATGCCAAAGGAGGGGATATTTGCCGTCGTGAAAAATGATGGTGAAATTCAGGTGGGTGATGAAATTGAGATTAAGCCAAAAGATGGTTTTAGTGTTGCTATAATCACTTTGAGTGATAAGGGGAGCAAAGGGGAAAGGGAAGATATTACAGGTATTAAGCTGAAAGAGTATTTGCGAGAGAAAATGGATATTTCATTCATCAGGTATGAAATGATACCTGATGAAAAAGAAATGCTTGAAAATATGCTTGTAGATTTTTGTGACCTGCAAAGGTTTGATCTTGTTATTACCAATGGTTCTACTGGCATTTCTCCTAGGGATATAGCTCCAGATGTTACTAAGAAAGTTATTGATAAGGAACTACCTGGATTTGGAGAGGCCATGAGGATGGCAAGCTTTCAGAAAACTCCACACGCTATCATTTCAAGGGCTCTTGCAGGAACAAGAAGAGATACTTTGATATTAAATCTACCCGGCAGTCCAAAGGGGGCTATTGAGAATTTGGAAGTGGTGATAGATGCTATCCCTCATACAATAAAAAAGTTACAAGGGGATAAAGAGGATTGTGCAAGAAGCTGATTTAAAAAAAGGACTATTTTTTGTAATTGATGGGATTGATGGATGTGGGAAGACAACACAATCTCAGTTAGTTGTAAGCTATTTGAAGTCTTTAGGTAAGAAAGTTATCTTAACGAAGGAGCCTGGTGGAACTGAGGTTGGCAAGGTTTTAAGAAATATCCTCCTTTCTACTGAGTTTGATGTGACTTCTGAAACAGAGTTATTATTGTATAGTGCTGATAGGCTTGAGCATCAAAAAAAGGTAATTGAACCAAATATCTTAGATGGAAATATAATTGTATGTGACAGATTTATATCGTCAACTTATGCTTATCAGATTTTTGGTAGAGGATTGAATATTAATATACTTAAAACGTTAGAGAAAATCAGTGTAAAATGGTGGCCTGATATCACTTTTATTATTGATATTAAACCTGAAGTTGCTTTAAATAGAGCTTTGGAGAGGTTAAAGGTAGCTGGAAAAATGGAAAAAGAGGGGAAATTCGAACAGTCTGGTCTTGAATTTTACAAAAAGGTTAGGGAAGGTTTTTTGTGGTATTCAAAAAGTTTTAAAAATGTAATTGTAATAGATGGTAGTAAAAGTATTGATGATATTTTTGAAAATATTAAACAGGAAATTGAGGCTAAATTGTAAATGCTGCTTGGACATAATCATTTGAAAGAGTATTTTAAAGTTGTAGCGAGAAACAATACATTTCATTCCTCATATATATTTTATGGCAATGAGGGGGTTGGTAAAAAATTATTTGCTATTTACCTTGCAAAAGGGGTGCACTGCGAAAATGGGGTGTTTTTCGAGGATTGCAGTTGTAGCAGTTGCAGGCAGATTGATAATAAAAGCCATCCGGATGTAGTGATTTTGGAGGAGGATGAGCTTAAAATTGATAATATTAGAGAGCTTAATGAAAAGGCTTTTTTATCATCTTTTAGCGGAAAAAGAAAATTTTTTATATTGGATAATTTTCATAAAATAAAAAGAGAAGCAGCCAATGCTATGCTGAAAACATTAGAGGAGTCACCACAGGATACTACATTTATATTGGTTACACATAATTATGAAATGATAATTCCTACTATTAGGTCGAGAAGTATCAAGATTATGTTTCACAGGTTGAGTCCTAATGAAATGGAACAGTTACATAGTTTTGTAAAAGAGGAAGAAGAGATTTATGACGTTGATTTGGAAAATTTTGATCTTTTAGAATTTGTAAACTTTATTAGCAAGGTTAAAGAAAGAGATGAATTAAAGGTTATCTTAAAAAGATTTTACAAAGATTTCAGAGCGCTATATTTGAAAAGTATGAATGAAAAATATCTTGATTATTCTGATTATCTGCTGGATATTTTGAAAAGTGTTGACTATAATATAAATCTTGATATAGCAAAAGGGTATTTAATTACAAAAATGATTGAGGTAGCAAGTGATTGAGATAAATGCAATAGGTGTAGCCTTTAAGAGGGCTGGAAAAATATACGACTTTTTAACTAACAATGTGGAAGCAAAAAGGGGTGATTTTGTCGTTGTAGAGTCTGAGAAAGGTGAAGATATAGCTACAGTTGTCATCCCTGATAGAAAGATTCAGATAGAAGATTTATCTGTAATGAAGAAGGTCTTAAGGGCTGCAACCAGTAAGGATCTTGAGCAGTTAGCCCAGAATAGAAAAGATGAGATAAAGGCTTTGGCTATTTGTAAGCAGTTTGTAAAAAAACATAAGCATGAGATGAAGCTTTTAAAAGCTGAATACACACTGGATAGAAAAAAACTGACATTTTATTTTACCGCCGATGGGAGGATAGATTTTAGAGAGCTTGTGAAAGACCTTGCAAGAGTTTTCAGAACTCGTATTGAAATGCGACAGGTTGGTGTAAGGGATGCCACAAAGATACTTGGTGGAATTGGAGTTTGTGGGAGAGAGCTTTGTTGTGCATCTTTTTTAAGGACTTTTCAGAATATTTCCATTAAGATGGCAAAAGACCAAAATCTGATTTTGAACCCTTCAAAAATTTCAGGTGTTTGTGGCAGGCTAATGTGCTGCCTAATGTATGAAACATACGAAGACGATTTGGAAGAAGGTGAATTTATAGAATTTCGAGATATTTTGGACGAACAAAGCGGAGGAGAAATATGAGTAGGAAGACGTTTTATGTTACCACTCCCATTTACTATGTAAATGATGTTCCTCATATTGGGCATGCATATACAACTGTGGCTGCTGATGTTTTGGCCAGATACAAAAGGATGTGTGGTTATGATGTGTTTTTTCTCACAGGTACAGACGAACATGGCCAAAAAATTGAACAGGCAGCAGCGAAAAAAGGGATTAGCCCTAAGGAACTTGCTGATTCTGTGGTAGAGCGTTTTAAAAGCTTATGGGTAAAACTCAATATTTCAAATGATAAATTTATCAGAACTACAGATGAGTCTCACAAAAAGGCTGTTCAAAAGATTTTTAAGAAGATGCAGGAAAACGGTGATATCTATTTGGGTGAATATGAAGGGTGGTATTGTACACCTTGTGAAACTTATTGGACAGAAACTCAGCTTCTCGATGGTAACAATTGCCCATCTTGTGGCAGAGAAACACAAAAATTGAAAGAGCCAAGTTATTTTTTCAGAATGTCAAAGTATCAAGATGCTCTTTTGAAGTATATTGAGGAGAACCCTGATTTTATTCAACCACCTTCAAGAAAAAACGAAATAGTATCTTTTATTAAAGAAGGGTTGAAAGATTTATCGGTGAGTCGTGTGTCATTTAAATGGGGGATTCCTGTCCCTGGTGATGATAAACATGTGATTTATGTATGGATAGATGCACTTACAAACTACATTTCTGCCATTGGGTATATTGATGAGAGCGAGCAGTTTAAAAAATTCTGGCCAGCTGATGTTCATCTTGTAGGAAAAGACATTTTAAGATTTCATACCGTTTACTGGCCTACAATGTTGATGAGTGCCGGTTTACCTTTACCTAAAAAGGTTTTTGCCCATGGGTGGTGGACTGTAGAAGGGCAGAAGATGAGTAAATCTCTTGGAAATGCCATTGATCCGAACTGGCTTGTGGATACTTTTGGAGTTGATGCTATCAGGTACTTTTTATTGAGAGAAGTGCCGTTTGGACTTGATGGTGATTTTTCTTTCAAAGCCCTTATTCATAGAATCAATGGTGATCTAGCAAATGACTTAGGAAACCTTTTGAACAGAACCCTTGGAATGGTAAAAAGATATTTCAATGGGGTAATTCCGGAATACAAAGTGGAAGATGAATCAGATATTGAGCTGTTTAAAAAAGTGGAAGAAGTGTTTGATGAGGTGGATAAACATATTGATGCAATAGCCTTCAATAAAGCATTGATAAGTATTTGGACACTTGTGGCTGAGTTAAATAGATATATTGATAAGAATGCACCATGGATGCTTGCAAAGGATGAGAGCAAGAGAGATAGACTTGAAACTGTATTATACGTAGTGCTTGATGGAATTCGTATTTTATCTTTGCTTATCTATCCATTTATGCCTGATACCTCTGAAGAGATTAGAAAGCAACTTAATATTAAAGTAGATATTTTCAAAGAAAGCTTTGAAGATTTGAAAAAAGTGAAGCTTCTTGAATCAGGCAACAAAATAGGTGAAGTGAAGCAGCTTTTCCCAAGAATTGATGAGAAAGAGTTTCTTGAAAAGGTAACTGCTGAAAATAAAAAGAGTGAGCCAGAAAAGGTAGTGGAAGAGATAACGATAAATGATTTTTCAAAGGTTGTAATTAAAGCCGGGAAAATACTTGAAGCTGAAAAGATTAAGAAATCTGAAAAATTATTAAAGTTAAGAGTTGATCTAGGAAATGGTGATATCAGGCAGATTGTAGCAGGTGTGGCAAAAAGTTATGAGCCTGAAACTCTTGTGGGTAAGACTGTTGCTGTTGTTTCCAATTTGAAGCCTGCAAAGCTTATGGGGGTAAAATCAGAAGGGATGATACTTGCTGCATGGATTGGTGATAAACATGTGGTGGTTGAATTGCCTGATGAAGTACCTGCAGGAAGTGTAATAAAATGAGTGATCTTGAGACATCTATTGAACAGTTAAAAAAAGAGGGGTTGTTTTTTACAGATACTCATGCCCATATTCATTTTGAACCGCTTGGTTCAAACCTTGATAAAGTTATTGAAAATTGCAAAAAGAATTGTATTGGCAGAATTATAAATATTGGTATAAATCTTGAAGATTCAAAAAAAGCTTTGAGCGTTGCAAAACAGTATCCCTTTATTTATGCTGCTGTGGGGGTACATCCTCATGATTCTGAAAATTTTAAAATAAAAGACCTTGGATATTTTGAAGAGCTTATACAAGATGAAAAGGTTTTGGCTATTGGAGAAATAGGACTTGATTATTATAGAAACTATGCTCCAGCTGATATTCAAAAAGATGTCTTCAGAATATTTCTTGATCTTGCGCTATCTCTTGATAAACCGATAGTCATTCATAACAGGGAGTCGAGTGAAGATATTGTAAAGATTTTGAACGAAATGAACAGTAACGGGAAGTTAAAAGGGATTATTCACTGTTTTAATGGGGATAGAACAATTTTAAAGTGGGCATTAGATAATGGATTTCTTATCTCATTTGCGGGCAATGTAACATATAAGAAAGCTGTTGAAATAAGGGATGCTGCAAAAGATGTTCCTTTTGACAGAGTTTTGGTGGAGACAGATTCTCCATATTTAGCTCCTGTTCCAAAAAGGGGTAAAACAAATGAGCCTGCTTATGCCATCTATACTGCCAAGTTTTTAGCTGATTTCTATGGTGTTACGCTTATTGATTTAGCAAAAATCACTGAAGAAAATATTTCTAAGCTGTTTGGAAAGTTAAATGTCTTATAAGATTTTACTTGTGGAAGATGATTTTAATACCCTGCAGGGGTTGAAGACTTTTCTGGAGAACGAAGGCTTTTGTGTGGATATTGCTGATAACGGGAAAGATGCCTATACTTTGCTGCAAGATGGAGAATATTCCATTGTAATTACAGATATAAATATGCCCTTTATGGATGGTTTAAATTTTCTTAGCAAGATAAGAAATTTAGATGAAGAGATACCTGTAGTTGTAATCACAGCTTACAGTAATATAGAAAATATGGTCGTGGCCTTTGATCTGGGTGCAGTGGAGTTTATTGAAAAGCCTTTCGATCCGGATGTTCTTTTAGAAAGTGTGAAAAAAATCTTATCTATAAACCTTGAACTTTAATTAATTTCCATTTCCCCGCTTCCCTACTTCACTATTTCACAAACTAATTCGGAATTGTGATGTAAGTACCAGGAATTAGAAGGGTTGTTTTCAGTTTATTAGTTTTTTTAATTTTTTCCACAGAAGTGTTAAACTTGTTTGCAATACTCCATAGTGTATCACCCTTTCTGATAAGGTATTTTCTGTTTTTGGTAAGGGTGTATCTTTTATATCTTTTCTTTCTGTATTTATATTTTTTAGAAACAATAATTGGGTCTCCAGGTCTAATGAGTCTTGGATTAATTCCTTTGTTGAGTTTTATAAGCTCATAAACTGATAATCCATATTTATGAGCTATATTATACAGAGTATCACCTTTTCTCACGATGTAAATCCTTGGAGTTACAGCATTAATGTCATTTGCAAAATTTTGCATCGCAAGGGACTTTTCATACTTTTTTATTGGGATAAAAATGGGGCCAGAAAAAAGCACGAAGTCATACCGCAAGTTGTTTAATCTTTTTATAGATGAAACAGAGACTCCAAATTTTCTTGCAATTTTGTAAAGTTTTTCTTTTTTCTTTGCATAGTAGATTTTTACCTGCAACAACTCTTCTGGTGAGAGCTCAGCTATCTTTTTCTCCAAAAACAGCTTTGTACCATATGGTATTCTTAGCTCAAAATTGTCATTTGGAGGTGTAATAGGTTTTTTTAAGGAAGGGTTTAACTCTTTAAGTTTTTCAAATTCAGTGTTGAGCAAATCTGCTATTACATATAAATTTACAGGTTGATTGAGCTTTATTTTATCGTAAATTAAAGGATCAGTTTGAGGTGGCTCAAAGCCATATTCAAGATAGTTTTTATAAATTATAGTTAGGGCGATAAATTTTGGAACGTAATCTTTTGTTTCTTGTTTTAAAAATCTATATTTTGATATCTTAAAAAAATTCTTTGTTTTGTATTTTTGTGTGGCCTTCAAGACCTTATAAAAGCCGCCATTATAGGCAGCTATGGCAAGATACCAGTCATTGAAATATTCATATAAGTACTTTAGATATTTTGCCGCTGCAATTGTTGCTTTTTCAAAATCCCTTCTTTCATCCACCCAAAAGTTGTTTTTTAAACCATAAATTTTTCCGGTGGATTCCATAAATTGCCACATTCCACTGGCACCAGCCCAGGAGTATGCATAAACATCAAAACCGCTTTCTGCAAAAGGTAGGCATGCGAGGTCTGTGGGCAATTCCATCCTTCTGAAGATATCTTTTACAATGTAAATATATTTATTTGCATTGTTCAGCCACCTTTGAAAAGTAACAGGGTAAAGTTTTGTGTAGCGTTTTATGAAATATTTCACTCTTGCATTAACCACAATTGGAATGTCGTAATCTTTTTGGTTGAAAGTTTCTGAAGTTAAATCAAGGCTTAATGATTTATCGAAAAGTAAGGAGGTTTCAAAGTTGATATTGGGTGAGAAAAGTATAAATTCATCATCTTTTAACGGCGGTAAAATAGGTTTTTTTACTATTTCAACTTTTTTTACAGGGGGATTGCTTTGAATATTGTGAATATTTTGTTTTGTTTGCGTTTTTAAATCAATGAGTGAACATGAGATGAATAAAAGAGATAAAAAAAACAATACCAATAACTTTTTCATGGTGGGCATAGTAGACTAAATGTTCGTTTCTTTCAATGTTTTTTTGGATAAACCTGAAGCTACGATTTTTTCTTTTCTATTAATCATTTGAATAATTTTCAGTTTTTCTTCATGATTAAAATGTGTTTTGTATTTACTATAAAATTTTCGTAAGGCAAGTAATCTGTAATATTCTATGTTTTTGACACTATGGCTGAGATGGTCATTTAAAAAAAATCTTTTTACAATGGTTTTCAGATTTAAAAATCCTATTCGATAAAAGAGGGCAATACGCAGCCAAAGGTCATAATCTTCAGCAATGGGCAGTGATTCGTTGAAAATACCAGATTTATAAAAAACTTCTTTTTTTGCTATAAAACTTGAAGGGCTGATTCTACAATGGTCAAGTATTTTTGTTAAAATTTTGCCACCAAACTTTTTATGTTTTTCACCCTGATTGATAAACACTCCCTTCTTATACCAGAATTCATCCGTATGACATACTTCAAAACCGTTTTGTGTCATGAAACTTATTTGTTTTTCGAGTTTAAACGGAAGCCAAATGTCATCTGAGTCCAAAAAAGCAATATACTCACCTTTTGAAAGTCTTATACCTTCATTTCTTGCAGCACTTACACCTCTGTTCTTTTCAAACCGGATATATTTGATCAAATTTAAATATGGCTTTAAAGCTGTGGCAATATCTGTGGTGGAACCGTCATCCACTATGATTATTTCAAAATTTTTAAATGTTTGACAAAGTACCGATTCTATTGCATCTTTCAAGACAGTAATGCGATTGTGTACTGGAATAATTACGGATACCATTGTTAAGCCAACTTCAAATGTACTTCGGAAAAATAAATTAATCTACATTCCTGACTTTATCCATAATTGTGGAAAAGACGAGAATTGTATTGGTCTGCCTGACACCTGTGATATTTCGGATTTTTTTTATCAATTGTGATAGTGTTTCGGTATTTTTTGTAACAACTTTCAAAATCATTGTAAAATCGCCAGTTACATGATGGCATTCTATGATATCTTCATCAAAATTTGTAAGTGTTTTTTCAAAGTCTTCAATATGTTGAGCATTATCGATGGAGATACCGATAAAAGCTAATATATCATAACCCAATTTTTTATAATCAATTTTCGCTGTGTATTGCTTAATAATACCTTCTTTTTCAAGCTTTTTTATTCTCTCTATAACTGAAGGAGGTTTCATTCCAACCGCTTTCGATATATCTGCATAGGAAGTTCTTCCGTCTTTAACGAGAATATTTATTATCTGCTTGTCAACCTCATCTATATATTTCATCCTTACCTCCACTTTTCTACGGATATTCTATCACACAATTTGTATAATTTGCAAGTTGAACACTTTGGAGAAATAGGTGTACATATTTTTTGTCCGAAACTTACCAGCATTTCATTCCATTTCTTCCAGTAGCTTTTTGGTAAGATTTTACGTAATTCCATCTCTGTTTTTTCTGGAGTTTTTGTTTTGACCACACCAAGTCTATTACAAATTCTGTGTACATGGGTATCAACACAGATACCATCTTTGTTAAAGCCTTCTACAATGACAAGATTGGCAGTTTTTCTTCCAACACCTTTTAACTTTAAAAGTTCTTCTATGGTATCAGGTACATGACCACCGTATTTATTTACTATTGTTTTTGAAATTTCTTTTAAAGTTTTCGCCTTTTTTTTGTAAAATCCTGCCGGATAAATTAGTTTTGCAATTTCGTCTTCTTCAAGTTCGGATAATTTTTGCGGAGAATCTGCAACAGAAAAGAGTCTTTTAGATGCAGCAATAGTAACTTCATCTTTGGTTCTCAATGAAATGAGACAGCTAATCAATACTTTGAAAGGATCTTTTTTGGACTCTTTAGATATTTTGGTTACTGATGGTTCTGATAAAGTTTTGTAAACATCTTCAAGTGTATGATAAATGTTATCTATTTTATTAGTAGTTTTCAATGAATTCTCTCAGTTTTGGTTTTATATGGATATTATTCAAATCAAGTTTTCTTAAAGATCTTACAAGAACGGATATTTTATATTCAGGAGTAGCTTTTTTATCTATGATGATATAATATTTATCTTCCACTCTGCAAAGACCACCCTTTGCCTTTGTAGCTTCATAACGTACGGAAATATTTAGTCTTTGGGCAATTTCTTCCAGTTCTTTTATTAATTTACGTTTATCTTTCATATTTTGACTTTTACAAATCTTTTATAAAATTTCAACAAGATTCTTCAGTATGTCAGGATAGCAGCAAAAAATCCATCCCCTTCAGATTTGTGAGGTAATGGGTAGAAACAGTTATCTTTTATAAATTTTTTATCTATTTCAGGTGTGACAAGTTTTAGATTATTATTTTTCTTTAAGAGCCAATGGATATTTTCGAACCCTTCTTCAGGCTCAAGGGAACAGACGCTATAGATTAAATGCCCACCTTTTTTTAAGTGTGTTAATCCTTTTTCAAGAAACTTTTTCTGGTATTTTGACATCCTGTTAATATCTTTATCATTTTTTAGCCATAAGACTTCCGGATGTTTTCTAATGGTTCCAAGGGCTGTGCATGGAGCATCAAGCAGTATCAGATCGTACTGGATATTATCTGTAAAGTGCAGAAAGTCGGCATTAATTGCTTCAACATTATTGCACTTATATTTTTTTAGATTTTGCATTAAAACCTTTACTCTATCAGGATTTTTTTCAACAGCTTTTATCCTGGCATTCGGATAAAGTTTGGAAAGCAGAATGGTTTTCCCACCAGGTGCCGCGCAGCAATCTAGGATATTTGATACATTCTGGAATTTTTTTAGTAAAGGGATCGTATAAGAATTGATATCCATAGGATAATAAATGCTGTTATTAAACCCTTCTTCATATTCTTTTATGGATAAGTCATTGGTTGAAACAAGATAATATTTCGGGACTTTGTGAAAGGATTGTAAAAAACTTTCAAATTCATTTTCATCCTTAAATTCTTTTTGCCACCTATCAAAAAAGTAGTGGGGAAAATCGTAATAAATGTGGTATTCTTTTAAAAGATTCGTTTTGTTTTTCACAATATTTCTTAATACTGCATTAACGAGAGGTTTTTGTTTTTTGGGGGTTAAAGCCACCGATTCATTTACAGCTGCATAATCAGGGATGTCATCTAAAAAGAGGATTTGTGCCGCTCCCAATGTGAGAGAAGCCATTGATTCAACAGGGGTATCCTTTTTGAGATATTTTGTCAAAACGTATTGAATGAATCCGAAATGTCTAAAGATTTCAAAATAAATTTTTCTATAAAATTTCCTATATGGGGTGTCTGTGAAGAAATCTTCTTTTATCTGGCCGTTAAAAAAATGAAGGAGGAGGTTGTAAAGCCTCCTCCTAATGTTATCTGCCATTATAAGGTACCCTTTTTCGCAGTAGTGGAAGTAAGGGTTGTAAGGTAAAAGGAGAAATAGAGAAATATATCCTCACTACCTCTAAAACCTCTACAACCCTTATTTTATCCGCCATATGCTAATTTTCTAAGTCTCTTAATTCTCTCCTCTATTGGGGGATGGGTGGAAAATAATGATAATATATCCCTGCCTCGCAATGGATTCATAATGAACATATGGGCTGTGGCAGGGTTTGCATTCATTGGTGCAGCTTGCACACCATAAGCTATTTTCTCAAGTGCACTTGCCAATGCTAAAGGTTTTCCCGAAAGCTTAGCTCCACGTTCATCAGCAAGGTATTCCCTAGATCTTGAAATGGCCATCTGAATTAAGATGGCTGCAATGGGAGCTATTAGCATGGCAATCAAAGCTCCAATGGCACCGCCAGGATTTTCATCGTCATCCGATCTGAAACCTCCGAAAATAAATGCCCATCTTGCCCAATCGGCAAGCATCATTACTGCACCAGCCACTGATGCGGCAATTGTGGAGATAAGAATATCTCTACCGTAAATATGGGCTAATTCATGCCCCAATACCCCTTCCAATTCATCTTCGTTTAATAAATGTAGAATCCCTGTGGTTACTGCCACTGCTGCATGGCTGGGGTTTCTACCTGTAGCAAAAGCGTTAGGAGTGGGAGTATCAATTATGTAGATTTTAGGCATTGGCATTCCGGCTTTCTGAGTGAGTCTTCTTACAATTGAATAAAGCATTGGAGCTTCCGCTTCGCTTACTTCTTTAGCTCTGTACATTGCCAGTACAATTTTATCACTGAACCAATATGAGATAAAATTCATTCCAAGAGCAAATATAAATGCTATCATCATTCCTGTTCTACCACCTAATAATCCCCCGATAAATATGAAAAGGAGAGTTAACAACCCAAGCAGAAAGGCTGTTTTTAAAGTGTTTAAATTCATACAGTTAAACCTCCATTAGTTGTTTTTATTATAATTTCTATGAAACGGATAATTTTTCAAGGGGTTAGTTCAAATTTTTGGTTCGAACCTATCACCTTCTTTGATTGAAAATCCTGCGAGAAAAGAAGCTACAGGCATTCTTTTCTTCCCTTCGAATTGAATCTCTTTAACAATCAGTGAACCTTCTATACATTTGACTTTAAAATCTTTCTTTGTGACATCAAATATAGTGCCTGGTGACAATTCTTTTTTGTCTTTTGTAACATCCGCTTTAAAAAATTTTACCAACTTTCCATTGTAGTAGGTAAATGCCGTAGGCCAGGGTTGTAATCCTCTGATTTTTCTTTCGATTACTTCTGCTGATTCATTGAAATTTATCAATCCGTCCTCTTTTTTTAATATGGGTGCATAGGTTGCTGCAGAATCATCCTGCTTTTTTGGAGTAATATAATCAAAATTTTTAATTGTTTCTATAAGTAAATTTGCACCGCTTTCAGACAATTCTTTTGAAAGTTCTACGGCATCCTTTCTATCAATACTGGTTTCATCCATCAAAAGAATATCACCGGTATCAAGTCCTACATCCATTAGCATGGTGGTAACACCTGTTTTTCCTTCTCCATTTATGATTGCCCAGTTAACAGGAGCTGCACCTCTATATTTTGGTAAAAGGGAAAAGTGAACATTTATGGGAGCTTTACCCGGAATGTTTAAAATTTTAGCAGGTAAAATTTTGCCGTAAGCTACCACCACTAAAAAATCTGGATTTTTCTCAGCAATTTTATAATACGCTTCATCATTGTTTTTTAATTTTTCAGGTTGATAGACTTCTATACCGTGTTTTAGTGCAAACTCTTTTGTGGGAGGAGGTTGAAGTTTTTTTCCTCTTCCTTTAGGTTTATCCGGTTGGCAAACCACAAGATTTACATTGAATCCCATTTCTACAAGTTTTGAAAGGGTGGGTACTGCTATTTCAGGTGTTCCCATAAAAACAATGTTCATAATATTTCTCCATTTTAGATTCGAAGAAGAGAAGAGCCTTTAACAGGCTCTAGAAAATGTATTCTTCTTCAGATAACCTTTTTGCTACCTCATCAATTATTCTTTTTTCATCATCAAGATCTTTTGCTTCAAAGGTTACAGTAAATCTGAGATAATGTCCAGCATCATCCCATGGAACAGAAGAAATGAGTTTTTCTCTTATCAGGTAATCGCAAAATTCCTCTGCACTTTTGAATTCTCTGCCACTTTTTGTTCCTTTTGGTATTTCAAAATAAAGATAGAATGTTCCTTTAGGTTCATTGACGTAAAAACCTAGGTCTTTTAAAACTTTTGCCAAAGCTTGTAGTCTTCTTTGGTATTTTTCTCTAACGTTATCTATCAATTCAGGATGTTGTAAAGCATAGGTTGCTGCCTTTTGTATTGGAATAAATTGTCCAGAATCGTTATTGTCTTTTACAGTGGCGAAAGCCTGCACGAGAAGTTCGTTACCACATACGAAGGCCATTCTCCAACCAGTCATATTAAACGATTTTGATAATGAATGAATCTCTACACCTACTTCCTTTGCACCTTCAATCTCTAAAAAGGATGGTTGTCTTTCGCCATAAGTAAGCTCAATGTATGCAGCATCATGGATTACTGCTATATTGTTTTCTTTTGCAAATTTTACAACTTTTTCGAAAAACTCTTTTGGTGCAAGAACCCCTGTAGGGTTGTTTGGATAGTTTAAATACAGGATTTTTGCCCTTTTTCTTACATCTTCAGGGATAGAATCTAGATCAGGTAAAAAGTTGTTTTCCTTTGTTAAAGGCAAATTGAAAACATCTCCACCAAGGTATTTTGTGATTGTTCCTGTAACAGGATATCCAGGTACTGTCATCAAAGCAATATCACCAGGATTGATTAGACAAAATGGAAGCATTGCAAGGGCTGGTTTTGAACCAATTGCATGATTTACTTCTTTAACAGGATCTATATCGACACCAAATCTTTTTTTCATATATTCTGCTGCAGCATCTTTAAATTCTTGAATTCCATTGTCTGCATAGAATCTATTTTCTTTTTTTTCAGCTTCGATTTGCAAAACTTTTACGATACTCATGTCTGCCATGTCATCAGGTTCACCCACTCCAAGATCTATAAGTTCTTTTCCAGGATTTGCCTCTAAAGCAGCCCTTTTTGCTCTTTTTATTTTCTCAAATTTGTAGATTTTGGTGTCTTTGCCAAACATTTTACCGCCTAAACGTTCAGCAATAACATTTTCCATAAAATCTCTCACTACATCCTCCTTTTTATCATTTAATTTGTTTATTATTATCTAAACGGATTTTATTGTTATTGCAAGCATCAAATCCCGGACAAGTTTTTTCATCACAAGGATCCATATGAATAGTAACATCTAAATCTTTTATCTCTTTTTTTAAGGTATTTTCAATCAAATCTGCAACTTTGTGTGCATCTTCCAAAGTAAGGTTTTTGCAAAGAGTGATATGCATATCTAAGAATTTTTTATTACCGGCTTTCCTAGTCCTGATTTTGTGGGTATCTAGATGGTATTTATCAAACTGTTTCAAAACATTTAAAATATCGTTTTTTATTTCTTTTGGAAGTTCAGTGTCGAGCAGTTCCATGCTGACTTTTAGGTTTAATTTTATTGCTGAATAAATTATATAAAATGCTGTAAGGATAGAAATAATAGGGTCAATTATTTGAAAATTAGTGTATTTAATAATCAGTAAAGCTAAAATAACGCCACCGTTACTTAGTAAATCCACTTTATAATGTAATGCGTCTGCTTCTATAACTGAAGAGTCTGTTTTTTTTGCCATATGATTTAGGTAAATGACTAGAAAAAATGTAACTATTAATGAGAAAGTCATTATGTAGATACCGGTAGTTAAATCCGTTACGGGGTCTTTGCGGATAATTTTGATAATACTTTTATAAAGTATAAAACCACCTGATAAAAGTATAATCAATGATTGGATATAAGTGGCAAGGGATTCAAATTTGGCGTGGCCATAAGGGTGTTTTTCGTCAGGTGGTTCTTCAGATTTTTTAATTGCAACAAAGTTTATAGCAGATGATATAATATCAAAGATTGAATCAGCTGCAGAAGCAATGATTGCCATTGAATTAACTAATAATCCGAAAACAATCTTTACTACTGCCAGGATAGAGGCAATGATTATAGATATTTTAGGCGCATTTGCTTTACCCATCAGTTTTTATCTCTTCCACATAATTTAATTCTAAATTTGTAATTGTAGTTGTTAGGTGTTTCAATTCTTGTTCACTTAAGTTATTATTTGTCTTTTCTTTTAACATTCTGAGAATGTCAATATTCATTTTAGCAGCGTTAAGATCTTTTTCCACTTTACCATCGACGGGATTTGTGAGTTTTCCCATAGCTATTAAGGCATTTGTTTCAAATGTTGCGACAAGGGAGATAAATAATGACTCAAAATATTTTTTTTCATCCATTTTGTCCTCCCTTATTCAATTTTCTAAAATCTATCCAGGTATCAAAGAGTCCAAAAATACTCAAAATTATAGTAAGAGGTGGTTCTACTAAAATAAAAAAGTAGATTACATATTTAAAAATTATAGGTACTTTGATTTTTTTCAACCAGAACTCGAGAATTTCAATTCCTTGCACAAAAAACAGTGTAAAGAAGATGATTAACGTGTTGTACGATATAATTTTTGTAATAATGTAATTGGCTAAAATTAAAAAACCACCTACCACTAATACGGGTATCAGCTGAAATGGCACCTGAAAAGGCTGTACTGGGATTTTTTGAAATTTGTAAAAAAATCTTTTATTAATATATGTTGTAAAAGCAATGTAGCTGTAAGAGAGTGATGGCATTAGATATATAAAAAGAGCTGCGATGTAAGTTTTATTCTTTTCGATTTTTTCAATATAAAATAGTTTTTCTGTTGTAGCACTATTTCTTAAAAGTTCAAGATAGTTTGAAAGGTTAAATTCTAAGTTTTTTATTAATGCTGTTTTTATTTCTGGCAACAAAATTAAAACGATGATAGAGGCCAGTAAAGCGGGTAAACCTGATAATAATTCAGCTTTTTCTTTTCTTGTTAATATGATGAAGGATGGAATAACTACCATGAAAATATAATAAACTGTGACTATTTTGAAAATAGCAGCGTGAATAATGACTGCAATCAAAAGCTCGAAAGGAAATCTTTTTAAAGAATTTAAGTAAAAGAGTAAAAATAGGGGCGAAATTAGCCCAAAGAAAAACCCAAAATATGGGTTATATGCGTTGAAAGTAAATAATATTATACTTGCTAAAAGTTGAATTATTGGTATGGGATTCACCATAGATAAAAAAAGGGGAAGGGATTCCCCTTATATTATTTATTTAATGTAAAAGGTAATAATGCCATAATACGAGCAGTCTTTATGGCGTCAGCTAATCTTCTTTGATGTTTAGCACAGGTTCCAGTTAATCTTCTTGGCATGATTTTACCACGTTCTGTGATGAATTGTTTTAAAAGATTTGCATCTTTATAATCAATATCAATATTTTCTGAACAGAATTTACAAACTTTTTGTCTTTGAAATCTTCTTCTAACTATTGCCATCTATAAACCTCCTAACAGTATACTTAATTTAAAATGGTATGTCATCTTCATCAAAGCTGTCTTCAGCAACATCATCAAGCAGGTCTGATGCATCAGCAGACTTTTCCTTTTTCCACACAAGTTGTATATTTTCAGCTACAACTTCATGTTTGCTTCTTTTTTGTCCATCCTGTTCCCATGTGCGATATGTAAGGCGCCCTTCCACAAGAACAGAAATCCCCTTGGCAATATATTCTCCAGCAAATTCAGCCAACTTTGAAAAGGCTACTATGTCAATAAAACAGGTCTCTTCTCTTGTATCATCACCCTGTCTGTATCTTCTATTTATGGCAAGGCCAAAAGATGCAACAGGTGTTCCGCTACCAGGGATATACCTTACCTCAGGATTCCTTGTAACATTGCCAAGAAGGATTACTTTATTGAAAAAACCCATTTTATTCCTCAGTTTTTTCTTCAGCAGGTTGCTCTTCAGCTTTTGGTGTTTCTTCTGGTGCTGGAGCTTGTTTCTTTAATTTAAACTTTTTGCCATCGATTTTAACTACTATGAAACGGATAACACTTTCATTGAGTTTAAGTCTTCTTTCAAGTTCCTTTGGATATGTTGGTTCTGCTTCAAAGTTGATTAAAAAGTAGTATCCTTCACTGAATTTCTGAATTTTGTAAGCAAGGGTTTTTTTACCCCATACTTCTTCATTGATGATTTTGCCGCCATTGTTTGTGATATTTTCTTTGAAGCTTTCAAAAACCTTGATAGCATCTTCCTGTGAAAGATCTGGTTTTACGATAAAAAGTGTTTCATATACTCTCATTTTTCCTCCTTGTGGTTTTTTAGCCACGCACCTAAAAATGCACGCAGCAAGGTGGTGAAAACTTCTAACAGTTTGACGATGATATGTCAATAAAAAATTAACCTGGATTAATCCAATTTTTTAATGAATAGGAGGATGATTTTTATGGTTGTCAATGGTTGTAAAGGTTGTGGTATCTAATCTTTATTCTTTTAACTTCAACCTTAACCCGTTTTAAACATAGAACCTTGAACATTGGACGTTGAACTTTCTTCCACTCATACAACTCTTATTACTTTTACAGCCTTTACAACTCTTACGACCTTATTAATCGGCTTCGTTTACCCCGATTACTACGACCGCATTTGGGCAAGTTGTATGATGAGTCGGCAGGCTGACAACAGTGGTTGTGAAAGTTCGATGCATTTTATATTACTGTTTTATAAAAAATGAGTAGTTCTTGAAGTTTGATTTTGATTTTATGGTTGCATATAGATAAGACATAGTTTAATTAGTTACTGCTGAAAAAGTGTATTTTATTGATAAATGGAAAATTATTCATTTGTGATATTTATAAAAATGATACTTAAAGGGGGTAAACCCCCTTTAAAACCCCGAAAAGTTTAGAGTTTACGATAAATTATATTAGACAACAGATTTTAGTAATTGATGGATAATAATCAGTGTGATAAGGAAAAACATATTAACTATTAATTAGTTGCCACTTTTAAGTGGCAACTAATTATTAAATGAAAAATTTTTTATGATTTTATTAATTAAATAAGTTCTCATTTTATGAAATTCATTTTATAATAGGAGGTTACATCCCTCATTTTTTTTGTAAAAATTATCCAAAAATGGGGATTTTTATGGAATATTGAAATAAATCAATTATTATAAAATAGTTGCCACTTCTTCAGTGGCAACTATTTACAATTTCAAGGAGTTGTATAGTGGAAATTGAAAGTGAAGTAACTATCGTAGCTGAAGAATCTAAAGTTAGATTAGATCAGTACATTTCTGGACAAATTGATAGGTCAAGAAGTTTTTGTACCAATTTGATAAAAGATGGTTTGGTTTTGGTGAATGGTAAAAAAGTAAAGCCTTCTTATAAAATAAATATAAATGATATTATTATTGTTAAAATTCCGAAAGAAGAGCCTCTTGATTTAAAGCCTGCAGATATACCACTAAATATAATATATGAAAATGAATACTATATCATTATAAACAAACAACCAGGTCTTTGTGTACATCCTGCTCCAGGTAATAAATACAATACGCTGGTTAATGCCATTATTAATAAGTATCAATTGGATGATGAGGATGAATTGAGGCCAGGAATTATTCATAGGCTGGATAAAGATACTTCTGGGTTAATAATTGTTGCGAAAAATAGAGTAGTTAAAGAGAAGTTGTCCCATCTTTTTAAGGAGCGTATGGTAGAGAAGAAATATTATGCGCTTTGTTATGGTAATCCAAAATGGGAACATGTTATAGTGGAAAACAAAATAGGTAGACACCCTGTTGATAGAAAAAAGATGGCAGTGGTGGAGAATGGTAGGTTTGCCAAAAGTGAAATATGGGTTCTAAAAAGATGGAAGGATATTTTTCTTGCTGATGTAAAAATTTACACAGGGAGAACTCATCAAATAAGGGTTCATATGTCACACCTTGGATTTCCTTTGATAGGTGATACTGTTTATGGAAATAAATTGAGTAAAAAAATCGATTTCCCAAGGCAGGCACTTCACTCTTATTATCTGTCATTTCAATGCCCTTTTGAAAAGCGATTAGTGAGTTTTAAAATAGGTTTTCCAGATGATATGAAAAGTTTTATTGATAAATGGTCTATCAATAGCTGAAATAGATAATCATAATATTGCGTTATCCTTTATTAAAACAATGTTTCTTGTTGACACTTTCGTTTTGATATGATAGAAAATGCATACTGTATACAAAATACAGAGGTGGGTTATGAGTCCTTATTTACCAATAGCACTAATGTTAATAATTTCAGCTTTAATAGGTGTTATCACAATTTCAGTAGGTGTCATAGTTAGGCCTAATAAGCCAGAGAAAGTAAAGTTGAGTGTTTATGAATGTGGTATGCCAGAGTTTTCTGATGCAAGGAAAAGGTACAGTGTAAAGTTTTATATTATTGCAATGTTGTTTGTAATATTCGATGTGGAAACTGTTTTCTTGTTCCCATGGGCTGTGGCATTCGATCTGGTAGGAATCTTTGGTTTAGTTGAGATGATTATTTTTATCATCATTCTTGTTTTTGGTTATTTTTATGCTTGGAGAAAAGGAGCGTTAGAATGGGCTTGATCGAGCACAAGTTTTCAGACAACATTATTACTACAACTATTGATAGTGTTATTAACTGGGCTAGAAGATCTTCTATTTGGCCTGTAACGTTTGGTCTTGCCTGCTGTGCTATCGAAATGATGGCAGCTGGTGCGTCTAAGTATGACCTCGATAGGCTTGGTGTTATTTTTAGGGCTACACCAAGGCAAGCTGACTTAATGATTGTGGCAGGAACAGTGACAAGAAAAATGGCACCAGTTGTTAGAAAGGTGTATGATCAGATGCCAGAGCCAAAATGGGTTATCGCTATGGGGAGTTGTGCTACAAGTGGTGGTATATTTAATACTTACTCCACTGTTCAGGGTGTGGATGAGATAGTACCTGTAGATTTTTATATTCCTGGGTGTCCTCCAAGGCCTGAAGCTCTTCTTGATGCTATAGTTGCTCTTCAAGAAAAGATAAAGCATGAAAAAGTTATCAGGAAATGAGGTGGGATATGACATTTAATGAAATTGTTCAGTATTTTAATGAAAAATACCCAGGAAAAGTTTCAGGTAAAGTAGAGTTTAAATGTAATTTTCTTCAAGTTGATAAATCCTTTTTCAAAGATGTTTTGAAAGAGTTAAAAGAGAAATTCTCTTTTAAGTATATTGTCGATATTGTTGCTACCCACTGGCCTGATAGAGATATGAAATTTGATGTGGTTTATAATCTCTATTCTATTGAGAATAATATTAGGGTTTTTGTTAAGGTGATGATTCCTGATGAAAAGATAGAGACTGTTACTGACATCTGGAAAGGTGCCAACTTTATGGAAAGAGAGCAGTATGACCTTGTTGGTGTGATTTTTGAAGGTCATCCTGACTTGAGAAGGATTTTGCTTCCTGATTTCTTTGAAGGACATCCTCTTAGAAAAGATTTCCCATTAAAAGAACGTAAATGGTTTAATAAAGTTGATGAGCAGAACTTAGGTATAAGGTTTACAAAGTAGGGGTTGGCTATGGAGAATGTAAAAGTTCAAGATAAAGATTATTTAGGCGAAGTTATAACAATTAATATGGGACCTCAGCACCCCAGTACGCACGGGGTTTTGAGGCTTGTAGTAGACCTTGATGGTGAGACAATAGTTGATGTGAGACCAGATATTGGTTTTTTGCATAGAGGTGTGGAAAAATTAGCTGAAAATAGAACCTACCATCAGTTTATCCCTTTAACTGATAGGTTGGATTATCTTGCTCCTCTTTCAAATAACCTTGCTTATTGCTTGGCAGTTGAAAAGTTTTTTGATGTGAAGATTCCTGAAAGGGCAGAATATCTGAGAGTGATTTTTGCAGAGCTTGCTAGGATTGCAAGCCACCTTGTATGGATTGCTACTCATGCCTTAGATATTGGTGCTATGACAGTGTTCCTTTATGCGTTTAGAGAAAGGGAAATGATACTTGATATGTTTGAGATCGCTACTGGACAAAGGATGACTAGCTCTTGGATCAGAATTGGTGGAATCAGAGAAGATGTTCCTCCTGAATTTTTTGATAGGTTGAAGGAGTTTATAGATATCTTTGAAGATCGTTGTAATACATACGAAAGACTGCTTACTAAAAACCGTATCTGGCTAAAGAGAACAGTTGGTGTGGGTTATATCTCCGGTGAAGATGCAATGAATTACGGTGCAAGCGGACCTATTATGAGAGGTTCTGGTATTAAGTTTGATTTAAGAAAAGCTGAGCCTTACAGTATTTACGATAGATTTGACTTTGATATCCCATGTTTTGAAGAAGGGGATATCTATGCAAGATACAAAGTTCGTATGCAGGAGATGAGAGAATCAAGAAAGATTCTTGAGCAGGCGTTAGAGCAGATACCTGAAGGGCCAGTAATGACAGATGACCCAAGAGTTGGGATGCCATCTCATGAAGATGTTTACGAAAAGATGGAATCGCTTATTAGAAGATTTTATCTCATATCCAAAGGTTTTAGAACTCCTAAAGGTGAGACTTATGCTTGCGTTGAAGCTCCAAAAGGGGAAGTGGGCTTCTATATTGTGAGTGATGGCAAAGAGAAACCATACAGGTTGAAAATTCGTGCTGCTTCTTTTGTGAATCTGGGTGCTCTACCTATTATGGCAAAGGGGCATATGATTGCTGACCTTGTTGGTATTATCGGTAGTGTAGATATAGTTTTAGGTGAAATAGATAGATAGGGGAAGCCTATGGCTGAGAACACATTGGAAAAAAATGAACAGCAAGAACAAGAAGTTCTACAGGAATTAGATTTAACAGCAATTGATGAAATTTGTGCAGAATACAAGGGGAAGAAAGGTTCAACCATTCCTGTGTTACAAAAAGTTCAGGATCATTACGGTTATCTTTCAAAAGATATGGTTGATAGAATTGCAGAAAATTTAAATATGTCACCCCACACGATTTATGGGGTAATTACATTTTATGCGCAATTTTATACTACACCGCGTGGTAAATATGTGATTAGGGTTTGTAGAGGTACAGCCTGCCACGTAAAAGGTTCTGGTCGTATTTCCGAAGTGGTAACTGAAGAGTTTGGTATCAAAAATGGAGAAACATCCAGTGATTTGAAATTCACGTTGGAAGAAGTTTCATGCATTGGTGCTTGTGGTATGGCACCTGTTATTATGATTAATGATAAAACTTACGGTAATTTGACCCCTGAAAAAGCAAGAGAGATTTTTAGGGAATATGCTAAAAAAGAGGATTAGGGGTAGGTTATGAGTGCTCAAAAAATAGATCAAATTGAAGTTCACGTTTGTATGGGTACTGCCGGGGTTGCATCAGGTGGTCCTGATGTAATGGCAGCCTTTGAAGAAGAGTTTAAAAAGCATGGACTTATTGGTGAAGTAAAAGAGAGGAATTGTAAAGTAAAAGCTACCGGTTGTAGGGGTCTTTGTGCAAGGGACGTTTTGGTTGATATACATATTCCTGGCCAGGAAGAAGTAACATATGAGCATGTGACTCCAGAAATGGTTCCAACCATTGTTGAAGAGCATATAATTAAAGGTGAAGTTGTTAAAAAATGGGCTGCTAAGAAAGATTACTATGATTTTTACAAACTGCAAAAACGCTATGTTTTGGCTGATTGTGGTAAAGTAGATCCTGAAGATATAGATGATTATATTGCTTATGGTGGATATGAGGCAATAAAGAAAGTTTTAAAAGAGATGACTCCTGAAGAGGTTATTGAAGAGGTTAAAAAATCTGGTTTGAGAGGAAGAGGGGGTGGTGGTTTCCCTACTGGACTTAAGTGGACATTTTGTAGAGCATCAAAGGGGGATTTGAAATATTTGATATGTAATGCTGACGAGGGTGACCCTGGTGCTTTCATGGATAGAAGTATTATTGAGGGGAACCCGCATGCAGTGATTGAAGGGATGCTTATTGCAGCATATGCGATTGGTTGTAAAGAGGGGTATATTTATTGTCGTGCTGAGTATCCATTGGCAATAAAACGTGTTAAAAAAGCTATTAGAATAGCTGAAGAAAGAGGATTTTTAGGCAAAAATATATTGGGTACTGATTTTGAGTTTCATCTTCACCTTAAAGAAGGTGCTGGTGCCTTTGTTTGTGGTGAAGAGACAGCCTTGATTGCATCCATTGAAGGTGAGAGAGGGATGCCAAGACCAAGGCCTCCATTCCCAGCTGTTAAAGGGCTTTGGGGGAAACCTTCAAACGTTAATAACGTGGAAACCTTTGCCAACTTACCTCTGATTATAAAAAATGGTGCAGAATGGTATGCATCTATTGGTACGGAAAAATCAAAGGGTACAAAGATATTTGCTTTGAGCGGTAAAGTTAAGAGTACAGGACTTATTGAAGTGCCAATGGGGGTTACTGTTAGACAGCTTGTTTTTGATGTAGGTGGTGGTATCCCTAAAAGGAGAAAGATTAAAGCTGTTCAGCTTGGTGGACCATCAGGTGGTTGTCTACCAGAAAGCATGCTTGATACCCCTATAGATTATGACTCATTGATTGCTGCTGGAGCCATGATGGGTTCTGGTGGTGTGGTTGTAATGGATGAAACTAACTGTATGGTTAATGTTGCTAAGTTCTTCTTGACTTTTACCCAAAGAGAATCTTGCGGTAAATGTATTCCTTGTAGAATAGGTACAAAGACAATGCTCGATATCCTTGAAAGGATTTGTAAGGGTGAAGGTAGAGAAGGTGATATAGAATTACTCGAATCCCTTGCAATGGATATCAAGACTGCTTCACTTTGTGGTTTGGGTCAAACCGCTCCAAACCCAGTCCTTACAACAATAAAGTATTTTAGACATGAGTATGAAGCACATATAAAAGATAAAAAATGTCCTGCGAGAGAATGTCCAGACTTGATAGAGTTCGTTGTGGATGAAGATAGATGTAAGAAATGTGGTATCTGTTTTAAGGTATGTCCTGTTGGTGCCATTACCTGGGAGAAAGGTAAGCCAGCATATATAGATAAAAGTAAGTGTGTTAAGTGTCGTGAATGTATAGTAAACTGTCCATTTAATGCAATAGATTAAGAGTGAGGATGGCCTATGTTGACCGTTAAGATAGACGGAATAGAAGTTAAAGTAGAACCAGGGACAACAATTTTGGAAGCGGCTGAGAAAGCCGGTGTTTATATTCCAATAATGTGTCATCATAAAAATTTAAACCCTTTTGGTGCATGTAGGGTTTGTCTTGTTGAGGTTAAAGGCAGCCCAAAATTGATGACTGCATGTACAACTCCTGTAACTGATAATATGGAAGTAATTACTAATAGTGAGAAGCTAAAAAGGATTAGGAAGACATTAATTGAATTGTTATTGATAAACCACCCTCTTGACTGTCCTGTGTGTGACAAGGGTGGTGAGTGTTTGCTGCAGGACTTAACATATGAGTTTGGAATAACTAAAGTTAGATTTGATGAAAAACCAAATAATAGTCCAGTAGATCATACAAACCCATTTATTGAAAGAGATATCGACAGATGTGTGCTTTGTGGAAAATGCGTGAGAATCTGTGATGAGATTGTAAATGTAGAGGCTATATCATTTATCAACAGAGGCGTTGAAACATATATTGGAACAGCATTTGATCAGCCTTGGAACTGCGAATACTGTGGACAATGTATGAGTGTTTGTCCGGTAGGTTCGCTGAATAACAGAGTGTATCTTTTCAAAAACAGACCATGGCATCTTGAGCATACAGAATCTATCTGTGGATACTGCTCATGTGGCTGTACTGTAATTATTGATCATGAAAACAATGAAGTGTATCGAATTAAAGAAGATGTGTATAAAGGGGTAAACAAAGGGCTTCTTTGTGCTAAAGGTAGGTTTGGTTATGAACTTATCAATTCTACACAGCGACCTGTAACTGCAAAAGTTAAAGACGGTAATGAGTTTAAGGATGTAGATTTTGATGGTGCATTAAATACAATTTATGAAAAATTAAGTGCGGTAATATCCAAATATGGTAATGATAGTGTAGCTTTTGTTATTTCACCACGATTAACGAACGAAGAAGCTTTTCTTGCTCAAAAGTTTGCTAGAGAAGTTGTTAAAACAAACAATATCTATTCCCTTGAAACAATTAATGCACTTCCTGATGGCACCTACAATGATGTTGAATCAAGCAATGCATTAATTGTTTTCAATATCGATGTTACAGAATCTAACCCAGTATTAGGTTATTCAGTAAGGGTTGCAGGTAGAAGAGAAGAGTCAAACCTCTATGTTTTTTATCCGAATTATACACCACTAAAAAGAGTGGCCACAGAGTTTTATGTATATAAACCATCAGAACTTTATAATGAGTTTGAATTGTTCTTAAAAGCATTAGATGGTGAAAACAACAAGTATAGCGAAGCTGCTGATAATTTTAAAAATGATGATAAACCTGTATTCGTGTTTAACCCTTATAATCCTAAAGATGTAGAAATTGCTAAAAAGGTTCTTGATAAAGTGTCAAATGTAAAATTGGTTCCAGCTAAAGCAAAGAATAATTCCCAAGGTATTGTTGATATGGGATGTTTCAATGGAATGAATCCAGGACTTGTGGAGACTGATAAAGGGGTTGAGCTTAGAGAAGGGATTGAAGCTGATAAAATAAAGGCATTAATTGTGTTGGGAGAGAATTTAGCTGTTAGATCCGAATACTTTGATATTCTAAACTTATTGAATGATTTGGAGTTATTTGTTGTTACGGATCCATTCTTTAGTGAGACAGCTGAGCTTTCAAATGTTTATATACCAGTGGCTACCTTTGCTGAAAAAGATGGTTCTTTTACAAACTTTGAAGGTAGAGTTCAGTCTTTACATAAGGCTGTAGATAAAGGTGTGAAGACTGATAAAGATGTCATTGTAGAGCTTGCTAAAAAATTCGGTACAACATTACCATATGAAACAGACAAAATCAGGGAAATGATTGAAGTTGAAAACCCATTGTATATAGGTGTGGATTGGAATGGTGGTATTGTAAGCTATCCATATAAAGTGAAAATTGATGGTGATGTAAAATTTGAGATTAAAGGTTCTGGTAAATATGAATTGTACCCTGCTTATTTGAGGTTACATAGCGGTTCGTATACAAGAAGGTCTTATGATTTGAGTAAAGTATATGGTGAACCAATCATAGAAATTAACCCTGAAGATGCAAAAGAATTAAATGTAAAGGATAACGATTATTTAACCATTAAAATAGGTAATGATTCTTACAAATATAGAGTAAAAGTTGATAAAAAGATTTTGCAAGGCGCAATCTCATTACCAAAAGATTTTAAAGAAACAGCACCTCTGTTTTACGAAGGAAGTTATTTGAAGGTAGATTTAATAAAGCATATATAAAAATTTAGAAGAGGTAAGGGTATGTTAGTGGGGATAATTTTAACAGTTATTAAGATCCTAATTGTTATCACTGTACTTCTGTTGAGTGTAGCTTATATGACATGGGCAGAGAGGAAGGTTATCGGTCATATGCAGGTAAGGCTTGGTCCTACCCATGTGGGTTGGAAAGGTTTACTGCAGCCTATTGCTGACGGTTTGAAGTTATTAATGAAAGAAGATATTGTGCCTGATATGGTGGATAAACCTGTATATATTATTGCACCATTACTCAGTTTAATACCTGCATTAAGTGCCTTTGCTGTTATCCCTTTTGCTGATAAGTTTGTTATTTTTGGTAAAGAGGTACAACCTTATATTTCAGATATAAATATTGGTCTTTTGTACATTTTGGCGCTTTCATCTGTGGGTACATATGGTATTATTATGTCTGGTTGGGCATCAAACTCCAAATATGCACTCCTTGGTAGTTTAAGATCATCTGCACAGGTTATCAGTTATGAGACTGCTATGGGACTGGCGTTAGTTGGTCCAGTGTTGTTGGCAGGTTCACTTTCTTTAAGAGATATTACTATTGCCCAAAAAGGATTGTGGTTTATTGTTCCGCAATTTGTCGCATTTGTTATATACCTTATTTCTGCTATAGCAGAAACAAACAGAGCTCCATTTGACCTACCTGAAGCAGAAACAGAGCTTGTTGCTGGTTTCCATGTAGAATACTCTAGTATGAAGTTTGCGCTCTTTTTCTTAGCAGAATACGCAAATATGTATGTGGTTTCTGCTATTGCAACAATAGTATTTTTAGGTGGATGGAATGGACCAATTTTACCAGGATTTGTTTGGTTTGTTATAAAGGTTCTCTTCATTATGTTCTTCTATCTATGGTTAAGAGCGACTTTGCCAAGGTTAAGATTCGACCAGTTGATGTCACTTGGTTGGAAAGTCCTTATTCCAATTGCGCTAGCTAACGTACTTATTACATCTATTATTGTATATATCGTGAGATAGGGGTGAATTATGGCGAGGAATATATTTGACTACGTATTTTTTACTGAAATAATGCAGGGGCTTGGTGTAACTCTGAAACATATGTTTAAAAAACCAGTTACATATAAATATCCCTTTGAGGCCACCCCTATTTTTGAAAGATTTAGGGGCGTTCATTACATGAAAACGGATGAACAAGGTAAGCCAAAATGTGTTGGTTGTTATTTATGTGAAAGAGTTTGCCCATCAGAATGTATCCATATTGAAACGGATGCAGGTCCAAATGGAGAAAGATTAATTAGGAAATACGAGATAGAGCTTGATAGGTGTATTTACTGTGGATTTTGTGAAGAAGCATGTCCAGTTGATGCAATCCACATGGGCAGAAGCTATGATGTTGTTAGACCAACAAGAGATGGTTACAGGGTTAATATTAAGTTTTTGGTTAAAAAGTATAAAGAATATATAGAAGAAGGTAAAGGAGAATAAAATGGAGCAGGTGGCATTTTATATTTTGGCGTTTTTAGCCATTGTATCAGCACTATTTATGATAACAAGAATTAACCCTGTCCATTCAGCCCTGTGGATGTTGTTAACCTTTTTTAGTGTAGCTGGTATTTTTGTACAGCTTAATGCAGAATTTATAGCTGCAATCCAGGTCTTGGTTTATGCAGGAGCTATTTTGGTTCTGTATCTCTTTGTAGTTATGTTGCTTAATCCAAAATCGCATGGATTTATCAAAATACCTTTTAGGTATGCTTTGGGAACCATTGTTTCAATAATACTAGTTGTGCAAGTTTTTATAGCAATTAAGACAAGCAATATTCTCGGACATGAAGGTGGGATTACTGATCAGATGATTAAAGAGATGGGGAATGTTAAACTGTTTGGTAAAGAACTGTTTACTAATTACCTTGTACCATTTGAAGTTGCTTCTATCCTTTTGCTTGTGGCGATGATTGGTGCAATTGTTCTGGCGAAGAAAGAGTAGGGGAGGTGGATAATGGAAATGACATTGCAGCATTACTTGATATTAAGCGCGATACTCTTCGGTATTGGAATTACTGGAGTACTTATCAGAAGAAACTTAATAGTAATGTTTATGTCGCTGGAATTGATGTTAAATGCTGTTAATATAAATTTGGCCGCTTATTCGAAATATTTACATACAATGACTGGTCAAATTTTTATCGTTTTTGTTATGTGTGTGGCTGCTGCTGAGGCTGCTGTAGGGTTGGCGTTGATAATTACACTTTTCAGAAATAAAGCCACAATAAATGCTGATGAAATCAATTCACTAAGAGGATAGGAGTAGGGATATGATTGAGTTAGGTATACTAATAGCGCCATTAGCTGCATTTTTAATAAACGGGATATTTGGAAGGCTTTACATAAAGAGGAATGCTCACTATGTGGCTATTGCCGGTGTTTTGGTATCATTAGCTTTGGCTATTATGACGTTTTTTAAGGTTGCCGGCGGATATAGAGTAGATGCCACTGTTTATGAATGGGTTATTGCTGGAAAGATTACAATCCCTTTTGGTATTCTTATAGATCCGCTTTCATCAATAATGCTTATTGTTGTAACATTTGTTAGTACTATGGTACATATCTATTCTATCGGTTATATGCATCATGATCCTGGATACTGGAGATTCTTTACATATTTATCAATGTTTACCCTTTCAATGTTAATTTTAGTACTGGGTAACAACTTCTTAATGCTTTTTGTTGGATGGGAATTGGTTGGTTTATCTTCTTATGCATTGATCGGTTTCTGGTTTCATAAAAAGAGTGCTGCAGATGCCTCTAAAAAAGCATTTGTAGTAAACAGAATTGGTGACTTCGGATTTTATATAGGTTTGCTACTTGTAATTATGACATTCAAAAGTCTAACATATCAGGATGCTTTTAATTATGAAATTATTGAGCATGTTAAGAATACTACATTTAATGTTTTTGGACTGGATTTGAGCCTTCTTGACTTAATGACATTCGGATTGTTCTGCGGTGCGATTGGTAAATCTGCACAGTTTCCACTTCATGTGTGGTTGCCTGATGCGATGGAAGGTCCTACACCAGTTTCTGCATTAATCCACGCTGCTACAATGGTTACTGCTGGTGTTTATATGGTAGCTAGATGTAATCCACTTTTCTCAGAAGCTCATATTACAAGTAATATAGTGGTTTTTGTTGGTGCTGCTACAGCATTACTTGGTGCGACAATCGGTTTAACACAGTATGACTTCAAGAGAGTTTTGGCTTATTCAACAGTGAGCCAGTTAGGTTATATGATTATGGCTACCGGTGTTGGTGCCTATGTGGCAGGTATTTTCCACCTTTTTACACACGCATTTTTTAAGGCACTATTGTTCCTTTGTTCTGGTAGCGTAATGCATGCTATGCAGGATGAACTTGATATTAGAAAAATGGGTGGACTTTTAAATAAAATGAAGATTACGGGCTATACATTCTTGATTGGATGTATAGCAATTGCAGGAATTCCACCTTTTGCTGGTTTCTTCAGTAAGGATGAAATCTTAGCTATGACATTTGCAAGTGGGCATAAATTTGCTTGGTTTGTAGGTACTGTTGTAGCATTTATGACGGCATTTTATATGTTTAGATTGTGGTGGTACGTATTTGTTGGACAGCCAAGGGATAAACACCTTTATGATCATGCCCATGAATCACCATGGCAAATGACATTTCCTTTGATACTTTTGGCTATTATGTCAGTATTGGCAGGATTCTTCGGATTTCCACCTGAGCATGGGTTTATCCATAAATTCCTTGAGCCTGTTCTTGTGCCTGAGCATTTCCATATACCACACTTATCAGCTGGTACAAGCTACGGCTTAATGGCTCTTTCAGTTGTTGTTGCTGCAGCGGGTATTTATGTATCATACTTATACTATGTTAAAATGCCTGAATTACCTGCTAAGACAGTTAAGACATTTAGACCTGTACATAAATTTTTCTATAACAAATGGTATTTTGATGAGTTGTACGATGTACTTTTTGTACAGCCAATTATAATGATTTCAAAATTCTTGTGGAAAGGGTTCGATGCAAATTTCATCGACTTCATAGTAAATGCCTTTGGATGGGTGGCTCAGTTTCTTGGTAGATTTTTCAGGATTATTCAAACAGGAAGAATACAGACATACATATTCACTTTTGTACTTGGTGTAATACTATTATTAACAATTTTCTATATGGTGTAGGGGGCTTGATATGATGGGTAATATTTTATCAATTCTGATTTTCTTCCCAGTTGTAGCGGCACTTGTGATATTCGCCCTATGGAGAAGTGGTAAAGCTACAATGTGGGCTGCATTTGTTGCAAGTGTTATCGAATTCATTCTCACAATGCCTTTGATGTGGAATTTTGATAAAGGTACTGCAGCAATGCAGTTTGTTGAGAGATATGATTGGGTTAAAGCTTGGGGGATTAGCTATTATGTAGGTGTGGATGGGATATCCATCTTAATGGTATTTCTTACAACTCTTTTAACAGCAATATCAATCTTAGCATCATTTAAATATATAGGTAAAAGGCAAAGAGAGTTTTACATTGCAATGCTTATTTTAGAAGCGGCAATTGTTGGTGTGTTTGTTGCATTGGATTTCTTCCTTTTCTACATTTTTTGGGAAGCAATGCTCATACCTATGTATCTCATTATTGGTGTTTGGGGCGGCAAAAGAAGGGTTTACGCTGCTATCAAATTCTTCCTCTACACACTTGCAGGTTCAGTATTAATGATGCTTGCAATTATAGCTCTTTACTTCAAACATGGACAGCTAACAGGTGAATATACATTTGATATATTAAAAATAACTGCAGCTAGTGCTCAATATTCACTAGGATTCCAAACAATAGTATTTTTAGCATTCTTCTTGGGATTTGCAATTAAGGTACCTATGTTTCCATTCCATACATGGTTGCCTGATGCACACGTGGAAGCACCAACTGCAGGTTCTGTAATACTTGCTGGTGTACTTTTGAAAATGGGTACTTATGGTTTCTTGAGATTCTGTTTACCTATTACACCGATTGCTTCAATTAAGTTTGTACCTCTTGTGGCCATACTATCTGTAGTGGCTATCATTTATGGAGCACTGGTAGCTATGGTTCAGGAGGATGTGAAAAAGCTTGTTGCATATTCTTCTGTGAGTCACATGGGTTTTGTAACATTAGGTATATATGCACTTAATCAATCAGGTATTGAAGGTGGCATTCTTCAGATGTTCAATCACGGTATAATTACAGGTGCACTCTTCTTATTAATTGGTTTGATTTATGAAAGAACACATACAAGATTGATTGCAGATTATGGTGGTATTGCTCAAAAAGTACCTGTATATGCAACAATTTTTGCAATATTTACCTTCGGTTCTATTGGTCTTCCAAGTATGGGAGCGTTTATAGGTGAATTTCTTGTGCTTGTTGGTGCTTTTAAGGCATTTTCAGATTATGCTATAATAGCAGCTTCTGGTGTAATTTTTGCAGCTGTTTATATGCTTTGGATGTATCAGAGAGTATTTTTCCAGCAGTTTAACAGTAGGTGGGAAAATATTGAAGATGTGAATGTAAGAGAGTTTATCTATCTGTTTCCACTTATAATTATTGTATTTTGGGTGGGTGTGTATCCAGAGACATTCACTTCATATATGCATGAAAGTGTTAAGAACCTGATAGAACAAATAAATACAGTTAAAATAGCGCTTAAATAGGGAGGCTCGTAATGGCACAAAGTATCGTATCAATATTGCCTGAAATTTTAATGACGATTTTTGGCCTCTTACTGATTGTGATAGATGTATTGGCCGGTGAGGACAGAAAATCTGGAGTGGGGTATTTTGGGATTGCTTTTGTTTTATTGGCATTGATTGCGTCAATTCCTCCATTTAATGGATTTAAAATATTCGGTTTTAACAAAATGGTTGTTTGGGATGTGTACTCTTATGCATTTTTTCTAACATTTGCTTTTGCTTATATAATGAGTACGCTTGGCTCTGTTGATTACCTTAAAGATAGAGGGATCAACAAAGGTGAATATTACGTTATAATGTTTTTCAGTATCATTGGTATGATGTTTATGGTTAGTGCTACAGATTTATCTGTATTTTATCTTGGCTTAGAGACAATGGCTATTTCTATGTATATACTTGCTGGGTACAACAAAAAAGAATTGACTTCCAATGAGGCAGGTATAAAATATTTTATAATGGGTGCATTCTCATCAGGAATCTTTTTATATGGTTTGACTTATGTATTCGGGTATACAGGTAGTACTAAGTACCATATTATTGCAGAGTTTATTAGAAATAACGGCGTTTCACATTTTAGCATAATCTTTGGGTTAATATTAATGTTTGCAGGATTTGCATTCAAAATTTCAGCGTTTCCATTCCATATGTGGGCGCCTGATGTTTATAGTGGGGCACCAACTCCGGTAGCTGGATTCATGACAGTAGCACCCAAAGCAGCAGCATTTGGTGGTATGGTTAGATTTTTAATGGTTGCAGGTGTGCCAGTTGTTGAAAAATGGCAGTTGTTCTTTGCAATATTAGCTGTGTTAACAATGACATATGGTAATTTGGTGGCTATTGCTCAAAACAATGTTAAAAGGATGCTTGCTTATTCAGCAATTTCACATGCTGGATATATGTTGATAGGCTTGGTTGCTGCAAATGATATTGGTTATCAAGCTATAGCATTGTATACAATGATTTATGCTTTTATGAATATCGGTGCATTTACATTACTTTCAGTGCTTAAAAATAAAGGGATAATTGATGATGAAAGATTAGAAAGCTTTGCTGGATTGGCTAAAAAACATCCATTATATTCCCTTGCAATGTTACTATTTATGTTCTCATTGGCAGGTATTCCACCACTTGCAGGGTTTATCGGTAAATTTTACATCTTTATGGCAGCAATAAAAGCTAAAATTTACTGGCTTGCCATTATCGGTGTATTGAACAGTGCAATTGCATGCTACTACTATATGAGAGTTACAGTATACATGTACTTTAAAGAAGCTGAATACGATGTAGAAGCTAATTTAAGACCAGCAGCGTTTATTGCAACGTTTATAGCATCTGTTGTAGTATTGCTTTTAACAGTATTCCCAAGCTTATTAATTAATATTGTTAAGAGTATGATTGTTTAAAGAGGACAGATATGAGTGAAATTACACTGAAAAAAGCGCTGGAAGATGCGCTTGATAAAGAGCAGAAGGCTCATGATTTTTATATGAAACTTTACGATTTGCTAAGTGATCTTGGTGCAAAAGCTATTATTAAAGAGTTGGCTGAAGAGGAAGTGAAACATAGAGAAATGATTACGAAAGCTATGGAAACAGGGAAGATTGAACATATAGGACTTGATACTAAATTTTATACTACAGATTTGGGTATAGCACAAATGGTTCTTCCGCAGGTGATTACTGAAGATATGTCAGTTCAGGATGTATTAAGAATAGCTATGAAACATGAAGATAATTCAAGAATATTTTACGAAAAGCTTGCAGAAAAATTTGCTGGAAGTGAAGCAGAAGAGTTCTTTAGAAGAATGGCCGTTGAAGAGGCAAATCATCGAAATAAGATACAGAATATTTATGACGATATAGTTTATGATGAGAACTAAAAAGGGAGCTAAAAGCTCCCTTTTTTTATATGTGATGTGGGTATTTTGCCACTCTATCAGCAGCTTCTTTTATTGTCTTTAAAATATCTTCGTCACTTATTTTTTTAATTGCAGGGGCAGGATCGTCTGAAACTTGATAATGAGGAGGTATTGTGTTCAAAGTAATTGAAACAACATCCAAAATACAGTCTCTACATGTACAATACTCAGAATGAGTTTCATAAAATTGAACTAATAGATCCCAGACTCTCTTTTCATTAATATTTTTTATTTTTTCGACATCATAAATGTTGATTTTAGCCATAAATCCTCCTAAAATAGGGATAATTAAATTTAGTATAGGAGGGAGTTGATTGCAAGAGAAAATAGCAGTTATCGGTGGTGGTAGTTGGGGCACAGCATTAGCAAATTTATTGTCAGATAATAATCACGACGTATCGCTTTATGTGCTTGAAGAAGAAGTAAAAGAATCGATCAATAAAAAGCATGAAAATAGTATATTTCTAAAAGGTATAGAGCTAAATAAAAGACTTAAATGTTTTCTTTTTGAAGAATTGAGTGCAGATTTTGATAAGATATTATGGGTTGTCCCTACGCAATTCACAAGAGATACGTTAGTAAAGTTTAAAGAATTGTTAAATGATAAACATGTAATTGTTGCAACAAAAGGGATAGAAATAAAACATAAAAAATTTGTTCATGAGATTTTTGAAGAAGTTGTAAATGTCAAACTATCCGTATTATCAGGCCCTTCTTTTGCGAAGGAAGTTGCCTTGAGGAAACCTACCGCTGTTAGCATAGCATCATTTGATAATAGTGAGGCTAAGTTATGGCAACGGATATTTTCCAATGAATATTTTAGATGCTACACGTTGGACGATGTCGTTGGGGTAGAAGTTGGTGGAGCAATGAAAAATGTAATAGCCATTGCTACAGGAATATCTGATGGGCTTGGTTTTGGTAATAATGCCAGGGCTGGAATTATCACTCGGGGACTAAGAGAGATTACCCGACTTGGTTTGAAGATGGGTGGTAAATTAGAGACTTTTATGGGTTTGTCTGGGATGGGAGATTTAGTGCTTACCTGTACTGGTGAATTAAGCAGAAATAGAACTGTGGGGATAAGACTTGGAAAAGGTGAAAAGATTGAAGAAATAACTGAGAGTACGAAAATGATTGCTGAAGGTGTTTATACAGTAAAAGCTGCGTATGAACTTGCTAAAAAATTGGAAATTGAGATGCCTATAACTGAAGAGGTATATAAAATAATTTACGAGTCAAAAGATCCTCAAGAATCATTTTATGACATAATGAGAAGGCCGCTTAAAGAAGAAAATATATAGGAGGAATGAGGAATCATGTTTGAAGGTGGGAAGCTTATATGGAAAAATGGTGAATATTTAAATTGGGAGGATGCAACAACTCATGTTTTGACGCACACCCTACATTATGGTGTGGGAGTATTTGAAGGGATAAGATGTTATGAGACAGATGAAGGGCCTGCGGTGTTTAGGCTCAAAGAACATGTTAAAAGGCTTTTTGAATCAGCAAAGATATTCATGATGAAAATACCTTTTTCAGAGGAAGAAATATTTGATGCAATACTCGATACAGTGAAAAAAAATGAGCTTAAAAGCTGTTATATCAGACCTATAGTTTATTATGGATATAAAAGTTTGGGACTTTCAGTAAATGATGAATTTCCTGTTGATATAGTTATTGCTGCGTGGAGTTGGGGTGCATATCTAGGTGAAGAAGGGATAAAAAACGGTATAAGAGTGAAAACATCAAGCTTTAACAGATTTCATGTTAATACTATTGCAACTAGAGCTAAAGCTTGTGGTAATTACATTACTTCCGTACTGGCAAAAAGGGAAGCTTTGATGAGTGGTTATGATGAGGCACTCTTTTTAGATCCTGATGGATATGTGGCTGAAGGGAGTGGTGAAAACGTTTTTATAATCAAAGATGGTGTTGTATATACTCCACCTGTTACATCTATACTGAAAGGGATTACGAGAGATTCTATTATCACAATTGCTAGAGATTTGGGATATGAAGTAATTGAGAGAAGATTTACAAGGGATGAAATGTATATTGCAGATGAGGCGTTTTTTACTGGTACTGCAGCAGAAGTGACTCCTATCAGAGAACTTGACGGAAGACCTATAGGAATCGGTAAAAGAGGTGAGATAACAGAGAAAATTCAAAGTACATTTTTTGATATTGTAAAAGGTAAAAACAAAAAATACAGTGATTGGTTGGCTTTTGTTAAATGATACTGATTATTGATGGTCATTCTGTAAGTTATAGAATTTATTATAAAACTCCCCCTTTGAGTAATTCAAAGGGGGTACCTACATCGGTACTGCATTCATTTCTGAATTTAATCATCTCTTTAAGGGAAAAACTTAATCCTGATACAATTTATGTAGTATTTGATTCTAAGGGTGAGACTAATAGGCATAAAATTCATAAGGAATACAAATCACAGAGAGAAAAGACGCCAGAAGATTTAATCCCTCAAATTGAAAGATTGAAAGAAATTTTACCATTAATGGGTGTCTGTGTGGCAGTAAAAGAAGCCACTGAAGCTGATGATATAATTTATACTTTAATTAAAAGGAATGATGATAAAAATATATACCTTATAACAAAGGACAAAGATCTGCATCAACTCGTAAATGATAGAGTGAAAATATATGATTATCAGGATGACATTGCACTGGACAGGGATGGTGTCTTTAAAAAGATAGGCGTTTATCCAGAGCAGATTAAGGATTTTTTAGCTTTGTGTGGAGATAAATCTGACAATATCCCTGGGGTAAGAGGGGTTGGAGAAAAAACTGCAGCAAAACTTGTTAGTCAATTCGGATCTCTTGAAGACCTATATGAAAATATTGATGAAGTAAAAGGTAAGCTAAAGGAGAAGCTGTTAGCAGGAAAAGAGGATGCTTTTTTTAGCAGGTCATTAATTAAGCTTGAAGAAATAGATGATATTGAGATACGTGATAATAAACAAGACAATGAGAAGCTTAAGAAATATTTGAGTGATCTTGAACTAAAAACTATTTACAAGCGACTATTTGGAGAAGGTTTTGATGATTCAGTTTCGGGGGAGAATTATGTTGATTTGGCTGCTTGGATAGATAATGAATTATTTCTTTTCAAAAATGGAAAGTTGGTTAATGATTTTTCAATACTTAAAGAGATTAATTATTTTTATGATTTAAAAGGGATTATCAAAAATAATAAGGTAGATCTGAAAAAGTTTTATGATTTGAAAATAATATCCTGGATGAATAATCCGGATGAAGGAAGCGTTAAAAAACATAAAGATGAGAGTGTAGAGACTTTTTTAAAAAGGTTATCTTCTTTGGCAGAAGAAGAAGTTAGTAAACTTAAAAACCTTCAGCTAGAAAAACTTTATCGTGATATTGAATGCAATATATTGCTTATCCTTGCAGAGATGGAAAAAATTGGGATTAAGATAAATGCAGACAAGGTATATAATATACACAAAGAGCTTGATGAAAAATTAATTAACATTGAAAAAGAGATTTTTGATTATTGCAAAGAAGAGTTTAATTTAAATTCGCCTAAGCAGTTATCGGTAATCTTATTTGAAAAGCTGGGTTTGAAGCCGGTTAAGAAGACAAAAACAGGTTTTTCAACATCTGAAGAGGCTTTAAAAGAGCTGATTATTCAGAATCCAGAGCATTTTATATTGATTGAAAAAATTCTTGCATATAGAGAATTGAATAAACTTAAGAGCACATATACTGTAAACTTATTAAATTATGCAGATGAATCTAGAAGGATTCATTCAGAGTTTAATCAAACAGGAACTGCAACGGGCAGAATAAGTTCTACAAATCCGAATTTGCAGAATATTCCTACAAGTTCGGATTATGGAAAGAGGATCAGAGATTGCTTTGAGGCCGAGAGTGGGTTCAGTTTTGTGAGTTTTGATTATTCTCAGATAGAACTTAGAATTTTGGCTCATTTGTCAAAAGATGAAAAATTATTAGAAGCATTTCATAAAAATGAGGATATTCATACAAAGACAGCCAAAGAGATATTTAATGTGGATAAGGTGGATGCCAGATTAAGAAGGATTGCTAAAGCAGTGAATTTCGGTATAGTGTACGGTCTAAGCCCTTATGGATTAGCAAGAGATACAGGAATTTCACAAAAAGAAGCGTCGGATTTTATCGATAAATATTTTAAACTTTATCCCAAGGTAAAGGATTATATTGAAAGTATTATAAAACAGGCCGGTGAAAAGGGGTATACGGAAACCATACTTCGCAGAAAGAGGTTTATAAGGAATATTAATAGTAAAAATAAGATGTTAAGGCAGCGTGCCGAAAGAATTGCTATTAATGCTCCCATTCAAGGATCTGCAGCAGATATTATAAAACTTGCTATGATTAGTGTATATAAATATTTACAAGATACAAAGATTGATGCTAGAATGATACTGCAGATACATGATGAACTGATCTTTGAAGTAAAAGATGATGTGATTGATCTATTTATAAAAGATACAAAAGAATTGATGGAAAGCGTGATCGAACTAGATGTACCCCTTTCAGTGAATTATGGGGTTGGAAAAACCTGGGGAGATTTAAAGTAGTGAGTAAAAAACTTAATGAAATCTTAAAAGAAAATCATGACCTAAAGAAAGAACTGGAAGGGATTCTGGAGCTGATAAAAGAAAACGAGGTTAAACAGAAGGGTTTTAAGGTTGTTGAATATGCTTTTTTGCTTTCCGAATCAATAGATGAAATTGCAAAAAAACCTCTAAAGTATCTTGAAGAGATTTTTGAAATTGATAAAGCAGCGCTTTTTATTGATAGGGAAGCTTTTCCTTTTGAAAGAGAGAGTGATATAATAGATGAGAAAGTTTATTTTGTAGAGGGAAAGATTTTTAAGTATTTTTTCTTGGAGAAGAAGGTTTATGCGGGGGTAGGAAGGGTTAACTTTATTAGTGAGTATGATGTTTGTAAAGAGATGAATTCATATTTAATTTCGCCAATAATTGAGAATGGTAAAATTATCGGTTCGCTAAATTTATATTCGGCTAATCCTAAAAGATTTATTGAAAGACGAGGAACAGATTTTATTAAAGATTTATCATTTAAAATTGCAGTATCTCTTAGAAAGTTGTTTGATGCTGAGAGATTATCAAAACAAATGTTAATAGATTTTTTAACAGGTAGTTATAATAAACTTGCTCTCTATGATTTTCTTGAGCGATTTGTAAATATGTATGAAAGATATGGAAAGAGTTTTGCTTTTGGAATTTTTGATATCGATAATTTTAAAGAGATAAATGATACTAAAGGTCATCTTGCAGGTGATGACTTTTTAAAAAGTTTTGCTAAGATATTGAGAGAAACATTCAGAAAAGCTGATATTGTGGGAAGGTTTGGTGGAGATGAATTCTATTTAATATTGCCAGAAGCTAATAATTTAATGACACAAGGTGTTGCAAAAAAGATAAAAGATATTGTTGCTAGGTTGCGTGTAGAACTAGCATTGCCAGAAACTTTAGATATTACTGGAGGAATTGTGTTAGTTCCTTCTGAAGAAATAAGTGAAATAAAACCAGAATATATAATTAAAGTAGCTGATGAGAAACTTTATAAAGGTAAAAATACAGGGAATGGAAAAATTATAGGGGTTAACGATGATATTTTATCCTGACTCTGAGAAGATTGAAAAGATTTTAAATAGAGGAGAAATTTTTGAGGAGAAATATCTTAATTCTGTAATTGAGATTATTCAAAAAGTAAAAAAAGAGGGTGATAGGGCTTTAATTAAATTAACTAAAAAGTTTGATAACTATGATCTTGAAAAGAAATTTTACTTTGAGAGAAGTGAGCTTAAAACCTTTTATGAAAAAATTCCTGAAAATTTAAAGGTAGCCTTCAACAGAGCAAAGGATAATATTGAGTTTTTTCATCAGGCTCAACTGGAGAAAACCTTTTTAGTGGAGAGCAATGGAGCTGTTTTGGGGCAGAAGATTACTCCGCTAGAAAAAGTTGGAATATATGTACCTGGTGGTAAGGCAAGCTATCCTTCCACTGTGCTAATGAATGCTGTGCCAGCAAAGGTTGCTGGAGTGGATAAGGTTTATATGATGAGCCCTACAAGTGGTGGGGAGATAAATGAACTTGTGCTAGGTGTGGCTTACCTTGCAGGTGTGGATAGGGTGTACTTAGTGGGGGGAGCTCAGGCAATTGCTGCTTTTGCTTATGGAACTGAGAGTGTGGAAAAAGTGGATAAAATAGTAGGACCTGGTAATATTTATGTAGCTTTGGCTAAGAAGATGGTTTTTGGAACAGTAGATATAGATATGATTGCTGGTCCTAGTGAAATACTTATTCTTGCTGATGATAGTGCTGATCCTACCTTTGTGGCAGCTGATATGCTTTCACAGGCTGAGCATGATGAGCTTGCCAGTGCAATTACAATTACTGATAATGAAGATCTTGCAAAGGAAATTGAACAAGAGCTGATTTCTCAGCTTTTTAAGTTGGAGCGTAGATCTATAGCTGAGAAATCGTTGAAAGAGTTTGGAGGTATTTTACTTGTTAAGAATCTTGAAGAAGGGATAGATTTTGTAAATAAAATTGCTCCAGAGCATTTTGAGCTGTGTGTGAGAAATCCATTTGAATATCTTTATAAGATTAAAAATGCGGGTGCCATATTCATGGGGCATTATACTCCTGAAGCTGTGGGGGATTATTTTGCAGGACCTAATCATACACTTCCCACAGGGGGAAGTGCGAGATTTTTTTCTCCTCTAGGTACTTATGACTTTATTAAAAGAAGCAGCATCATTCAGTGCTCTTTAGGCTACCTGACAAAGTTTGGAAAAAACATTATGGATATGGCAGATAGTGAAGGGCTTACAGCTCATAGAGATTCAGTAAAATACCGGATGTTAAATGGATTTAAAACAGATATTTGACAGTTATAATTATCCAATATTAGTTACAAATGAAAACCTTGAGGTAATATTTGTTAATAGTAAATTTAGTAGCCTATACAACTATGAAATAATTATTGATAAAATTAGAGATTACTACAATGATAACAGGGAAAATGAATCTTTTACTATTGATATTAAAGAACTAAGGAAAGTTTTTAAAATAGTTGTTTCAAAAATTGACGATAATATTGTTTTTACTCTTGAGGACAGGACTAATCTAGAGGATTTCCTAGATAAATATTTCACTTTAAACTCAATCATTAATCAGGCTCCATTTGGGGTAATTATTACGGATATAAAAGGAAATATAGTATTTGTGAATTATGGATTTGAAAAGCTAAGTGGTTATACTTTTGATGAGGTTTATGGAAAAAATCCTAGGATTTGGAGAACTGATCATCAAAATGAAGCGTTTTACAAAAATTTATGGGATACAATATTATCAGGGAAAGAGTGGAAAGGGGAATTTGTAAACAGGAAGAAAAATGGTGAACTTTATGTGGATGAGAGTATAATCTTTCCTCTTTTTGATGAGGAAGGGGAAATTGTAGAGTTTTGTGCAATTAAGCAGGATATAACAGAGCTTAAAAGATTAGAAAGAAATTTAATTCAAAACGAAAAGCTTGTGGCAATGGGAAGGTTTGTCCATAATATTGCCCATGATATGAAGAACATACTTACAGGTATATATTCACTGACAGATTATCTTAGAGCAAGGGTGGATGATAGTAATCCTGATAAAAAAATTATCGAGCAAATTCATAAATATGTAGAAGTGCTAAAAAATTTTACATATTCATTAAAAAATCTAGGTAAAACTGATTCTTATGGAATTACAGAAGTTAATTTATGCTCGTTTATTAAAGAAATTACTTCATTCTACAACAGACTTGTAGGAAAGAATATAAAGTTTACAATTAAATTCAACAAATGCTGTGATCTTTATATAAATCAAAATCATTTAGAGCAGATTTTGTTGAATTTAATTGTAAATGCTAAAGATGCAATAACAGAAAAATTTGGAACTAAAAGTGGTGGTGAAATTGTTATTGGTACAGATATTGTTGATGAAAATGTTATAATATTTGTCGCCGACAATGGAAAAGGGATTCCGCCGGAGATTGTAGAGAAAGTATTTTCTTTGAGTTTTACTACTAAAGAGGAAGGAACAGGGGTGGGGTTAACAATTGTTAAGAATATTGTTGAAAATTATGAGGGGAAGATTGAAGTGGAATCAAAAGAAGGTGTAGGAACAACATTTAAAATTATCTTACCTGTTTCTAGTTGCAAAAGAGAAATAGTTTGTGAGTAGGTTCAGTTGATTTTTAATACTTTTGCACCTTTTATTTTTTTCTCTTTTAATTCCCTTAATGCTAAATTGGCTTCTTCCAACGAGTATGTTTGATAAACCGGTTTAATATTTGCTTTTGAGGCAATTTCAACAAATTCTTTAATATCAGAGGTTGTAACATTGGCTACAGATTTTATCTCTTTTTCAAGCCATAAATCCCTTTCGTAAGAAAGGTTTAAAAGGTAATTTTTATCAATATCTTCTTTTCTAATAGCATTTATTACAAGTCTTCCTGCCGGAGCAAGATTTTTCATTGCTTCAACGATAGGTTTCCAAACGGGGGTAGTGTCTATGATTGCATGAAGCAATTCAGGAGCGTTATCAGTTGTGTCTCCACTCCATGCGGCGCCAAGTTCCAATGCAAATTCGCGTTCTTTAGGGTTTCTTGCAAAAACAAATACATTTGAATCAGGATATAGGTATTTGACCAGTTTCAGAATAAGATGTGCAGATGCTCCAAATCCCGTTAAGCCAAGATTCATTCCATTTTTAATATTTGCAAGTTTTAATGAGCGATATCCTATTGCACCGGCACATAATAAAGGTGCTGCTTCTTCATCACTGAAATTATCGGGTAATTTTACAGCATAATTTTCATTTATTTTCATATATTCTGCATAACCACCATGAGCATCTCTACCTGTGGCTTTGAAATCATTGCAAAGATTTTCAAGCCCCCTTTGGCAAAATTCACATTTACCGCAAGCTGAAAAAATCCAACCTACACCTACTCTATCACCTATTTCGAAGAGTGTTACGTTTTTGCCTTTTTCTATAACTTTTCCAACTACTTGATGTCCTGGTATCATTGGAAAGGAAGATGGAGGAGTTCTTCCTTCTATTTCATCAAGTTCTGTATGACATACACCACAGGTGTTCACTTTTATTAAAATTTCATTATTACTTATGTTAGGTGCAGGAATATCTACTAAAGTTAAAGGGGCTTCATTGAGGACGTTGCAGATTTTATTGATAACCATTGCCTTCATTGAGTTCCTCCTGAAAAATTGCTTTGATAAAATTTAATTTACAAAAATCAAAATTTGTTGCAATAGAAGTTATATCCTCTTTGCCTAGCAGTTTATTCCTGATTTTTTTTAAAGACATATCTTTTTTCCGCAGATTTTTGGCTTTTTCGATAATTTCTTCAATGTAGGTTATTTTTTTCTTAATTAGTAGTTTTGGATTGTCAGTAATAATTCCTTTATGGGCACAAAACATCACTTCAAAGTCTAAAGATAAAACTTTTTTTAGACTTTTTAAAATTTCGTAGATATTCTCATCTTTTCTAAGGTACTTAGGTTTTGATGAGATATATAAATCTCCGGTGAACAGCCACCCTCTATTTATTTCTAAAAGACATATTGAATCAATTGAATGTCCTGGTGTATGGATTATTTTAAATGTGTATTTTCCTAAATCCAAAAGCTCTTTATAAAAGAGATCAGGAGTGAATCTTTCAGGTTTTCCCCATATCATTTTTTCGTAAGGAAAAAGTTTAAACCCGTTAGAGAGATAAGAATATGAAAGTTTATGAGAGATTATTTTGGTATTAAATAATTTTTTTAGTTTTGCCGCGTTACCTGAATGATCTTCATGATAATGGGTTAACAAGCAGTACCTTGGTATATGGTTTTTAGCAATCTCGATGAAATGTTTTTCCATTACAGGTTGAGCAGAGTCAATATATATTTCAGGAAGTGTAAAGAAATGGACAGTAAGATTTATTGCATTATAAAATCTACCAAGTTTGTATGCAGTTAATTCATAAAAGTTTGTAGCTTGGTGAATCATAGTTCAATTATATTGATAATTATGTTAAAAACAAGAAAAATAATATATAAATAATGGGTAGTAAGGGTTGTAAAGGTATTAAAGGTTGTATGGGTTGTATGGGAGAATGGGGAGGTTGGAAAGTAGAAAAAGTTCAATGTTCAATGTTCAACGTTTAAAAAAGTTTAGGTTAAGGTTTAGGTTGAGGAAATTATAGAAATTGAATTCTAGTACCACTTCTACAACCCTTATTACCCTTACAACCTCTAATACCTTTAATACCCTTACTTATTAGGGGTATTTGTAAAATTGGGGGACGCAAATATTAGCAGATATTGATTTTTGTGAAAAAAACTGTAAATTACATTGGACTGGGAGTGGTTGGAGTGCTGGTGCCTCCCGGGGCCTTCAAAGCCCACTGTTTCGTCCTTGTGGCGAAAGGAAGGTTCGATTCCTTCCCACTCCCGCCATTTTTTCGGTTGATTTGTTAATTATTAGATGAGGTTGGGATTAAGAATATACCGCTAAATCATGTGGCTGAGTTTTTTGAGATAATAAGGCGCATATATAAAAAATGGTTCAATTATTATTGCCACGAATAGGTCTTTTGAGGAGTGGGCTAACATAGTTGGAAATGCTGTTTAGTATCAGCTATTGTTGATAGATTGGTTCATCATGCTCATATATTCAGGATTACAGGTGAAAGCTATCGAATCAAATTTACAATCTGTTGATAACAACTGAATTTAACTGGGGAATTTTCAAACCCCTAAGGATGGGGATTTTTGCTTGACTTTAACAATAAAGAAAATCCGCCTAAACTAACCAAATTAGTCATTTCCTCCTCCTGTTCCTTACTTGCCACTGTTATGGACAGGAACAGGGCTGTTAGCGTCATGTCTTTTTAGCCGCAACTGTCATTATGATTTTATCACAACTATAAGAATTTTTAAATTTTCAATATTATATTACCAATTACCTTTGTTATAAAATCGCTTGCCGTAAATTAGAAACTATTCTAAAATATGATATAGAGGTGCAATTATGAGCAAAATAGACTATAAAGAAAGAATCATCTATGATTCTACTGTAATGCTGGGTAAACCTGTGATAAAAGGCACCAGAATACCTGTTGAGCTCATTCTTCGTAGGTTGAGTGAAGGTATGCCTATTGAGAAGTTGCTTGATTCATATCCTAATTTAACAGAAGAAGATATTAAAGCTGTTCTTGCTTATTCTGCCGATTTGGTAGCTAACGAGGAAGTTGTTGGTTAAATTTCTAATTGATGAAAGTGTCAATTATAAATTAGTCAAAATTCTTCGTCAAAAATCAATAGATGTAATATCTGTTATGGAAAATTACCCAGGAATTACCGACCAAAAAGTGATTGAGCTTGCAATAAATAAAAGAGCAATTATTATCACGGAAGATTCAGATTTTGGAGAATGGGTATTTGCTCATAAGATAGAAACAATTGGAGTAATATATTTACGCTATCGCTATGATGAGCTTATTAATATTACAAATACGCTTTTAAAGGTAATAAGCAAATATAATGAAAACCTTTACCGTAAATTTATCGTGATAAAGCCTAATAAAATCCGTGTAATAAATTTACTTTAACTCTTCCCGGGTGCTGGACTAAAATTGTGATAAAATATGTTGTTTTCAGATCGTAAACAATTATACCCAGTTGTTGTAATTCGCTCACACATAATAATTTTTCATAACCGTTTACTTGAACCTTTATGTTTTCTTTATTACTTATCTTTTGTCCTGGTTTAAACTTAGGATCAAACATTTTTTATATACCTTCTAATTTTCTGAAAGAGAACTACATCTGCTGGTGCCAAATTATAATTTAGTACTTTTGTAGATGACACCCACAGAATCTTATCATGAACTGTTAGCAAAAAATTTTTATCTATTAAATCAGTTAATACACCTATCAATTTGATTTTATTACGATTATAATGGTATATTATTTCCCCCAGAATCTTTTTTCCGACGGACTTTACATTCAATTCTTCGAAAAGCTCCCTTTCTATACATTGTTGAGGAGTTTCTCCGTCTTCTATTTTACCACCCGGGAATTCCCAATAACCAGCTAGAACTTCTCCTGTTTTACGACGTGCTAATAATATCCTTTTTTCATCATCAAGTATAATTGCTGCAGCTACTTCTTTCATTAATGAATATAATATCATTAACACAGCAAGTCTTCAATGAAAAGTAAGGATTGTAACCTTCTGGTGCTGGATTAAGATTGTGATAAAATCCGTTATTTTCAGATTATAAACAAATTTACCTTTTTGCTGTAACTTACTTATACATAATATTTTTTATAACCATTTCATAATGGAATAACCGTTTGCTTGAATCTTTGATTTTTCCCACTTCTGCCACAATTTAATCAATGACTAATTTTAAATAGGAATTAAAAATAAAAAGCTGGAAATTAATTTATAATAACTTGAGAAAAAATAGTTTGTATGTTTATTAAAAAAATCTTGACAAGTGATTTCAATGTTATTAATTTCACACTTATACAAAAAACAGAAATTGTTGTTTTGATACATCGGGTTTTGTGTGTTCATAACTTAAGACATAGGAAATAAATAATCCATAAACAATTTCAATCAAACAATGAGGTGTAGTGTGAATTTATCGGAATTAAAGAAAAAGTCTATTGAAGAACTTGTTGCTATTGCCAATGATTTTGATATCGAGCATGCAGATAATCTTTTGAAGCAGGAATTGATTTTTGAAATCTTAAAGGCTGCAAGTGAGAAAAATGGACAAATTTACGGAGAAGGTGTCTTAGAGGTTCTCCCTGATGGTTTTGGTTTTTTAAGGTCTCCTGATGCCAATTATTTACCTGGGCCTGATGATATTTATGTTTCACCTGCTCAGATTAAGAGGCTTGGACTTAGGAGTGGTGATACCATTCAGGGTGAAATCAGACCTCCAAAGGATAATGAAAAGTATTTTGCTCTTTTGAAAGTAGAGAGGGTGAATTGGGAGCCACCCAAAAGGCAGCGTAATCTTTTTGAGAACTTAACTCCATTATTTCCTGACGAAAGGATGAATCTAGAGGCTTTTCCTGCAGCCTATGATACAAGAATTATGAATCTGCTTGCACCCGTTGGGAAAGGGCAGAGGGGGCTTATTGTTGCTCCACCAAAAGCTGGTAAGACAATGCTTCTGAAATCCATTGCGAACAGTATTACTAAAAATCATCCAGAAGTATATCTTATAATTTTGCTTATAGATGAACGTCCTGAAGAAGTTACGGATATGCAGAGATCTGTGCAAGCAGAGGTAGTTAGTTCTACTTTTGATGAGCCAGCTTTCAGACACGTGCATGTCGCTGAGATGGTTTTAAACAAGGCAAAAAGACTTGTTGAACATGGTAATGATGTATGTATTCTTCTTGACAGTATTACAAGGCTTGCAAGAGCTTACAACTCCGTTGAACCACCAAGTGGAAAAGTATTGAGTGGTGGTGTGGATGCCAATGCGCTTCATAAGCCAAAGAGATTTTTCGGTGCTGCGAGAAATATTGAGGAAGGTGGATCTCTGACGATAATTGCTACTGCTCTTATTGATACTGGATCGAGAATGGATGAGGTAATTTTTGAAGAGTTTAAGGGAACAGGTAATATGGAACTACATCTTGATAGGAAGCTTGCTGAAAGAAGGATTTTTCCTGCTATTGATATTAATAAATCAGGTACAAGAAGAGAAGAGCTTTTACTTACTAAAGAAGAGTTGAATAAAGTATGGATACTCAGAAGGTTCTTGAGTAATATGAACTCTGTGGATGCTATGGAGTTTCTTCTTGATAAAATTAAAGGGACTAAGACCAATAAAGAGTTTCTTGAGTCAATGAGTAAATAGTGCTTTACAAAGAAAAATAAATTGTGTTAAAAGTTAAACTTTGAAAAATTATTAGTAATGGAGGATAGGATAAATGAAAAAAGGTATTCATCCTGAAGTAAACGAAGTGGTATTTAAATGTGCTTGTGGTAACGAAATAAGAGCATTATCAACTGCTAAAAAAACAGGTATTGCGATTTGTTCTGCATGTCACCCATTTTTTACAGGTAAGCAGAAGTTTGTGGATACAGCAGGTAGAGTAGAGAAATTTATGAAAAAATACGGGAATTACGCTGAGAGTTTGAAGAAAAACAAATAATTTGGTGTAATCGAGTTGAAAGAAGCGAAAGTAAAAGTTAAGCTTTTAAAATATACGCACGATCCTGAGCTTACAGCTGCTCTTGCTGCAAAGCTGTGTTATTCCTCTGAAGCTGATATTGATAGTTTGCAGAACAGTATTGAAAAAACTGACCAGTTGAAATTTATTGAAAAGATAGTGAGTATTGGGCATCATTCAGTATTAGAGCATGTGTCATTCACTTTTGGAATAGAAGGCGTTTCTAGAGCGATGACACATCAGCTTGTAAGACATAGGATTGCCAGCTATTCGCAGAGATCGCAAAGATACGTAAAACATAAAGGTGGTTTTGAATATATACTTCCCCCTTCTATCAAGGCAAATGAAGAGCTAAAATTAAAATATGAAGATTTTATGAGTAAAATTGCTGATTTATATGACGAAATGATAGAAGCAGGTGTGCCTACTGAGGATGCTAGGTATGTGTTACCAAATGCATGTGAAACAAAAATAATTGTAACGATGAATGCTAGAGAACTCTTACATTTTTTTGAGTTGAGATGTTGCAATAGGGCACAATGGGAAATTAGAAGGGTTGCCGAGTTAATGCTTGAGGAATGTTTGAAGGTCGCACCTGGTATATTCAAATATGCTGGTCCAAGCTGTGTTACAGACAAATGTAAAGAAGGGGATATGACTTGCGGTAAGGCGCAGGATGTGAAAAGAAAATATGCAGAGCTTTTAAGAAAATATAACAGATTAAATTAGATGTACAGGATATTGAGCTACAAATGCTCAATATCCTGTGATTTTTGGTCTTGAAACATTATCTAATCAATATTTAGCAGAATGTTAGCGTAGGATTAAAAATTTTTATTAAATTTCTTTATTTTTCACGAATGTTGGCTATTATAATAACTGGCTTTTTGAATAAGTATAAAATAAATAAATTATTGTGGTATGGTGATATATGAATAAAAAGAAGTTAGATGTTGGTGGACAGGCAGTTATAGAAGGTGTTATGATGCGAGCACCTGGTAAGTTTGTTATTGCTGTTCGCCGTGAAGATGGTAAAATTGTGGTTAAAAAGAAAGATATTAGTATCGATTCAAAATCTTTTTTTAAGAAACCTTTTATAAGAGGGCTTGTTGCGCTTTATAATGCTCTAATATTAGGTATTAGTGCATTGAATTTTTCTGCGTATCATGCTTTTGGTGAAGGGGAAGAAAAAGTAAGTAAAAAAGAACTTTTTATAAGTATGATTCTTGGTCTTGGATTTGGAATTGGATTGTTTGTTTTTTTGCCGTTGTTGATTACTGATTTGTTAAAACATGTGATGCCAGCAGTGAAGAATTCTTTTTTGCTGTACAATGCTGTGGATGGGGTGATAAGAGTTATTTTTTTCATACTTTATCTTTTTGTTATTACCTTTTTTAAAGATGTTAGAAGGGTTTTTGAATATCATGGGGCTGAACATAAAGCAATTTATACCTACGAACAAGGAAAAGAGCTTAGTGTAGCTAATGCTAAGGAAATGAGTAGATTTCATCCAAGATGTGGTACGAGTTTCCTTCTCATTGTGATGATAGTGAGTATTATTGTTTTTTCACTCATTCCAAAGGATGCTCATTTTCTTATAAAGTTACTCAGTAGAGTTATTTTTATACCAGTTATTGCTGGTATTTCCTATGAAATTTTGAAGTTGAGTGATAAATACTATAATAATCCTGTTGTAAGGTCACTTATAAAGCCTGGTTTGTGGCTGCAGAAGCTTACAACAAAGGAGCCAGATGAGAGTCAGTTGGAAGTGGCTCTTATTTCGTTAAAACTTGCTTTGGATAAAGAAGTAGAAGGTGAGGGGATTGTATATGTTTCATAAGTTAGATGAGGTTGTAGAAAAATATAATATTCTTACAGAGAAGTTATCTGATCCAAATATAATGACAGATAACAAAACATATCAGCAGATAGCAAAGGAGCATGCTGAATTAAAGCCAATAGTTGAAAAGTATCAAGAATATAAAAAGGTCGAGCAAGATATAGCTGAAGCTAAACAGATACTTGAATCTGGAGATAAAGAACTGAAAGAATTGGCTGAAATGGAGATTGAAGAAGGGAAAGAGTTGCTTGAGAAACTTGAGCAGGAACTAAAACTTCTTCTTGTGCCAAAAGATCCTTATGATGAAAAAAATATTTATCTTGAAATTAGGGCTGGTACAGGTGGAGATGAAGCTACTCTTTTTGCTGCGGATCTTTTGAGAATGTATATGAGGTATGCGGAGAAAAAGAAGTGGAAAACCGAAATAGTGGATTATAATGAAACAGGTGTTGGTGGATATAAAGAGGTTGTACTTTTGGTGAAAGGGAAAGGTGCTTATAGCCGTTTGAAGTTTGAAGGTGGTGGTCACAGGGTGCAGAGGATCCCTGTAACAGAATCAGGTGGTAGAATTCATACGTCTGCATGTACTGTGGCAGTTTTACCAGAAGCTGAAGATGTGGAAGTAACAATAGATCCAAATGATTTAAGAATTGACGTTTTCAGGGCAAGCGGTGCAGGTGGACAGCATGTAAATACTACAGACTCGGCAGTAAGAATTACCCATATCCCAACAGGAATTGTTGTTTCATGCCAAGATGAAAGAAGTCAGATTAAAAATAAAGAAAAAGCGATGAAATTACTTAAGGCAAAAATTCTTGAGATGGAAATAAGAAAACAGCAGGAAGAGATTGCTTCTAGCAGAAAGCTGCAAGTAGGGTCTGGGGATAGAAGTGAAAGGATAAGAACTTACAATTTTCCTCAGAACAGGGTTACTGATCATAGGATTAACTTGACTCTTTACAATTTGGATCAGGTGATGGAAGGGGAGTTAGATGAAATCATTGATGCTCTAATAGCCTATGATCAGGCGGAAAAGCTGAAAGAGATTGGACTTTAAAGTTAGATGTCTCTTAAAAAGGGGCAGTATTACAGATTATTTGATATTTATACCTATATTGTAGATAATTTTTCTCATGTTTCCAGGTCTCAGGTAAAGGAACTTTTATCTTTTGTATATAAAATACCTTATGAAAATCTAATTTTTTTCTTTCAGCACCCTTTCCCTGTAAATGAAAATTTATTAAATGTGTTGCAAAAGGTAGAAAAGAAATATCCTATTAGCTATATAACGAAAAAAAGGCATTTCTATGGATATGATTTTTATGTAGATGAAAATGTGTTGATCCCTCGCTATGAAACAGAAATACTTGTGGAAGAAGCATTAAAAAGAGTAAATAAGGGAATAATGCTCGACCTTTGCACTGGTAGCGGTTGTATACCTATTTCTATGATTAAAAATAATGAAAATTTAAAAGCTGTAGCCGTGGATATAAGTTTTAGGGCATTGCAAATAGCTTGGAAAAATGCCGTAAATTTAGAAGTGAATGAAAGATTTATTCCAGTTTGTTTTGATGTGCTTCAAATAGATAATCTTTTTAAGCAAGGGATATATTTTGATATAATTACCTGTAATCCTCCTTATGTGGATAGAATGGATAATTATGAAGAGTCGATTTTATATGAGCCTGAAGAAGCCCTTTTTGCGGAGGATGAAGGGTTGATATTTTATAAAAAGTTGTTGTATAAACTACCTAATTTGTGTAAAAAAGATGGATTTATAATTTTTGAAGTACCGCATAATAAGAGAGATAATTTGTTTGAGATTTTCAAGGGTCGAGAGATTGAATTGAAGAAAGATTTGAGTGGAAAAGAGAGGGTATTGATTTGGAAAAACTCGTAATTGAGGGTGGTAATACTTTAAAGGGTAAGGTTAAAGTTAGCGGTTCTAAGAATGCTTCATTACCCATTATTGCTGCAACTATTCTTTGTGATGGTGAATATAAAATAGATAATGTTCCAAATTTGAGAGATGTACGAACTTTATTGAAGTTACTTAGTCTCCTAGATATTGAACCAAGTTTCAATGGTAATGAAATCTTATTGAAAAATAAAAATGATGATGCCTTTGAAGCACCTTATGACCTTGTTAAAACAATGAGAGCAAGTATTCTTGTTTTGGGGCCTCTTCTTGCAAAAAGAAGGAAGGCACGTGTTTCTCTTCCCGGAGGGTGCGCAATAGGGGAGAGACCTGTGGATCAACATATTAAGGCTTTGAAACAGATGGGTGCAAATATTAATATTGAGCATGGTTATATAGTTGCTGAGTGTGATAGGTTGAAAGGTGCTGATATATATTTTGACCTTGTTACTGTCACAGGTACTGAGAATGTTTTAATGGCTGCTGTTCTTGCTGAGGGAAAAACTACTATTTACAATGCTGCAATTGAACCTGAGGTGATTGATCTTGCAAACTTTTTAAAAAAGATGGGTGCTAAGATAGAAGGGATTGGAACAAAAACAATAACAGTTTATGGAGTGGATTCATTGTCTCCAGCAAATTACTCTGTGATGAATGATAGGATCGAAGCTGCTACTCTCATGTGTGCTGCTGCTATCACTGGAGGAGATGTGGAAATAGAAGGTGTTCCACAGGAATGTTTGACAACAGTTTTTGAAAAACTTTCAGAAACTGGTGTGAGTATAGATTTTATTAATGATAAAAGAGTAAGGGTTTCTTCTACTGGCAGGTTGAAAGCTGCAGATGTGACTACACAGGTTTACCCTGGTTTTCCTACGGATCTACAGGCTCAGTTTATGGCTTTGATGTGTGTGGCTGATGGTGTTTCAGTAATTACTGAAACGATTTTTGAAAACAGATTTATGCATGTAGCAGAACTTAAGAGGATGGGTGCAGATATCAGATTGAAAGATAGGTCTGCTGTGGTGAATGGGGTGGAAAAATTGAGTGGTGCCCACGTAATGGCATCTGATTTGAGGGCAAGTGCATCTCTTGTTATTGCCGGTCTTGTGGCTGATGGAGAAACCCACGTTCATAGAATTTATCATTTAGATAGAGGGTATGAGCGCTTTGATGAGAAACTTAACAGTTTAGGAGCTAAAATAAAGAGAGAGGAAAATGGGGTTTGACGAATTTATAAATATTGCTCTTCCAAAGGGAAGACTTGCCGAAGATACAATAAAATTATTGGTTGAAAAAGGGATTTCTACAGATTGCATAGATTTTAGTTCGAGAAAGTTGATTTTTGAGGATACAGAAAACAGAATTCGTTTTATGATTGTTAGAAACATGGATGTGCCTACATATGTGGAGAATGGGGCATGTCATTTGGGTGTAGTAGGAAAAGATATTCTTGATGAACTTGAGCCTGATGTTTATGAGTTCCTTGATTTAAGATTTGGTTACTGCAGGTTGTGTGTGGCTGGTCTAAAAGACTGGAATGGGGAGTATAATCATAATTTAAGGATTGCCACAAAATATCCAAATATCACAAAACAGTTTTTTTTCAGGAAAGGTTTTTTTGTAGAAACCATAAAACTTTATGGTTCTATAGAACTTGCACCATTGGTGGGATTATCAGATTTAATTGTGGATCTTGTTTCTACTGGTGAAACCTTGAAAAGGAACGGTTTAAAAGAGATTGAAACAATAATGGAGTCAACTGCTAGGTTAATTGCTAATAAAAATTTAACAAAAGTTTATTTTAATAGAATTAAAGATATTGTTGAGGTTATTGATGATTAAAAAAATTAGGTTGATTCTACTTATTCTTCTTTTTTCTTTTACAGTTTATGCAGAAATTAAAATCGATAAGGTTGAGGTAAGAGGGAATCACAGAATACCTTTGTCTACAATTATTGAAAATGGTGTAAAACCAGGTGACGATTTTGATTTAAAGAAAATAGATGAGTCGGTAAAAAATCTTTATAAGACAGGTTTATTTTTAGATGTAAAAGTTGATTTGACTATCAAAGATGAGAAGGTAGTTCTTACTTATATTGTAAAAGAAAAACCTTATATAAATAAAATATATTTTGAAGGTAATGATGAAATCAAAGAGGATACTCTAAAAGAAGTATTAGTGATTCATGAGGGGGATCCTTTTAATAAAAGAAGGATTGAACAGAGTATAGCAGAAATTAGAAGAAAATATGAGGATGAAAATTTTTATAATGTCAAAGTTAGTTATGATATTGAAGAAAGAAAGGATAACAGTGTTGACCTGATATTTACAATTGATGAGGGCAAAGAAGCTAAAGTAGTAAAAATTAATTTTTACGGTAATAAGGCTTTTAAGGATAAAGAATTAAAAAAGATTATTGAAACAGATGAGAAGGGATTCTTTTCGTGGTTAACGGGTAGTGGTAAATTAAAGAGGGAAGAGCTTGAACTTGATAGGGAGAGAATCAGAGCAAAATATCTAAATAGTGGTTATATGAGGGTAAAAGTTGCAGAGCCTGAAGTGAAATTGAGTGATGATAAAACAAAAATTACTATTACTTTCAGGATTGAAGAAGGTAAGCCTTATAAAGTAAGAAAAATTACTTTTGAAGGGAATGTTCATAGAAAAGATGATGAACTTAAAAAACGTTTAACATTAAAAGAGGGAGAGCTTTTTTCAAGTGAGAAATTTAGACATGATATAGACTCTTTGACAGATGCTTTTACAGAGATAGGTTATGCCTTTGCAAATGTTGACCCAAACACAATACTAAATGATGAAAAACAAACCGTAGATATTGTCTACAAAATTGAAGAAAATGTTCTTGTCCATATAAATGAGATAATCATAAATGGTAATACAAAAACTAGAGACAGAGTGATAAGACGTGAGTTTGATATACATGAAGGGGAAATTTACAACAGTAAAAAGATAAGAGCATCTAAAAGGCATGTTGAAAATACCGGTTATTTTGAAGAAGTTAGTCTTGTTGAAGATCCAGTAGCTCAGGATAAAGTTGATTTGAAACTTGATGTAAGAGAAAAACCTACAGGTATGTTTACTCTTGGTGCCGGTTACTCTACACTGGATGGGTTTGTAGGGACAATCCAAGTTTCCCAACAAAATCTTTTTGGTTTGGGTTACAAGTTGAGCTTGAAATCAGAATTTTCAGCAAAAAGGACAGATTATACTTTAAGTTTTACAAATCCATGGTTGTTTGATAGACCAATCACATTTGGTTTTGATCTTTACAATCTGAAACGTAGCTATTTTGAATATACAAAGAAATCGATGGGTGGGGCATTGAGACTTGGACATTCTATTATTGAAAGAAAACTTTATGCTTATTATCGTCTGGCTTATGATAAGATTGATATTTATGATATTGATGATACAGCATCCGATTACATTAAAGAACAAGAAGGTAAAACTGTCACAATAAGTTTTACTCCATCATTGGTATGGAATACATTAGACAATCCATTTGATCCTACAAAGGGTAATAAATCTCGTGTTTTTGTAAAATATGCTGGTGGTATTCTTGGTGGGGATAACAATTTTGTGAAAACTGGGGTTGAGTCTGCTCAATATTTTCCTCTTTTCTGGAAATTTGTGGGGATGTTGCATGGTGAAATAGGGTATGTAAAATCTTTGAATGGTGATCCAATACCTATTGATGAGCGTTATAGATTGGGTGGTATGTACAGTGTGAGAGGATTTAAATATGGTGATATATCACCAAAGGATGAGACCGGGTACGATTATGGTGGTGATAAATATGTACTGTTCAATGCTGAAGTGACATTTCCTTTATCTGAGGCTGCAAAATTGAAGGGTGTCATATTCTTTGATGCTGGACAAGTTTATGACAATGGTGAGGATTATTTCTCTTATGATTTAAGGAAATCTGTAGGTTTTGGATTTAGGTGGTTTAGCCCAATTGGACCATTGAGGCTTGAGTATGGAAGAAAGCTTGATAGAAAAGAAGGAGAATCTCTAGATAGGTGGGATTTTTCAATAGGTGGAATGTTTTAAATTAAAATAAAAATTAGGAGGAGAAAAAGTGAAAAGAAAAATTACTTTATTTGTGGTAGCAATGTTTTTGTTTGGAGCATTTTCTGCTTTTGCTGAGTTAAAGATTGGTGTTGTAAATATGCAAAGAGCTCTTGATGAGTGTGATGCAGGTAAAGCAGCTGTTGAAGAGATGAAAAAAATATACAATGAAAAACAGCAAGAGATTAATGAAAAACAGAATGAATTAAAAAAGATGCAAGAGGAAATAAACAATCAGAGCTCATTACTTTCTGATGAAGCAAAACAAGCAAAACTTGATGAGTATCAGAAAAAGCTGAAAGAGTTAAAAAGATTTGTGGCTGATTCCAATGAAGAATTGAAGAAAAAGGAAAAGGAATATATTGCTAGAATTGCAAATGATTTGAGAAAGGTTGTGGAAGCTTTGGGGAAAGAGTTAAAATATGATGTTATTTTGGAAATAAGGGAAGCGGGGGTAATGTATAATTCTAATAAAGTAGACATTACGAATCTTGTCATAGAAAGATATAATAAAGAATGGCATGCAAGACAAAAATGAAGCTTAGTGAAATAGCTAAAGCTTTAAATTCTAAACTTGTAGGTGAAGATATATATATTGAAGATGTGACTTCAATTGATGCTGAACGCAAGAATTCTGTTACTTTTGTAAGTAAAAAAGCTCATATTGATATATTTAATAAAGGAGATTTTTCTGCTGCTGTTATTGAAGAATCCTTGAGGGGTGAATCTATTGAAAAACCTCATATTTTTGTATCGGATATAAAATGGGCTTTAAAGACCGTTATTGACCTTTTTTATCCAGATGAAAAAATATGCCATTATATATCTGAAACAGCAGTGATTGGTGATGTGGAGATAAAAGAACCTGTACATATTGGTAGTTTTGTTGTTTTAGGTGATGGGACTAAAATTGGAGTAAATACCAAGATTGAACATGGATGTGTTATCGGTAAAAATGTTATTATTGGAAAGAACTGCCTTATTTATCCAAATGTTACAATTTACGATAATGTGGTGATTGGTGATAATGTGATTGTTCATTCTGGTACAGTCATTGGTTCGGATGGCTTTGGTTATGTAAATACTTCAAAAGGGCATTTTAAGATAAAGCAGGTGGGTTCTGTTGTTATTGAAAATAACGTGGAAATTGGAGCTAACTGCACTATAGACAGAGGGACATTAAACGATACAGTAATTGGTGAAGGGACAAAGATTGATAATCTTGTTCAAATTGGACATAACGTGAGAATAGGGAAACACTGTATTCTTGTGGCTCAGGCTGCTGTGGCAGGTAGTTCTAATATTGGTGATTTTGTTATAATAGGTGGACAATCTGGTGTGGCAGATCACGTAAACATTCCAAGTGGGACTATAATAGCATCAAGGGCTGGAGTTCCAGGAAATATTAAAAAGCCTGGAATATATTCAGGAAGTCCTGTGATGGAGCATAAAAAATGGTTAAAAACACAGGTAATCTTGAAAAATATAGAAAAGTATATTGGCAAAGAAAGAGAGGGGTAAAATGGATATTAATATGATTAAAGATATTTTACCACATAGATACCCTTTTCTTCTGGTGGATCGTGTAAAAGAGATGACAGATAAAAAGATTATAGCATTGAAAAATGTGACTATGAATGAAGAGTTTTTTTTAGGGCATTTTCCTGAAGATCCAGTAATGCCAGGGGTTTTAATAATTGAGGCGCTTGCCCAAGCTGGCGGAATTTTGGCGTTTCAGTTTTATAGTGAAGAAGATAAGAAAAATGCAAAAGTGTATTTTATGGCAATAGATAATGCTAAATTTAGAAAACCTGTCGTTCCTGGGGATCAGCTAATTTTGGAAGTGGAAGTTGTAAAAAGAAAAAGGGATGTTTGGAAACTAAAGGGTGAAGCTAAAGTGGATGGCCACGTTGTGTGTGAGGCAGAATTTATGGCGATGGTGCAAAGATGATTCATAAAACAGCTATAATAGATAAAACTGCTGAAATTGGCCAAAATGTAGAAATTGGGCCAAATGTTTACATTGGTAAAAATTGTATTATTCATGACGGTGTAAAAATCGGAGTAGGAGCGGTTATCGAGGAGAATACTGAGATACTTGAAAATACAGTAATTTCTCCCAATGCTCATTTGGGTGGTCCGCCACAGGATATTTCCTATAGAGGTGAGGATACAAAGCTTAAGATTGGGAAAAATTGTGTAATTAGAGAGTTTACTACCATTCACAGGGCTTCTACAAAGGAAGATTGGATAACTGAAATAGGGGATAATTGTTATATTATGGCAAGTAGTCATATTGCACATGATTGTAAATTTGGTAATAATATTATTCTTACAAGCTATTCAGGTATTGCGGGACATGTGCATGTGGGTGATTTTGCAGTAATTTCAGGACTTGTGGCTGTTCATCAGTTTGTTAGAATTGGTAAACTTGCAATGATTGGTGGTATGAGTAGAATTACCCAGGATGTTCCACCATTTACACTTGTGGAAGGAAATCCTGCTGTGATACATGGTTTAAATGTGGTAGGATTGAGAAGGAGAAATATTCTTCCTGAAGTTAGGAGTGAGTTGAAAAAGCTTCTTAAAGTTTATCTTGATAAATCACTTACCAAGGAAGAAGCGATTAATGAAATGAAATTAATTGCTAATTCCAATGAAGGTATTGAGTTTGTGAGTTTTTTTGAAAGTTCAAAACGTGGTATTATAAGGAGATAAATATGATCAAAATGGGACTTATTGGCCTTGGGCGAATGGGAAAGTACCATCTTAATCTTTATGATGAAATTCCTGAAATTAAATTGATGGGAATATGTGATATAAATGAAGAGGAAGTGAATAAATTATCTAAACAGACTGGAGTGAGAGGCTATACAAACTATGAAGAAATGCTCGATCTTGTGGATGCTGTTACTGTAGCTGTACCTACTAGACTTCATTATGAAGTAGCAAAAAAATGCTTACTTTCAGGAAAACATGTTCTTGTTGAAAAGCCGATTACTACTGATTTAGAAGAAGCGAAAGAGTTATTTAAAATTGCTGAAGAAAAAAATCTTGTACTGAATATTGGGCATGTTGAAAGATTCAATGGTGCTGTAATGGAGTTGAAAAAGATTGTACGTGATCCTTTTTTAATTGAATCGCGTAGAGTGGGGCCTTATGCTGAAAGGATGAAGAATGATAGCATAATTTTAGATCTCATGATTCATGATATTGATATTATTCTAAATATATTAGACGATGAAGTGGTTGATATACAGGCGCAGGGTAGTCGCGTGTATTCAAATCTAACAGATTTGGCGTCGGTAAATTTAAAATTTAAAAAAGGAACAGTAGTAAATATAATTGTAAGTAGAGTTAACCAGAAAAAAGATCGAACCATGAGTATAGCTCAGAAAGATGCGTATATCTATCTTGATTATACAAATCAGGATATAAATATTTATAGACAGGGGCAGAGTCAGCATATTTTTGGTGATAAAGAGTTAACTTACAAAAATGAATATATCCTTGAGAGGATGTTTGTCTATAAGGATAATCCTTTGAAGCTTGAAATAAAGCATTTTATAGATTGTATTGATAACAGAAGTTGCAGAATGGTTTCTGTGGAACATGAATTGAAGTCGCTGGAAATAGCTTTAAAAATCGATGAGATTTTGCATAAAGAGGGAAAGTAGTTCTGTGAAAATTGGTCTGCTAGCTGGTTATGGACAATTACCATTAATTGCTATAAGGAATTTAAAAGCAGAAGGACATTTTGTTGTAACTATAGCATTCAATGAAGAAATTAATACCGATTTATCATTTGTCTCTGATAAAATATATACATTTAGTGTAGGACAAGCTGGAAAGGTTTTAAATACTTTAGAAAAAGAGTCAGTGGAAGCTGTTTTATTTGCTGGGAAGATAAATAAGTCTCTGCTTTATAGCAATTTGAAACTTGATCTGTTCTCTATGAAGGTGTTGATGAGTTTGAAAGATAGAAAAGATGATACGATTATGCTGAAGATTGTAGAGCTATTAGAAGAGCGAGGGATACACGTTTTAAAGCAAACTGATGTTTTTAAAGATTTAATTGTTGAAGAGGGAGTTCTTACAAAGAAGAAACCGTCTAAAAATGAATTGAAAGATATTGAGTTTGGTTTTGAAATGGCAAAAGAGATTGGAAGGCTTGATATTGGACAAACTGTTGTGGTAAAGGATATGGCAGTAATGGCTGTAGAAGCTATTGAGGGTACTGATGAAGCAATAAAAAGGGGCTGTATGTATGCAAAGAAAGATGGGGTAGTGGTAAAGGTTGCAAAGCCTTCGCAAGATTTAAGGTTTGATGTTCCAACGGTGGGGGTTGACACTTTAAAGAATATGAAGGATAATGGCGGGAAAATATTAGCCCTTGAAGCTGGTAAGACATTTATAGTGGATAAAGAGAAGTGTGTAGAGTTTGCCAATCAAAACAAGATGGTTATCTTGGGTGTTTCGTGAGGTAAAAATGAAAGCTGAACATATTAATCCTTTTATAGAGTCAACTTTAGCTGTTTTTGAGACAATGTTAGGGCTAAGACCTAAAAAAGAAGAGTTGTTTATTAAAAAGGATGATGAACCATCATTTGATATTTCTGGAATAATAGGCTTAACTGGTCAAGCAGTAGGTTCTGTCGTAATCAGTTTTCCAGAGTCGTTGGCTTTGAAGGTTGTATCAAAATTTATTGGTGAGGATAAAAAAAGTGTTGATGACGAAGTGGTAGATGCTGTTGGTGAGCTTATTAATATGATAGCAGGTGGTGCAAAGAAGATCTTTACGGATAAAGGGTTAAAGTTTAAAATTTCTATTCCAAATGTTGTGACTGGTAAAGGACATAAAATAAAAAGACCTAGTAATGTTCCATGTTTGGGAGTAAAATTCAAAATTGATAATGAAGTCTTTGTTATAGAGGTATCTTTAAAAGAAAATCAATAATATGGGTACATTTATAATTTTTATAATAGGTACAATTTTCGGCAGTTTTTATAACGTGATAATATGCAGACTTCCTTATGGGGAGTCTATAGTTACGCCATCTTCTAAATGTCCCCAATGTAATACAAAAATTAAATGGTATGATAATATTCCGATTATAAGTTATTTGATTTTAAAGGGGAAATGTAGAAATTGTAACGCTTCAATTTCCGTCCAATACCCGTTAATTGAGCTTACTACAGGTTTATTTACATTTTTTTTATATAAAATGTATGGTTTTGATATAAACTTTTTCAAATATTTTGTACTACTATCCATACTTCTTTGTGCAGGAGTGATAGACTTTAAAACAGCTTTGGATGATAACTTTGAAACTGGGATTATCCCTAATGAGCTTTCTTTGGGTGGTTTTTTGCCGGGATTTATATTTGCATTGATTGAGAAGAGAATAATTGTTTCACTTGTTGGTGCTGCTGTGGGATTTTTATTACTCTTTTTACCAGGATTTATTTATAAGCTTTTGACTGGTAAGGAAGGGATGGGTGGTGGAGATATAAAGCTTTTTGCAATGATTGGCAGTTTCTTAGGATTTAAACCATTGTTTTTTATACTTTTTGCTAGTTCTCTTTTGGGAGCAGTTGTTGGTGTTATTTTTATTGCCATTTCGAAAAATAAGGACTATCCTATTCCTTTTGGTCCTTTTATAGGTTTAGCTACATTTATATACATTTTTTTTGGGAATACACTAATAAATGCTTATTTAAAAATTTTAACAGCATAAGGAGGATAGGTTGTTACCTGTAGAAGAACAATTAAAATTAATACGTAGAGGTACAGAGGAAATAATTGTTGAAGATGAGTTGAAAAAGAAACTTGAAAGAGCTGTTAAAGAAAATAGACCCTTGAGGGTTAAGGCGGGTTTTGATCCAACTGCTCCAGACCTTCATCTTGGACATACAGTGTTAATCCAAAAATTAAAGCATTTTCAAGATCTTGGTCATCGAGTAATATTTTTAATTGGCGATTTTACAGGTATGATTGGTGATCCTACAGGTAAATCTGAAACAAGAAAAGCGCTTACAAGGGAAGAGGTACTTAAAAACGCTGAAACTTATAAAGAGCAGGTATTTAAGATTCTTGATCCTGATAAAACAGAAATTGCATTTAACAGCAGTTGGATGGATAAAATGACATCCTATGATATGATTAAGCTGGCTTCAAAATATACTGTGGCAAGAATGCTTGAGAGAGATGATTTCTCGAAACGCTATGCAGCAAATAAACCTATCAGTATTCATGAATTTTTATACCCTCTTGTTCAAGGTTATGATTCTGTTGCTTTAAAAGCAGATGTTGAGCTTGGTGGAACAGATCAAAAATTCAATTTATTGGTAGGTAGAGAATTGCAAAGGGATTATGGGCAGGAACCTCAAATTGCAATTACTATGCCTATTCTTGAAGGGCTTGATGGGGTTCAGAAAATGAGTAAATCCCTTGGAAATTATGTTGGAATTACTGAAGATCCTTTTACCATGTTTAGTAAAATTATGTCCATTTCGGATGAGTTGATGTTTAGATATTATCTATTGCTGTCTGATAAAAGTGAAGATGATATTGAAAAAATGAAAATTGATATAAAAAATGGAATTCTTCATCCTATGGAAGCAAAAAAGCAGTTAGCCGCAGAAATTGTAACAAGGTTTCATAGTGCTGAAGATGCAAAAAATGCCAGGGAAAAGTTTGAAGCATTATTTAGTAAAAAGGAAATCCCTGATGACTTACCAGAATTTACTTTGCAGAAAGGGATGAAATTAATAGATATTATCAAAGAGGTTAAATTTGCTGCTTCAAATAGTGAGATCAGAAGGCTTGCCAGCCAGGGAGCAATTTATATAGATGGGGCAAGAGTGGAAGATATATACAAAGAGATAAAAGAAGATGAATTTATATTGAAGGTTGGCAAAAAGAAATTTGCCAGGATTAAAATGAGTTGAGGAGGCGCCTGTGGTAATGGTGAAACCGTTTAAAGGGGTAAGGTATAATCTGGAAAAAACACTTTTGAAACAGGTATTAGCTCCACCATATGATGTAATAAGTGAGGAACAGAAAGAGATATTAAAGCTGAAATCTCCATACAATGTGGTAAGGTTAATTTTACCTGATGGTGAAAATAAATATGAAGAGGCTGCTAGACTTTATAATGAGTGGAAAAAAGAGGGGATTTTAATAAAAGACAGTGAACCATCTTTTTACCTTTATGAACAGGAATATGAGTATGAAGGTAAAAAATATGTCAGGACAGGATTTATCGGGCTAATGAAACTCGAAGAATATGGCAAAGGGAATGTATTCCCACATGAGAAAACCTTGGCCGGACCAAAGATGGATAGATTTAATCTGATGAAAGCTGCAAAGGCGAATTTCAGTCAGATTTTCGGATTGTATATTGATAAATCAAACAAACTTGAAAAATTGTTTTCTGCAGTAAAAAAAGATATGCCTGCTGCTTCAGCAGTGAATGATGAAGGGGTAAAAAACAGTTTATGGTTAATAAACGATGATGAATTGAAGGAAGAAATTAGTCATTTTATGAGAGATAAAAAGATATATATTGCTGACGGGCATCACAGGTATGAAACAGCACTAAGATACAGAGATTACATGAGAGAAATAAACAATGATTCTGAGGATGAGATAAAACCATACGATTTTGTTATGATGATGTTTGTAAACTTTTATGATGAGGGGCTTAAAGTATTTCCAACTCATCGAGTGGTAGAGTACAGTAACAATTTTGATGATTTGATGGATAAAATCCAAAAAATGTATGATATTAAAAAAGTAGGTAATTTTGAGGAAGGTGAGAAATTATTAACTGATTCTGAAATTCCATCATTTTTAATGTATAGAAAGGGTGAATTTTTTATTATAAGAATCAGGGATGAAGAATATGAGAAACTTCATCCAATTTACAGAAAAGTGGATACATACGTATTGCAAGAGACCATTTTAAAAGGTGTAATTGGATTTACCGATGAAAAATTGCTAAAGAAAGAAGGAATTTATTTTGTTCAGAATATGGAGCAGATTGAAAAAATTGAAAAGGAAAAAGATATAGTTGCTTTTATTATTAAAGGGGTTGATATTGAAATTATAAGAGAAATTGCTGAAAATGGCCTTGTAATGCCACAAAAATCCACATATTTCTATCCAAAATTAGATTCAGGATTAGTTTTTAACGATTTAGCTTAATATAAATCTAATAAGTAGTTTAATTTTAATGGAGGAAATTATATGAGAATTGCGGTTGTAGGTACGGGATATGTTGGTCTTGTGACCGGTGCTTGCCTGGCTGAATTTGGTATGTTTGTAACCTGTGTTGATATAGATGAAAAGAAGATTGAGATGTTAAATAGAGGGGAAATACCCATCTATGAACCAGGTCTTGATGTTGTTGTGGAGAAAAACAGCAAAGCAGGGAGATTGAAATTTACCACAGATATCGAAGAGGCTGTAAAAAATAATCTTGTTATTTTTATAGCAGTGGGCACACCTCCTAAAGATGATGGAAGTGCTGATTTGACGTATGTGGAAAATGTGGCTAAAGATATAGCAAAATATATGAATGGGTATAAGGTGATTGTAAATAAGAGTACCGTGCCGGTGGGAACAGGTCAGAAAGTGAAAAAGATTATCAGGGATATCGTGGGGGACAAGTACAAATTTGATGTGGTTAGTAATCCTGAATTTTTGAGAGAAGGTGCTGCTGTAAATGATTTTATGAGACCTGATAGAATAGTAATTGGAGCGGAGAGTGATGAAGCAGTGGCTATAATGAAAGATATTTATAGTGCTCATTATCTTGGAGAAGCGCCATTTGTTGTTACAAACATTGAAACTGCTGAAATGATAAAATATGCATCCAATGCGTTTCTTGCGCTGAAGATTACATTTATCAATGAAGTGGCAAACTTATGTGATCTTGTGGGAGCTGATGTTCATAAAGTAGCAAAGGCAATGGGAATGGATGGGCGTATTAGCCCTAAGTTTTTACATCCTGGTCCTGGTTATGGAGGTTCATGTTTTCCAAAGGATACCCTTGCGTTGTGTAATATAGCTAAAGAGCATGGTTACCAATTTAAAGTGGTAGAGGCAGCAATAGAGGTTAATGAGGAGCAAAAGCTTAGGATGGTAGACAAGATTATGGGGTTGCTTGGGGTTGAAAAGAAAGAAGGTGTCCTTGAAGGTAAGACAATATCTGTACTTGGCTTAGCATTTAAACCAAATACAGATGATATGAGGGAATCTCCTGCCATTATAATAATAAATGAACTGCTTAAATATGGTGCTAAGATAAAGGCTTTTGATCCGATTGCAATGGAGAATGCAAAAAAAATATTTGGAGATAAAATAGAGTACTGCAGTGATGAATATGAGACGGTGCAGGATTCCGATTGTTTAACAATTGTTACTGAGTGGAATCAGTTTAGAAAGCTTGATATGGAAAGAATTGGTGGTTTAATGAAAGAAAAAAATTTGGCTGATTTAAGGAATATTTATGAACCAGCCAAGATGAGGAAACTTGGGTTTAATTATACCTGTGTGGGAAGAAGTAAGGTTTAGGAGTTAGCTGTTAATGGAGCAGAAGTTTATAAGAAATTTTTCAATTATTGCTCATATTGATCATGGAAAGTCCACTTTAGCGGATAGATTGATTGAGTATACCGGTGCCTTGGATAAGAGGTTAATGAAAGAACAGGTACTGGATAAGATGGATATTGAAAGGGAGAGAGGGATAACAATCAAGGCCCAAACAGTAAGGCTTTATTATGATGCAGATGATGGTAATAGATATCAGTTAAACTTGATTGATACCCCAGGCCATGTGGATTTTACATATGAAGTTTCAAGAAGTCTTGCAGCTTGTGAAGGGGCTTTGCTTGTGGTTGATGCTTCTCAAGGGGTAGAAGCTCAGACCATAGCAAATGTTTATTTAGCTCTTGATAATGATTTAGAATTAATTCCTGTTTTAAATAAAATAGATTTACCTGGAGCTGATCCTGAAAAGGTTAAAAAAGAGATTGAGGATGTGATAGGGATTGATGCAAGTGAAGCGATACTTGCAAGTGCAAAGGAAGGGATTGGGACAAAGGAGATTCTGGAAGCAGTTGTCAGAAAAATACCACCACCTTCAGGAAGTATTGATGAGCCTTTAAAAGCAATGGTTTTTGATTCCTGGTATGATTCTTATCAGGGTGTTGTTACCCTGATTAGGGTAATTGATGGAAAGGTTAAAAAAGGGGATAAAATTATATTTATGTCCTCAGGTAAAGAATATGAAGTAACAAGAGTGGGGGTATTTACACCTCTTGCTAAAGATGTGGATGAATTATCTGCAGGAGAAGTTGGATTTATTATTGCAGGAATTAAAGAATTGAAGGATGTGAGTATAGGTGATACAATTACTCATCCTGATAATCCAACAAAGCAACCATTCCCTGGTTTTAAAAAAGTAAAGCCTGTAGTTTTCTGTGGTATCTATCCTGTTGATACTAAAGATTACGATGATTTAAGAGATGCTCTGGAAAAGTTGTCACTAAATGATAGCTCCATTACTTTTGAGCCAGAAAATTCTGCTGCTCTTGGGTTTGGATTTAGATGTGGATTTCTTGGGCTTCTACACATGGAAATTGTGCAGGAGAGGTTGGAAAGAGAATTCGATTTGAATTTGATATCTACTGCACCTACTGTTGTGTATAGGGTTAAAAAGAGAAATGGAGATGTTTTAGAAATTGATAATCCTGCAGATTTACCACCTGTGGGTGATATAGAGGCTATTGAAGAGCCTTATATCCTTGCCACAATAATTGTTCCCTCTGAATATCTTGGGGGTGTTTTACAGCTTTTACAGGAAAAAAGAGGGATTCAAAAGAATTTTAACTACATATCTGAACAAAGGGTAATTTTAGAGTATGAAATTCCTTTGTCAGAAGTGGTAATAGATTTTTACGATAGACTTAAGTCAAGAACGAAAGGGTATGCATCCTTTGATTATGAATTTTCTGGATATAAAGCAAGCGATCTGGTAAAACTTGATATTTTGATAAATAAAGAACCTGTGGATGCTTTGAGTATAATTGTTCATCGTGATCATGCTTACTATAAAGGGAGAGATCTTGTTGATAAATTGAAGGAGCTGATTCCAAGGCAGATGTTTGATGTAGCTATTCAGGCAGCCATTGGGAATAAAATTATTGCAAGGAGCACAGTAAAAGCTTATAGAAAAAATGTGACTGCGAAATGTTATGGTGGTGATATTACAAGGAAAAAGAAACTTTTAGAAAGACAGAAAGAAGGTAAAAAGCGTATGAAACAAATAGGTAAAGTAGATGTGCCTCAAGAGGCTTTTTTAGCTGTGTTAAAGCTTGGTGAGGATTGATATGAGTAATGAGGTAAAGAAAAATAAATTTAAAGATACTATCGATTCGTTAGTTGTTGCTTTTGTAATTGCAATGATAATAAGGGCTTTTGTGGTTCAGGCTTATAAAATACCATCAGGTTCTATGTTGAATACCCTCTTAATAGGAGATCATATTTTAGTTAATAAGCTTGCCTATACATTTTCAAAACCTAAACGAGGAGATATCGTTGTTTTTGAGTGGCCAGTAGAACCTTCAAAAGATTTTATAAAGCGTGTTATTGGGGTTCCTGGTGATAAGATACAGATAATTAATAAAGAGCTTTATGTAAATGATAAAAAGGTGAAGGAACCTTATGTTATTCATACATCAGGCTTTACGCTTCCAGGAAATTTTACTCCAAGGGATAATACTCCTGCTTTTGTGGTTCCTGAAGGGTTTTACTTTGTAATGGGGGACAACAGAGATTCAAGTTATGATAGCAGATACTGGGGTTTTGTCGCAGAAGATAAAATTAAAGGGAAGGCATGGATTATTTATTGGTCGTGGAAGTTTTCGGGTGGTTTTGAATTAAGATTGAATAGGATATTGAAAACAATACATTAATTATGATAGAATATTAATAGTTATTATTTTTATAAATTGAGAGGCTATGATTAGGTTTATAATTAAAACTGCTTTCGTTGTTATTTTGATTTATGTTGGGGTATCACTGGCAATACCCTGGGTTAAATACTATATTTATAAAAATGCTTTTAATAATATTATTTATAGTGAAAAAAGATTTCCTGATTTTGATGTGAAAAAGAATTTACTGGAAGAAGCTAAAGATTTGAAAATACCTATTACAGCAAAAGATATAAAGATAAATGTTATTAATTTTAAGAAAATTTATACGGTGGAATATGTGGAGAAGGTGTCTTTTCCTTATGTTAAAAAAACTGTTACTTTCAAATTTATTTTAAAAGGTGAAAAAGATATTGAGGGTGAAAATGGGTGAGATTAAGTACAAAAGAATTTTGTTAAAATTGAGTGGCGAAGCTTTAATGGGAAAACAAAATTTTGGAATTGATGGTGATGTGGTTAAATTTATTGCTTCAGAGGTGAAGGAAGCCTATGAGATGGGAGTTCAGATTGGAATAGTTGTTGGCGGTGGGAATATTTTTAGAGGTGTTTCAGAATCTGCTAAAGGGATGGATAGGGTTTCTGCTGATTATATGGGGATGCTTGCCACTGTGATTAATTCTCTTGCTTTGCAAAATGCCCTTGAAAATCTTGGGGTCCCCACCAGAGTTCAAACAGCCATTGAGATGAGACAAGTTGCTGAACCTTTTATCAGAAGGAGAGCCATAAGACATCTTGAAAAGGGAAGAGTAGTAATCTTTGGGGCAGGTACTGGTAATCCGTATTTCACTACAGATACTGCTGCGACTTTGAGAGCTTCTGAAATAAATGCGGATGTAGTATTGAAAGCCACCAAGGTGGATGGCGTTTATGATGCAGATCCTGTAAAATATAAAGATGCTGTTAAATTTGATGCTATTACATATCTTGAAGTGCTTAATAAAGGTCTTAAGGTAATGGATTCTACTGCTATCAGTATGTGTATGGATAATGAAATTCCGATAATTGTTTTTGATTTATTTGGTAAAGGAAATTTGAAAAATATACTACTTGGTAAAAAAATAGGAACATTAGTGGAGGGAAAGCATGATTAATGAGGTTTTTAATGAAGTAAAAGAGAAAATGGAGAAAACTATTTCATTTTACAAAGAGGAATTAAAAGGAGTTAGGACAGGTAGAGCATCAGCTGCTCTTTTTGAAAATATCAAAGTGGATTATTACGGTACACCTACACCAATACCTCAGGTGGCTACCATTCAGGTGCCTGATCCACGTCTGATTACTATTCAACCATGGGAGCCAAATATGGTTCCTGTAATAGAAAAAGCTATTATGAACAGTGGCCTTGGTTTAAACCCTTCCAATGATGGAAAGATGATTAGGGTGCCTATTCCAGCTTTGACAGAAGAGAGGAGAAAAGATCTTGTAAAACTCGTAAATAAAATGGCAGAAGAAGCAAGAGTGGCCATAAGAAATGAGAGAAGAGCTGGTAATGATAAAATTAAAAAGCTTGAAAAAGATAAAGAGATCTCAGAAGATGAAGCAAGAAAAGCTTTAGATAAAATTCAGGAGCTTACAAACGAATATATTAAGAAGGTTGATGAAATAACTGCAAAAAAAGAAAAAGAGATTATGGAACTGTAGTGGAACAAAGGAATATACCTGCCCATGTTGCCATCATTATGGATGGTAACGGAAGATGGGCTAAAAAAAGGGGGCTGCCCCGTATTTTTGGTCATAGAGCTGGTGTGCAGGCTGTTGAAAAAATTGTTAGCCATGCATCAAATCTTGGTGTAAAATATTTGTCTCTTTTTGCCTTTTCCACAGAGAATTGGCTAAGACCAGAAGATGAAGTAAGTGGGTTAATGACATTGTTGAGTGAATTTGTGGATAAAAAGTTTTCTGATATTATTGAAAAAAATATAAAATTTATTGTATCTGGTAGGCTAATGGAGCTACCGGATGAGCCAAGAAGCAAGGTTTTAAAACTTATTGAGACATCAAAAAATAATACTGGGATGGTATTAAATCTTGCATTAAATTATGGTGGTCGAAAAGAAATTGTTGATGCTATTAATAAAATATTGGATAGTGGTATCAAGGAGATTGATGAAAAGATTTTTTCAGACTTTTTATATTCTCCTGAAGTGCCAGATATTGATCTTCTTATTAGGACAAGTGGAGAAATGAGAATAAGTAATTTTATGCTTTGGCGCCTTGCTTATGCTGAACTTTATTTTACGAAAACGTTATGGCCTGATTTTGATGAGAAAGAGTTTGATAAGGCAATTCTTGATTACCAAAAAAGAGATAGACGTTTTGGTATGACAGATGAACAGATAAAGAGGGGGAAGATTTGAGCGAAAAACAAAAGAGGGTGTTAACGGCTCTTGTAATAATCCCATTTTTAGTATTTGGAGTGATTTATCTTAATGACTTTTATTTCTTTTTGCTACTCGAAGTGGTTATACTTATTGCTACATATGAGTTTTCGATGTTGATTGACAAAAGTGAGTTTAAATTTCTGAAGGTGCCTACCTTTGTAGGAGCGTTTATTATCCCTTTTGCTTTTTATTTAAATGATATGAATATATTTTTATTTGCTGTTTTTATAGTTTGCTTTTTCACTCTTGTGTTGAAGCTACTTGGTTCAAAACCGCTTGATGATACATATAAAACCACTTCTATCACACTTCTATCAATTTTCTATGTGCCATTTATGTTTTCTCATCTTCAGCTTTTAAGGCATGAAGGGTATCATTTTGTCTTTTATCTATTTTTTATAATCTGGATGAGTGATAGTTTTGCTTATTTCTTTGGTATAAAATATGGCAAAAACAGACTTTATGAGCTTATCAGTCCTAAAAAAAGTATTGAAGGGCTTATTGCTGGCTATATTGGAGGTATCATTGCTGCATTAGTTTATGGATTAATTTTTATAAAAATGAATTTTTTTGATATTATTTTTAGCTCAATGATTGTTGTAACTGCTGGAGTTCTTGGCGATCTTGTGGAATCAATGTTTAAAAGAAAATCTGGGGTAAAAGATAGCGGTTCTATTTTTCCTGGACATGGGGGGATGCTTGATAGGATTGATTCCCTTGTTTTTGGTGCTCCTGCACTTTATTACTATATCTACTTTTTCATGAGGTGATATGAGAAAAATAGGGATTATTGGTGCTACTGGTTCCATAGGTAGTCAGGCAATAGATATTATTGAACAGGAGAAAGATGACTTTCAGGTTATTTTTCTAACTGCTCATAATCAGTTAGATAAATTAATAAAAATTGGTAAGAAGGTAAACGCAAAGCATCTTGTTTTGACATCAGAACGGCATCATACGGATAAAGTTTTAACAGGTATTGATGAACTGTTAAAGGTAATAGAGAATGAAGAAATAGATATTATTCTCTCAGCAGCAGTAGGTTTTTCTGGGTTAATTCCAACTTACTGTGCTTTAAAAAAAGGTATTGATATAGCTCTTGCCAATAAAGAATCTATGGTTGCTGCTGGCAGATTGTTAAACGAGACAGCGAAGAAAAATGATGCTAAGATTATTCCTGTTGATAGCGAACATTCTGCAGTTTATCAATGCCTTTTAGGCCATGATACAAGTTATCTTGAAAAAATTATTTTGACTGCTAGTGGTGGACCATTTCGTAATAGGCCTATTGATTCTTTTGAGTTTATAAGTGTAGAGGAGGCGTTGAATCATCCTAACTGGAGTATGGGAAGGAAAATAACTGTTGATTCTGCTACGATGATGAATAAAGGTTTAGAACTTATTGAGGCAAGATTTTTGTTTAATGTTGGGCATGATAAACTTGATGTAGTAATTCATCCTGAAAGTATAATTCATTCTATCGTGGCTTTCTGTGATGGGAGTTATCTTGCCCAAATGGGAGTTCCAGACATGAAAATTCCAATTTCTTATGCCATTAGTTATCCTGAAAGGGTAAAGTTAGATATTCCGAGATTGAACTTTTTTGAACTTAAAAAACTCACTTTTATAAAGCCAGATTTTGAAAGATATCCTTGTTTGAGAATTGCTATGGAAGCGCTGAAAATTGATAAAAATAGCATTTATATAGCTTTAAATGCTGCGAATGAAGTAGCAGTGGATGCGTTTCTTAAAGAAGTGATAAAATTTAATGAAATTCCTATGATAATTGAAAGGACGATAGAAGATTTTCCTGTGGAAGATGTAATGGATATTGAAGAAATAGTAAAGATGGATAAATTAGCAAGAGAAAAGAGTAGAAAATTAATGTCTAATATAATTTAAGAAGGAGTTTTGATGGGGATTATTTCTGCTATACTTGTTTTTGGTGTGTTAGTTTTTATACATGAGTTTGGACATTTTATTTTTGCTAAACTGTTTGGTGTAAAAGTTTTAAGATTTTCCATAGGCTTTGGTCCTGTGATTTTTGCTAAAAAGTGGGGCGAGACAGAATATGCTCTTTCATTAATTCCTTTGGGTGGATATGTGAAAATGTATGGGGAAAATCTGGAAGAAGGCATTGATGAATCAGATAGAGATAGAGCGTTTCTCGAAAAACCTGTTTGGCATAGGTTTTTTATCGTTTTTGCGGGGCCATTGTTTAATTATTTGTTAGCAATCTTTGTTTTCGCGCTACTGTTTGTTGCAGGTGTAAATGAGTTTTTGCCTGTTGTGGGGGAAGTTAAAAAGGATATGCCTGCATATTCGGCTGGGATTAAGACAGGTGATAAAATTCTTGAGATTGATGGTAGACCTATTAAGTATTGGGATGAAATGAGTCAGTATATTAAGGGGAAAGCAGGTGAAAAAATTGTTTTAAAAATAGAGCGAGACGGGAAAATCTTAAATATAGAAGTAGTGCCTAAAAAAACAGTAGTTAAAAATATTTTTGGTGAAGATAAAGAAGTTGGATTGGTAGGAATTGTTCCAAAAGGTGATACAGTTTTAGTTAGATATAATCCGGTAAAAGCAATTATTTTGGGGTTAGAAAAAACAAATGAAATTACAAAATTGACCCTTGTTGGAATTGTTAAAATTATACAAAAAGTGGTGCCTGCAGATAATATTGGTGGACCAATTATGATTTTTCAGATGGCAAAACAGACAGCAGAGACAGGGGTTGCAAGTCTATTGGCATTTATGGCTGTAATAAGTATTAATCTTGCTATTTTAAATCTTTTGCCAATTCCTGTGCTAGATGGTGGACACCTCTTTTTCTATATTATAGAGATAATAAGAGGTAGACCTGTTAGCGTAAGGGTAAGAGAGATAGCACAATATATAGGATTAGCTCTATTGATAGCACTTATGTTTTTTGCTTTTTATAACGATATATCAAGGATTGTTAGCAAATAGAATGATTTTGGAAAAATCTGACATACTAGATTCTAGAATTGATGAGCTTGAGTATTGTGTCTTTGATATTGAGACAACCGGTGTCCGTCCATTTGATGGAGATAGAATTGTGGAGATAGGCGCTGTAAAAATAAAGCCAGGATTGAAGATGGATTATAAAAATAAATTTCATTTATTAGTTAATCCTGGTATTCATATACCAGATAATTCAGTCTCTATCCATGGTATAACTGATAAAGATGTTGAAGATGCACCGGATGAATGTTTAGCATTTTATCAGTTTTTAGAATTTGCAAGGGGTAGTATTCTTGTGGCTCACAACGCAAAAAAAGACATGGGCTTTTTAAGACGAGTCATGAAAGATTATTCTATTAGTGACCCCTTTGACTTTGTAATTGATACTCTTACGTTGTCAAGGAAAGTTAATATTTATAATCGTTATCACAACCTTGATGCCTTGATGGAGCAGTATAATATTAAGCTAAATTCTCCATACAAAAGGCACAGGGCACTTTTTGATGCAGAACTTACCTCTGTTATTTTTAGGTTGATGATAAAAAAGTTGCTTGCAAAGAGAATGTTTACTTTAATGGAACTGCTGATTTTTCTTGAAGCTAGAGGCTGATTCAAAATTATAAATATTGAAATCATAAACTTGATTTTTAATTTTTTATGGAGTAATCTACAAAGTTATGGGTAAAATTATTGCTGTAGCGAATCAAAAAGGTGGTGTAGGAAAGACAACCACAGCGGTTAATTTGTCTTCTGCACTTGCTATTGCAGAAGCAAAGGTTTTGATCGTGGACATGGATCCTCAGGGGAATGCTACAAGTGGGCTTGGGTATTTACCTCATGAGCTTGATAAAAGTGTATATGATGTTATTGTTGGGGACGTTGAGCTTGATGAGGTTACTTTTGAAACAAAGATTAATAATTTGTTTTTGGTTCCAAGTAAAATAGATTTAACAGCAGCAGAAATTGAGCTTGTTACTGTTTTATCAAGGGAAACAAGACTCAAGAGACATCTTGATAAAAAAAAGGATGACTATGATTTTATAATTATTGACTGTCCCCCATCGCTTGGTTTGTTGACAATTAATTCTCTTACAGCTGCTGATACAGTGCTCATTCCTTTACAGTGTGAGTATTATGCCCTTGAGGGATTAAGTCAGCTATTAAACACGGTAAGGCTGATAAAGGAAAATTTAAATCCTGGTTTGAAACTGGAAGGTATACTACTTACAATGTATGATCCTAGAAATAATTTGTCTAAGGAAGTTTACAGGCAGGTTAGAGAATACTTTAGAGATGAAATGTTTAAAACAATTATTCCTAGAAATGTAAAATTGAGTGAAGCGCCGAGTCATGGGTTGCCTATTATTTCTTACGATATAAGATCAAAAGGTGCTGAAAGTTATATAGAACTTGCAAAAGAGGTGATAAGTAGAAGATGAGTAAGAGAAACCCTTTAGGAAGAGGTTTGGAGTCTTTGATTCCCTCTAAAAATGATAATAAAGATGAAAGAAAAATTGTTAAAGAAATTGATGTCGTAGACATCAAACCAAATGAAAACCAACCTCGTAAGATTTTTGATAGGGAAAAACTTGAGGAACTTGCTGCTTCTATAAAATCTAAAGGGGTCATACAGCCCATATTAGTGGAAAGAGTAGAAAATGGGTATGTAATTTTAGCCGGTGAAAGGAGATGGAGAGCAGCTGCCCTTGCAGGATTAAAAAAAATACCAGCTATTGTTATAGACAAAACCACGGAGCAGGAAAAAATTGAAATAGGTTTGATTGAAAATATTCAGAGAGAATCTTTAAATCCTGTTGAGTTGGCTGAAGCATTCAAGACACTTATGGAAAGGTATGGTTATACTCAGGAACAGGTAGCCTCAATTGTGGGGAAAAGTAGGGCGGCAGTGGCAAATACTCTCAGACTTTTAAATCTTGATGAAAAGAGTTTTCAGGCTCTAAAGGAAGGACATATTAGTGAGGGGCATGCAAGAGCGCTTCTTGGGATAGAGGATATTGAGTATCGTCTATATGTTCTTAAGGAAATTATTGAAAAAAATCTTTCTGTAAGAGATGTAGAAAAGTTAGTAAAAAGAAAAAATAAAAAAGTTCAAAATAAAGATGAGCAGAGTAAAGATGTCTTTATTATGGCTCTTGAGGAAGAGCTTGAAAACTATTTTAAAACCAAAATTGATATCAAGATGAAGAAGAAAGGCGGTGCTATTGTTATAAACTTCAATAGTAGCGATGAACTTGATAGAATCATTAATATCTTGAGAGGCGAGTTATGATAAAAGGTGGTAAACAAGAGAGTAATACTATCAACGCATTTTTAGGGAAAAACACCAAATTTGAAGGTACTTTGATTTTTGATGGCTTGGTTAGGATTGATGGTGAGTTTGAAGGTGAAGTGAAAAGCAGTGATACATTCGTTGTGGCTGAGACTGGTAAAGTCAAGGCAAACGTTGAAGCAGGAGTTGTTAAAATTTCAGGTTTTTTTGATGGAAATATTATTGCAAAAAATAAAGTTGAGTTGTATAAACCCGCAATTGTCAAAGGTACAATAAAGACTCCATCATTGATAATAGAGGACGGAGTTACTTTCAATGGAAGTTGTGAAATGGGTAAAGATATAAATAATATTGAAAAAAAATTGGAGGAATCTAAGAAATGAGAAAGCCTCTAATCGTTGGAAATTGGAAAATGAATCTAACAATTTCTGAAGGAGTAAATCTTGTAAATTCTGTAATAGATGCTGGTATTGATCAACTGAAAGTGGATTATGGGTTTGCTCCATCATTTGTTGCTTTGGGTGAGATTAAAAAATATTTAAATGATAGCCATATATTAGCTGCTCAAAATATATATTTTGAAGATTCTGGTGCATTTACTGGGGAAGTATCAGCAGACATGGTAATATCAGCTGGTGCAAATTGTGTAATTTTGGGACATTCTGAAAGAAGGCACATTTTTAAAGAAAGTGATGAGATTATTAACAAAAAGGTTCGTCAAGCTGTGGATAAGGGGTTAAATGTCATCTTATGCGTTGGTGAATTACTTGAGGAGAGAGAAGCAGGATGTGAAGTTGAGACAGTGTTAAGGCAGGTAGCTCTTGGATTGAAAGGTTTAAACTCTGATGACATGAAAAAAGTGGTAATCGCTTATGAACCTGTTTGGGCAATTGGGACAGGCAAGACTGCTAGCAAAGATGATGCTGAGACAATGCATAGAGAAATCAGGAGTTTTGTGTCAAAGCTTTATGGAGAAAATATTGCGAATGATCTTCGAATTTTATACGGTGGTAGTGTAAAGCCTGAAAATATTAAAGAGCTTATGAGTGCTGAAAATGTTGATGGCGCTCTTGTAGGTGGTGCAAGCCTTAAGGCTGAAAGTTTTGTAAAAATTTTAAAATTCTATGAATAGAGGTGGGAAATGTATTCAGTTATTATAGCCATTCATGTGTTTGTTAGTATTTTATTAATTTTGGCTGTTTTATTGCAGTCAGGTAAAGAGTCTGATTTAGGTTCAGCTTTTGGTGGTGGTTCTTCAGATACTTTCGGACCAGCTACACCTGCTAATATTATGAACAAGATTACAACAATTCTTGTGATAGTATTCTTTTTTACTTCAATTACTCTTACTATCTTATCAAAAAACAGAACAGGAGAGTCCATTTTAAATAAAATACCAGTTTCAGCACCAGTTCAAAACAATCAATCTTTTCCTAAGGTGCCAACACAGAGCAAATGAGGTTTTTAAAGTTATTTATTATATTTTTTTTTGTAATTAATTTGTTTTCATGCAGTGAGGGGGATAAAAACAATTCCCCTTCTGCTGAATATAAGAAAGATTCGACTGTTGAAGTCAAAGCTTATGGTGATGCCCTTGTAGAAGGGAGTATTGGAGACGCAAGTAATCTTATTCCAATATTGGCAACAGATTCGGCATCCCATTCTGTAGCAGGACTTATATATAATGGATTGTTAAAATACGATAAAAACCTAAATCTTGTTGGTGATCTTGCTGAAAAATGGGAAGTTTCTGAAAATAAAAAAATAATAACATTTTATTTGCGAAAAGGTGTGAAGTGGCATGATGGTGCACCTTTTACAGCGGAAGATGTAAAATTTACTTATAAGTTAATTGTTGATGATAAGACGCCCACAGCTTATGATGCAGATTTTAGATTGATAGATAGAGTGGATGTAGTTGATAATTATACAGTGAAAGTTTTTTATAAAAAAGCATATGCACCTGCACTTTCAAGCTGGACTATTTCCATATTACCTTCACATTTACTAAAAGGGGTCGAAGTTACAAAATCTCCATTACAGAGAAAACCTGTTGGAACTGGTCCTTATAAGTTTTTGGAATGGAAGTCACAAGATCATATTACTCTAGTTGCAAATGAAGACTATTTTGAGGGGAAACCTTACGTTGAAAGGTATATTTTTAGAATAATTCCAGATACATCTTCCATGTTTTTGGAATTACTTAATGAAAATATTGACCTTATGGGGTTGTCTCCATTACAGTATACAAAGCAGACTGAAAATCCAAGATTTAAAAAAAGTTATAAAAAATATAAATATCTTGCAAATTCTTACACTTATATCGGTTATAATTTAAAAAATCCTTTTTTTGCAGATAAAAGGGTTAGACAGGCATTATCCTACGCCACTCCAAAAAATGATATTATAAAAGGGGTATTATTTGGGCTGGGAGAGATTGCCACAGGTCCTTATAAACCTGGTACTATTTGGTATAACCGGGATGTGAAAAGATACGAGTATGATCTTGAAAAGGCAAAAGAGCTTTTAAAAGAAGCTGGCTGGCAGGATAGAGATGGTGATGGTATCCTTGAAAAAGGGAAAAAGAAGTTTAAAGTGACTATTTTGACAAATCAGGGTAATTCCACCCGTAGTAGGATTGCGGAGATTGTACAGCAAAGTTGGAAGAAGATAGGAGTGGATGTGGAAATCAGAATTTTGGAATGGGCTACTTTCATTAGTGAATATATTGATAAAAGAAATTTTCAAGTGGTCATTTTGGGATGGAGTATTCCACAAGAGCCTGATCTTTATGATGTATGGCATTCTTCAAATTGTAGAGATAAAAAACTCAATTTTATCTGTTATCAAAATAAAGAGGTTGATAAACTTATTGAACTTGCAAGGACAGAGTTTGATACAGAAAAAAGAAAAGAATATTATTATAAAATCCAGGAGATTTTTGCAGAAGAGCAACCATATACATTTTTATACGTACCTGATGCACTGATTGCCCTTCACAAACGTTTTAGAAATGTTAAGCCCGCACCTGCGGGTCTTATGTATAACTTTATAGAATGGTATGTTCCAAAATCTGAGCAGAAGTATCATTTTACCCAGTAGGTAGTATGTTAGCTTATATTGTCAAACGATTATTTGGGATGATTCCTCTTCTTGTGGGGATTACACTTATCAGTTTTTTGGTGATAAATTTAGCACCTGGTGATCCTGTGCAATTTCTTTCGCAGATGAATCCTAAGATATCTGAAACAGCAAGGGCAAAGTTTATAAAGCTTTATAACCTTGATAAACCGATACATGTGAGATATTGGTTATGGCTAAAAAAACTTGTAAAACTTGACTTTGGAGAATCATTTGCTGCCGACAGAAAACCTGTTTTAGAAAAGATTAAAGAGAGGTTACCTTTAACACTGTATCTAAATATAACATCAATGATGCTTATTTTTCTTATAGCTTTGCCTCTGGGGATACTATCTGCATATTATAAAGATTCTATTTTTGATAGAGGAGTAACTATATTTGTTTTTATAGGTTTTGCTATTCCCACTTTTTGGTTAGCACTTCTTTGTATGTATTATTTTGGAGTGATTTTGGGGTGGCTCCCTATTGCAGGATTGAAGTCTTACAATTATGAGTCATTATCAACATTTGGGAAGGTAGTGGATATTGTAAAACACACGATTTTGCCGGTAGGAATTTCCGTATTTGGTGGACTTGCAGGGCTTTCCCGTTTTGCAAGAAATAGTATGCTTGATGTTTTAAATGATGAGTATATTGAAGCTGCAAGGGCTAGAGGGTTACCTGAAAGGAAGATACTGTTTAAGCATGCTTTAAAAAATGCGTTACTACCTGTGATTACTATTTTAGGGCTATCAATTCCAGGGCTTATTGGTGGTAGCGTAATCTTTGAATCAATTTTTGGGTTGCCAGGGATGGGACAGCTTTTCTATCAATCAGTTATGATGAGGGATTATCCTACAATTATGGGGATACTTGTTATTGGAGCTGTTCTTACTTTGATTGGTAATCTCATTGCTGATGTGGCCTATGCATTGGCTGATCCAAGGATTAGGTATGGTAAAAAGGGGAAATAAGCTCTTTTGGATAGGATTAATTTTGGTAGGTTTATTTTTTATTATTGCTATCTTCGCACCTGTAATAGCTACCCATGACCCTTTTAAAATAGATTTAAACAATATTTTTCTACCACCATCAAAAGAGCATTTATTTGGTACAGATGATCTTGGTAGAGATGTTTTTAGCAGGGTGGTTTATGGAACCAGAGTTTCATTGTTTGTAGGGTTTGTAGCAGTGGGGATTTCCATTTTAATAGGAACAATTTTAGGTTTAATTTCAGGCTTTTATGGTGGTTTTGTTGATGTTTTGATAATGAGATTTGTAGATATAATGCTTTGTTTTCCATCCTTTTTTCTTATTTTAGCCGTTATTGGTTTTTTAAAACCAAGTCTTACAAATGTAATGATTATAATTGGTCTTACAAGTTGGATGGGTGTTGCAAGGATGGTGCGTGCAGAGGTACTGAGTGTAAAGGAAAGGGAGTATGTGTTGGCAACACGAGTTTTGGGTTTGCCAACTTGGAAAATTTTAATAAAGCATATTTTGCCAAATGTTTTTACCCCTATATTTGTTACGGCTACTTTAGGTGTAGCAGGTGCTATTCTTACAGAATCAGCACTGAGTTTTTTGGGACTTGGGGTTCAGCCGCCGACTCCTTCATGGGGAAATATATTGACTGCAGGTAAAGACAATATTATGTTTGCCTGGTGGTTGTCCTTTTTCCCAGGTATAGCTATTTTCCTAACCGTTTTGGGATACAACTTACTAGGGGAAGGGCTGAGGGATATTCTTGATCCTAAGACCATAGATTCATCGGATAAAAAATAGATTTTAAAAAGTATTAGAAGGAGGAATAGATATGATACCAATGCTAGATATTAAAAGGGAACTAAATTTGATTGGTGATGAAGTAAGAGAAGCAGTGGAATCATCTATAAAAGAGACAAGGTTTATATTAGGTCCAAATGTGGAAGCTTTTGAAAAAGAGGCCGCAGATTATTTGGGAGTTAAATATGCTGTTGGCGTTGCCAGTGGAACGGATGCTTTGCATCTTGCCTTGCGTGCATTGGGAGTGGAAGAAGGAGACGAAGTAATTACAGTTCCTTTCACATTTATTGCAACAGCAGAGGCAATACTTTATTGCAACGCAAGACCTGTGTTTGTAGATGTGGATAGAGAGACAATGAATATGGATGTTAAGCAACTTGAAGAGAAAATTACAGAAAAAACAAAAGTGATTATCCCTGTGCATTTGTTTGGCAATCCTGCTAATATGGATGAAATTCTTGATATTGCCAAAAGACATAATGTGAAAGTGTTGGATGATTGTGCACAATCCTTTGGAGCTGTTTATAAAGGGAAAAGAGTGGGTAGTTTTGCAGATGCAAGTGCATTTAGCTTTTTCCCAAGCAAAAACCTTGGTTGTTATGGAGATGGTGGTCTTGTTACTACTAATGATGAAGAGGTTTACAAAAATTTAAAAGCTCTTAGAAATCATGGTTCATTTGTGCGTTATTATCATGAGATGCTTGGATTTAATTCAAGGTTAGATGATATACAAGCAGCCATACTGAGGGTAAAACTAAAGTATATTGATAAATTCAATGAAGACAGAAGGAATGTAGCTGATAAATACATAAATTCTCTAAAAGGGATTGTGGATATTCAAAAAGAAAATAGTGATGGTACTCATGTGTATCATCAGTTTACAATTGTCTCAGACAAAAGGGATAAAATTATTGAAAATCTAAAGGAGCATGAGATTGCATCTGCCATTTATTATCCTGTGCCTGTTCATTTGCAAAAAAGTTTTGAAAGGTTTGGGTATAAAAAAGGAGATTTTCCAGTTTCAGAATACTTATCTAAAAAGGTAGTTTCTCTTCCTATGAATCCTTTTCTTGAAGATGAAGAGGTGGATGTGATTATAGAGGTTGTAAAAGATAGTGTAAATGAATAGAACATTACTTAATTTAGGTTATTACTTTTTAAAAGGATATTACAAAACATTAAAATATGAAATTTATAATGGTGAAATTGTAAGCAATTTGAGAAAAGAGAAAAAGCAGATAATTTTTGCCATTTTTCATGGGCAGCTTTTCCCTTTTGTTTATCTTCACAGAAATGAAGGGATTGTAACTATCGTATCAGAGAGTAAGGATGGGGAAATAGCTGATTTTTTTCTTAAAAAGTTTGGATTTCAAACAGTTAGAGGTTCATCCACAAGAGGTGGAGTCAAGGCAGTAATTGGTGCAAAACGGAGGATGGGGGATAATTTTGATGCTGCTGTTACAGTGGATGGGCCTAAAGGTCCTCGTTTTGAGGTTAAACCTGGGGTGATTTATCTTGCAAAAAAGAAGACAAATTTTGTAGTGCCTGCTGTTTGCAAATGTGAAAAATACAAAGAGTTTAATAGTTGGGATAGATTCATTCTCCCATATCCATTTTCAAAGGTTAAAATAATGTATGGTGAGCCTATATATTTTTCAAAAAGTATAGATGATTCGTTAATGGAAAAGGATAGAAACTTTTTACAAAAAAGGATGCTGGAGCTTCTTGATGCTGATTTTTAGAATTATATACAATGTTATTATTTTGATTTTGTTACCCATTGCAGTGCCTTTGGGTTATCTTTTTGCATTGAAGAAGAAAGAGGAAAAAGATTACTTTGAGAGATTCGGTTTTATTAAAATAGAAAATATACCCAAAAAGAGTATCTGGTTTCATTGTGCAAGTGTAGGTGAGGCAAAGAGTATAAAGATACTGGTGGATAGAATTAGAGAAGAATTGAAAGATATTTCAATAGTAGTAAGTACTGTGACATATTCAGGTAAAAAGATTGCTGAAAAAGAGATAAATCCTGATATTTCTTTCTTGTTACCCTTAGAGAACAGTTTGGCTATAAGTTATCTTGTACATTTGTTAAATACAAAAGCTTTTTTTATAGTAGATACTGAGTTATGGCCGAATTTAATTTACAGTGTAAGTAAAAGATGTAGCCTTTATCTTATTAATGGGAGGATTTCTGATAAAAGTTTTAAAGGGTATTATTTCTTCAGGTTTATATTTAAAAATCTTCTAAGACGTTTTGAAAAGATTTTTGTAAAGAGTGATGAAGATTTTGAAAAGTTTTCAAAAATTATAGGGTGTGATGAAAATTTAATAAATCTTGGCAACTTGAAATTTTTTGAAAAAAAAGATGTTGATACCTCAGATTTATCATTTTTAGAAGGGAAAATTATAACTGCAGGTAGCACTCATCGAGGAGAGGAAGAACTTGTTTTAGCTGCTTTTGAAAGTGTGGGGAAATATTTTGAAAAACTTATAATAGTGCCTAGACATTTAAACCGTGTGGAAGAAGTAGTGCAGATTGTTAGAGATAAAGGGTATAGCCCAGCAAAGTGGAGTGATGGGGATTTAGCTGTTAGAGATGCCAAGGTAGTCGTAGTGGATGTTTTTGGAATACTGGAAAAGTTATACAAGATTTCTGAGAAAATTTTTATAGGTGGGTCTGTGGTGGAAAATATTGGGGGGCACAATATTTACGAAGCACTGCAGTTTGAAAAAGTGGTGGCAATTGGGAAAAATATGTGGAATTTCAAAGAGATTTATGATTTAGCAAGGAAACATAATGTTGTTTATGTGGTGGAAGATAAAAAGCAGCTTATTGAATATTTCAGAGATGACTTTATGTTACCAGCTGATTTTGATGGATTTGAAAGAGAGTTGAAAAAAAGTTCTGAAGATAAGCTTGATAGGATACTTGCAGAAATAAAAAGGTGGGTGTGAGTGGAAGCTTTGTTTAAATTTTTTCAGAACCGAGATTTGACTACCCTTTATCGTTATGGAAACTTCCTTGGTAATATTGCATACTATGTCCTCAGGGGTAGGAGAAGAGTTGCAGAGAGAAACTGTGAAATTATTGGAATAAAAGATATTAAAAAGGTTGTAAAAGAATCTTTTAAAAATACTTTTTGTTCGTTTATGGAGATTTTTTATCTTCATAAGGTGGATAATGAGTTTATTTTGAATAATGTTATTATTGAAAATGAAGATAAGATTAGAAAATTATTGGAAAAGTATAAATCTGTTTTTGTCGTAAGTGCTCATATTGGTTCATGGGAATTCACTCCAGTAATTTTTAAAAAAGTTTTTAAAATAAATACTGCTATAGTAGGACGGCGAATTAAAAACAAAAAGATTGATGATTTTATTAAAAAACAGAGAAGTGCAGATGGAATAAAATATTTTACTCATCGAGATGTGGCGTTGGAGCTTTCAAAACTTGTAGATGAAGGTTATGCCATAGGGACACTGCTTGATCATAGTGCCCTTTCAAAAGATAGTGTTTATGTGGATTTTTTTGGCTTGAAAACTTCCTTCATTGCAGGTGTACCGTTACTCTCTCTTAGAAAAAAAATTCCTATTCTACCCATTTTTCTCATTAGAGAAGATGGTTACTATAAAATGATTGATTATCCGCCAATATTTCCTGAGAGAAATGGGAATATTAAAGAGAATATGGAGAAAGTTGCAAGAAAAATCAATGAAGTTTATGAGGATATTATCAGGAAGTATCCTGAACAGTGGTATCTAATACACAAACGTTTCAAGAGGGTAAGAGATGGAGAAGAGACCCGTAGTGTTTATTGATAGAGATGGTACTATTAATAAAGAAGCAGGTTATATAAATCATCCCGACAATTTTGAAGTTTACCCTTTTGTGTCTCATGCAGTCAGACTTCTAAATGTAAATGATATTTTAGCTGTCGTGGTTACTAATCAGGCTGGTATAGCAAGAGGGTATTACCCTATTGGTACAATGCATCTTTTGCATGAAAAGATGGAGAGTATTTTAAATGAAAACGGTGCTAAAATTGATGCACTATATTACTGTCCTCACCATCCTTCTTCAAAAATTAAGGAGTATGCTCTTGACTGCAACTGCAGAAAACCAAAGACAGGTATGATTGATAAGGCATTACAGGAGTTGCCCATAGATGAGAAAAATATGTATGTGGTAGGGGATAAACTGAGCGATATGGAGTTTGGCTGGAATGCAGGTTGCAAAACAATTATGGTTATGACGGGATATGGTAAAGGTGAATTAGTTAAACTGAAAAATTATGAAAAAAAGCCTGATTTTATCTGTGAAAATCTACTTGATGCCGTTTTGTTCGTCTTGGAAGATTTAAAAAAATAAGGGGGACATGCCCCCTTATCTTATTCTGCACCTACACCTAGGTATGTTCTTACTTTTTCTTCTTCAAATTTTTTCTCAGCTTCTTTATCTGGAGTCATGAGAGAAGCGATGATTGCCACTATAAAAGCTAAGCTCATTGATACAACCGCAGGGTTTTTCAATGGGAAGATTGGCTGTGGATTATGAAGCACTTTTACCCATACAGTAGGACTTAAGATAATTAATATTGTAGCTGAAATTCCTCCAGCCAAAATTGACCAAACTGCTCCTGCAGTTGTGAATTTTTTCCAGACAATTGATAGGAAAAGAGCGGGGAAGTTTGCACTTGCGGCAATAGCGAAGGCAAGACCCACTAAAAATGCCACGTTTTGTCCTTTGAAAAGAATACCGAGTAATACGGCTGTTACACCGAAAATTACAGTGGATATTCTAGCCACTTTTACCTGCTCAGATTCAGTAGCTTTCCCTTTTTTGAAAACACTCACATAGATGTCATGAGAAAGAGCTGATGCAGCGGCAAGAGTAAGTCCTGCAACAACTGCAAGTATTGTTGCAAAAGCAACGGCAGCTATGAAACCTAAGAAGGCTTTTCCACCGAGAAGCTCTGCTAGAAGCGGAGCTGCCATATTACCACCTTTACCTATTTGAGTGATGAGATCTTTACCAACCAGTACTGCTGCACCAAATCCCACTATAGGAATAATTAGGTAGAAATATCCAATGAATGTAGTAGCATAAACCACAGATTTTCTTGCTTCTTTTGCATCAGGTACTGTATAAAATCTCATTAAAATATGAGGCAGTCCCAAAAGACCAAACATGAGAGCAAGACCTAATGAGAATGAATCAAGTGGTGTTGTAATAAGTCCACCAGGATTAAGCATTGCTTCACCATACATCTTTTGAACTTCGCCATAAAGAACACCAGGATTAAATCCGAATTTTGCAAGTGTGAGTATGGTCAAAACAGTAACTCCTAAAAGAAGAAGTACAGCTTTAATAATTTGTACCCAGGTTGTAGCAAGCATTCCACCAAAAAGAACGTATAGAAGCATAACAAAACCAACTATAATTTCAGCAAGCTCATAAGGCATCCCGAACATAAGCTGAATCAGTTTACCGGAACCGACCATCTGTGCAATTGTATAGCAAAGAACAACTAAAAGACCACCAATTGCAGCAGCAATTCTAATTGGCCCCTGTCTTAATCTAAAAGCCACAACATCAGCAAAGGTGTATTTCCCAAGATTCCTTAAAGGTTCTGCAATTAGAAACATCAATGCTGGCCAACCAACTAGCCAACCTACCGCATAAATCATACCATCATAACCTTTTAAAGCAACAAGACCTGAAATACCTAAAAAAGACGCAGCTGACATATAATCACCAGCCAAAGCAAGACCGTTTTGAAAACCGCTTACGCTTCTACCAGCTGCATAGAATTCGCTGGTAGTTTTGGTTTTTCTGGCAGCAAAATAAGTAATAACTAATGTGAGAATAACAACTAAAATGAAGAAAACTATAGCAATAATATTTGGTTTTCCAACACTTGTATTCATATAACTCCCCCTATTTTAGCTCACTTTTGAGCTCGTCCACAATCTTATCGTATTTTGTGTTAGCCCAGATAACATAAATAACTGTTAACAACCATGCTCCAACGACAACTAAAACCCCCATTAAAATGCCCACTGTAGTGTACTGGCCGACTTTTTGGGCAACGAGTTGTTTGTTAAGAGCTATAGTAAAAACATATCCGTAATAGATGAAAAAAAGTATTGCAAGCATGATAAAACTAAAAGTCCATTTCGTACGTACCAATCTTTTGAATTTTTCGGAATTCAATAATTGCTCAATATTCATAGACATCCTCCTTGGTTATTTTTAAAAAACTTTTTAAATTCACCTCCTTTCATTTTAAGTTTTCTTTTATTAGTTTAGGAAATATTAATTTATGAGGCGTAAATAGTATAATGTTTAATAATTGTCAATAATAAAATATTTTTCTATTTTGAGATGTAAGTATTATCAATATGTTATATGTGATAAACTAATAGTTTTTTGTATTTCATTTACTATATATTAAATAAGATGAATAATTGGTGTTATTAATATAAAATAGTTTTGTTTTATGATAATAAAATTTTAAACAAATATGCTAAAAATATTTAAAAATTACCAATGATATGTTAAAATTAATAAAAAATACGAGGTTGGTTATGCCTGTTGATTTGGTTAAGTTTATTAATAATAACAATATTTTTTCTGATGTTTCCTATGAAAAAGTAAGTAAGATAATTTCACAATCAAAAATTTTGGAATTTGAAGAAGATGAGGTTTTATTTTTTAAAGGGGATAAGTATCATAAAGGTCTTTATTTGATTGTAAGTGGTGAAGTTATTTACATGGACAATGATAAAGTAATATTAACTCTTTTGGAAGGAGACTTTGTAGGGTTATCTGCTTTTCTTGGTAAAGGCTCTTATCTTGTAAATGCCCGAGTAAAAAAAGGGTCTTTTTTGGTTTTTATGCCTGAAATTTGTGTCTATAAACTTATTAATGAATCGGAGCAGTTTAGAGAAAAGTTCTATTATGAGGTTAAACAACGTTTGGATATATTGTGTGATAGAACCGGTGAGATATCATTTGATAAGAATTATAAGCCGATTGGTAGATATATGACAAAGGATCCTATTTCTATTGAAGAAGATGCTTCGGTTTATGATGCAAGTAGGAAGATGGGGAAATATAAAATTGGCTCAGTTGTGGTTTTAAATAACAAGGGAGAGGTTAGTGGAATTTTGACAGCAAAAAATATTGTTCACCATTTCCTGGCAAAGACGGATTGTGACGATTTGAGTGTAAGTAATTTTATGGATAAAAATGTTTTAAAATTGCCTAAGGAATACCCTTTAGTGGAAGCTTTTATCGATATGCAGTTGAACAATAAGGAATACATTGTGATAGTTGAAAATGAGAAGCCGGTGGGGATTATTTCAAATAATGATATTTTAAAATATCTTTATCAAAACCTAAATATTTTGAGCATTAATGTAGAAAATGCAAACAATTTTGATCAGTTGAAAGATATTTATAAAAACTTATATAAGATTGTGGAAAAACTTGTAGATCAGACAAGATTGACGAGTGAGGTGTTACCCACTTTATCTATGATTCACCTTGAAATCCAAAAGAGGGTTTATGAATTAACGGTACAGATGTTTTATAGTAAAAAAGGGATAAATATTGAAGATATTAAACATGCTTTTGTTATTATGGGAAGTGGTGCGAGAAAAGAGATGATGCTTGATCCTGACCAGGATAATGGTTTTATCTTTGCTGATGATATAACATTAAGAGAAAAAAAGATTATGATGGATTTTGCTAATGATTTGGTGGAAAACCTTAATTATGTGGGATATAGAAAATGTCCAGGTCATGTTATGATTATAAATGAAAGGTTGTCAAAAACATTGTCGGATTGGAAAACTGACATTGCAAATATTGTTAATAATCCTGGAAATATAGGGCTGATGTGGTCATCGATAATGTTTGATATGGGGTGTTTGGCAGGAGATGAAAGACTTGTTTGGGAATTGAAAGATTTTGTGGTGAAGGTAGTAAAAGAAAAGGATATTTTTTTGATTCAGTTGTTGGAGAAAGAAACACATAATAGAATACCTCTTTCGATGTTTGGAAGGTTTATTGTGGAGAAGAAGGGAGAGCATAAAGGGGAAATCAATTTAAAAACTCAAGCTCTTACTTTTATCGTGGATGTTACAAGAGCATTTATTTTAAAACATGGATTATTCGAAACTAATACTATAGACAGATTGAAAGCTCTTAAAAGAAAAGGGATTTTGGGTGAAGATATGGTGTTAAACGTGATGAATGCCTATGAAATATTAGTGGATATGATTTTGAGGAGTCAGATTGAAAAAAGTAAAAAAATGGAACAGGTTAATAAATATATTAATCCTGAAAAGCTATCAAAATACAATCAGCAAAGATTAAAAGAATCACTCTCGATTATTTCAAAATATTTAAATACAGCACTTAAAGTTTTCAAGGGGCATCCATAAAAATAGATAAGAGGGAAAGAAAGGCTCATTATTAAAATGAGCCTGTTATATGGGTTGTTATGCTTTTTGAACTTTACCAGCTTTAATACATTTTGTGCAAACTTTCTTTCTTACTACTTTACCATCTTCAATAACTCTAATTTTATGCACATTAGGATAAAAAACCCTTTTTGAGACGTTGTGAGCGTGGCTAATTGTGTGTCCAAACATTGGACCTTTACCACATATATCGCATCTTCTTGCCATTATCTCTACCTCCATCTTAAAATGAGCGAACAACTCATATATATGAAAAACAAACTTTTTGCAACGGTTTTTATATAAAATTTAAAAATAATTTTTCTTCAACTGCCTTATAACCTTTTCTTCTGATATCAGCAGCACCAAATTTGCAGTTTACAGTAGGAGTCCACCAAAATAGATATTGTAGTTATCAAATTTTGCTGTAGTGTAGAATTTTTTTATTTCATTTACAAGTATTTTATTTAAATTCATTTCTTTTGCATTATTTTTTCAAAAGATTTTTTATAACCTTAAGTAACTCTTTGGCATCAAAAGGTTTTTTGAAAAAGGGGTAATTTTTATCGAAAATTTCTTTTATTAGTTTGGATTCGTCAGACCCTGAAATAAAAATGATTGGCATTTCAGGTTTTAATGTTAAAAACTTTTTTGCTAAATCAATGCCATTTTTGTCATATAAAAAAATATCTATTATTGCTAGCTCAATATTGTTACTAGTAAATTTAATTAAAGCATCGTTATAACTGTTTGATGTCATAATATCATACAGTTCACGATCTAAAATAATTTTTGCTGAATCAAGTATAGAATCCTCATCATCTACTAATAATATTGTTTTCTTGGTTTTATCTCTTTTTGATTGTATAGACAAATCGCTTACTAAATTGTAGGTATGCATAATTGTGGGGAGATAGATTTTAAAGGTTGTACCTTTACCCACCTCAGATTCTGCAGTTATTGTGCCACCATGTTTTTTTATTATACCATAGCTGGTAGCTAAACCAAGGCCTGTTCCTCCACCAGCTTTTTTTGTGGTATAGAATGGTTCAAAAATTTTGGGTAAATCCTTTTCCGCAATTCCGACACCAGTATCAGATATAGATAGCTCGATATATGCACCGGGGTTTAGTTCAGGATTAAAGAGGCTACTGTATTCATCAATAACTTTACAATTTGCTGTAATCTGAAAAACTCCTCCATTTGGCATCGCATCTTTTGCATTTGCTGTGAGATTTAAAATAACTTGAGTCATCTGGATTGGATCACCCTCAAAAGCAGGCAAATTTGAAGGGATATCTATGATCAAAGAGATGTTTTCTCCAAGTGTGCTTTTAATTAATGGAACAGTATCATTTATTAATTTTTTAATGTTTAAAATTTTGATATCTGATTTAGATTCTCTACTAAATTCTAATAGCTTATTTATTAACTGTGCAGATTTATTTGAAGATTCATGGATTATTTTTGCTGATTTTTTTAGCTGTTCTGGCAGATCTTTATTTTTTAAAAGATAGGATGATAATGTAACAATTGGAGTTAACATGTTGTTGAGTTCGTGAGCTATACCGGCAGTAAAATATGCAATACTTCTTAGTTTTTCAGTATTTATTATCTGAAATTCAAAATTTTTATAAAGAGTTATGTCATATAGAAAACTATACACATGTGTAAGATTACCATCTTTATCAAATCTACCAACAGCATTTTCTAAAACGATAGTTTCATTACCTTCTTTATCGATATAAGTCATTTCGATGTTTTTTACCGTTTTCTTTTCCTTTAAAATTTTTAGAAATAGTTCTCGCTGTTTTCTATCTTTATAGAAATTTGAAGCGTTAATCGTTTTGAGTTCATTTTTATCTTTATATTTAAAGAGATTTAAGAATGCTTGATTACAGTCGATAAAATCTCCTTTAGGTGTGGTAATACAAATTGCAGCAAGATTTTCTTCTAAAAATTTTTCAAAATCTTCAGATAAATTTGATAATTTCATAGATTGTTCTAATCTGTAGAACGTGCTTGCTATAAGGTTTGATATTTCACTTAGGATTATACGTTCAAATTCTTCGAGTTTTCTATCCCAAGCATTTATGTTTAAGATTATGTATCCATAAAAATTATTGAGATACTGAATTTTGGATGAAAAAGTAAGGCTTCCATGTTGTAAGTTTAAATATGGGCAGGTTTTGCATGTCTTATTGTTATGATGATCATTTAAGACGATATAATTTTGATTATGCAATGCGTTGATACATTCTGGTAACCCTTTTTCAAGATTTTTTGCAAATAGTGTTTCATCATCCTTTGTAAAACCGTAAGTTATAAAGTCACTGATTTCTTTATTATTATCAAGTAAAACGATAGAAAAACATTTTATATCATTATATTTTGAAAGAAGATTTGCCGTTTCTGATAAAATTAATTCTTTAGATTGTAATAGTTTGAGATTTTTATTAAGTTCATGCAAGATAAACAGCAAATTGAGATGGTTTTGAAGCTTTTTTTTAGCAGATTTCTCTTCGTGGATATCAATGGCAGTTATTAACCCTGCATGTTTACCGTTGTAAGTTGTAACTCGTCCTTCCAGTAAAACCCATCTCTTTTTTCCATCTTTTCTTTTTACAAGTATTTCATATTTGTTTTCAGGGTCATACCCTTCTTGTCGCTTTCTACCCCGTTTTTTTACAATTTCTTGAAAATTATCATCTACTAACTCCCAGAATTTCATCCCAACAATTTCATTTTTTGAATAACCAGTAATTTTAGTGGCTGCAGGATTTGCGAAGATTATAATGTCATCTTGATAAAAGATAATTGCAACAGAGGTTTTTTCATAAAGGTCTCTAAAAATTTGATTTCTTTCTTCTAACTGAATTTGAATTTTCTTTTTATCCGTGATATCTTTTATGGTAATTAATACGTTATCAATAGTTTTTTTGTTAATAATTATAGGAGTTGAGGTGATCTGTAGATATTTTGTTTTTCCATTAAATGGAACTTTCAATTCATTATCGCTAGATTTTCCTGTAATAATAACTTCTTTAGCTGGACATTTTGATACATTTTGGCAAATATTGTGAAATTCTTTTTTGTTATCAAAGCATTTATTGCCCTCGATAAAACCTTTTTCTTTTGCTTTGTGATTTGCAAATAAGATGGTAAGATCTTTGTTTACTGAAAAAACGATGTCTGGTAGATTATCTAAGATTTTTTTAAAAAAAAACGCATCTGCTCTCATATATAATTCTAAAGTATTTTCCATTTAAGTTCAATTTAATTTGAGGTTTTGGAGTCACCCCTATTTTTTAAGAATAGTAATATTATGAGTATTATTAGTAGATTACACACTAAATACAGTGGAAAATATTTTTCTCATTCTCGTGGCACGTCCAGTGCCACTTGCGAGGCAGGTTTCTCAAAAATCGCCATCCATGGCGATTTTTTGGAAACCTAAACCCGAAAAATATTTTCCAATGTATTATAAAATATTATTTTTTAAATTTTGGGGTGACTCCAGAATTTGAAGTTGTTTTTAAGGGTTAAATAAGGGTTGAATATTTTTTAACTCTGATTTATATTTTGCACATGGAAAGATTAGATGAATTAAGAAAACAAATTGATGTAATTGATGAGCAGATATTAAAATTATTGAATAAACGAGCAGAGCTTGCCATTGAAATTGGTAAGATAAAAAAAGCTCAAAACAAACCTCTTTATGTGCCGTCGAGAGAAAAAGCTATTTACGAAAGATTAAAAGCTATAAATAGTGGCCCTTTCCCTGATGAGTATATAAAAAATGTGTTTCGTGAGATTATATCTGCATCACTTTCCCTTGAAGAGGTGCAGAAAATTGCTTATCTTGGGCCAGAAGGGACATTTACCCATCTGGCTGGAATAAAACATTTTGGACTAGCAGCAAAATTAATTCCGCTTTCCAATATCTCTGATGTTTTCGAATATGTGGAGAAGAAGAGATGTACATATGGGGTTATTCCTATAGAAAACTCTCTTGAAGGGGTGGTAAATCATACCCTTGATATGTTTATGGATTCAAATCTTAAAATTTGTGGCGAAGTATACCTTGAGGTATCCCATCATTTGATGAATTTGAGTGGAAATTTTGATGATATAAAAAAGATTTATTCTCACCCCCATGCTATTGCTCAATGCAGAAAATGGTTATCTAAAAATGCAAGAAGGATTACTGTAGTGGAGGTGGAGTCTACTGCCAAAGCGGCTGAAATTGCTAAAAAAGATGCATCTGTAGCTGCTATTGCCTCTGAGATGGCTGAAATTCATTATGGTTTGAAGATTGTAGAAAAAAGTATAGAAGATTTTACAAACAATTTTACAAGGTTTCTCGTGATTGGATATACAGAGTCTGCAAGGACCGGCAATGATAAAACATCAATAATGTTTTCTGTAGCTCATAGAGCTGGTTCTTTGTATGAGGCACTGAGGGCTTTTGCAAAACAGAATATAAACATGACAAAGATAGAGTCTCGTCCCTCCAAAAGGAAAGCCTGGGAGTATATTTTTTACGTAGATATAGATGGTCATATTATGGATGAAAATGTAAAAATTGCACTGGATAACTTTTCAAAAAATGTTAATATATTAAAAATATTAGGCTCTTATCCAAAGGGGGAAAAATGATAGATTTTAAAAAGCTTGCAGGAGAAAATATTGCATTACTTATACCATATAAGCCTGGTAAACCTGTAAAAGAGCTGGAAAGAGAATTGGGGATAAGAAAGGCAATAAAACTTGCGTCAAACGAAAATCCTATGGGGATTTCGCCAAAGAGTAAAGAGGCTTTAATTTCCTTTATGGATGAATTGAATAGATATCCTCTTGGCGATTGTTATTATTTAAGAAAAAAGCTTGCCGGTAAGCTCGGGGTTGCAGAGAATAAGCTACTTTTTGGTACAGGTTCTAATGAAATTATAGAATTGTTAATTAGAACTTTTGTAAAATCTGGTGAAAATGTGGTTTCTTTTTTCCCAAGCTTTTCAGTGTACGGAATAATTGCTCAGGCGAACGGCTCTTTCTGCAAATGGGTTGAAACAGACGATGATTTCAAAGTAAATTTTGAAAAAATACTAAATACAATTGATAATAATACAAAAATAGTTTTTCTTGCAAACCCTAATAATCCTACAGGTACATATTTTAGCCATGATGAACTAGTTAATTTTCTTGATAATGTTAGGGATGATGTTCTTGTTGTTTTAGATGAAGCTTATTATGAGTTTGTTGATGCTCATGATTATCCTCAGAGTGTAAAATTGTTGGATAAATATCCAAATCTTTTTATTATGCGGACCTTCTCAAAAGCTTATGGTTTGGCAGGATTTAGGATTGGTTATGTGATAGGAAGTCCTGAAGGGATTGATATGTTAAACAGAGTGCGCCAGCCTTTCAATGTGAATATGGCTGCTCAAATTGTGGCTGAAGCTGCTCTTGAAGATCACGAGTTCTTGAGGAAGGTTATTAAAAATAATCGAGATGGTAAAATTTATCTTTATAATGAGTTTAAAAAACTGGGATTGAAATATTATGAAACGCAGGCCAATTTTATCCTTGTAGATGTGAAGGACGGTAATAAGGTTTTTAATGATTTGCTATATAAAGGTGTAATTGTGAGGTTTCTTGGACCGAAACTTGCACCTTACATCAGGGTATCCATCGGATTGCCTGAGGAGAATGAAATTTTTATAGAAAAGCTAAAAGAGGTTTTGGAGGTATAACATGATTATTGTAATGAGGCCTGAGGCCACAAAAGAAGATATAGATTTTGTAGTAAAAAAACTTACCGATTATGGGTTTAAAACCCATCTTTCAATGGGGGTAGAAAGAACCATTATCGGTGCTATTGGTGATGAAAGGGCTTTACGTGATAAACCATTGAGTTCATTACCCGGTGTTGAGAAGGTTGTTCCTATTTTAAAGCCTTACAAACTGGTGAGTAAAGATTTTAAGAAAGAGCCTACTGTTATAAATATTAAAGGAGTTAAGATTGGTGGAAAACATATTGCAGTGATGGCAGGCCCCTGCTCTGTTGAAAGTAGAGAGTTGCTCTTTGAAGTTGCTGATTCGATTTACAAAGCTGGTGCAAGGATTTTACGTGGTGGAGCGTTTAAACCGAGAACAAGCCCTTATTCTTTTCAGGGGTTGGGTGAAGAAGGGCTTAAATATTTAAGGGAAGTGGCTGATCATTACGGTATGCTTGTCATAACAGAACTTATGGATCCAAGGGATTTAGATTTGGTGGCAAAATATGCTGATATTTTACAGATTGGTGCAAGGAATATGTCAAATTTTAGGCTTTTAAAAGAGGTGGGTAAGGCAAAAGTTCCTGTTATGCTTAAGAGAGGGATGTGTGCCACAATAAAAGAATTTCTAATGGCTGCTGAATATATCGCTAGTGAAGGGAATTACGATATAATTCTTTGTGAAAGAGGAATAAGATCTTTTGATACTGAGACGAGGAATACACTGGATTTGGCTGCTGTTCCTGTTATTAAGAATGCAAGCCACTTACCGATTATTGTGGATCCAAGTCATGGGACGGGTAGAAGAGATTGTATACTTCCTATGGCACAGGCTGCCATTGCTGCCGGTGCGGACGGTTTAATGGTGGAGGTTCATCCAAGGCCTTCAGAGGCTTTAAGTGATGGGGATCAATCTATTTTACCAGAAAATTTTGATGTGTTGATGAGAAGGGTTAGAGTTATAGCTGCTACTTTAGAGAAACATCTGGAAGAGTAGATTCGGTGCCGAAGGTTTTTGAAAAAATCGGTGTTATAGGTATCGGTCTTATCGGTGGCTCTTTTGCCAAAGCTTTTTATAAAAAAGGGTATAAAATTTACGGTCTGGATTCTAACAATGAGACTCTCTTAAAGGCCATTGAGTCTGATATTTTCGAAGGAGTTGCAAATACTCTGGATGATTTTTTAACTTTTGACCTTGATTTGATATATATTACAACGCCTGTTTCATCTGCAAAAAAGATTTTAAGAGATTTATCAGCGAAAAATATAACTATACCTATTACTGATGCTTGTAGTACAAAGTTTTCCCTCGTGAAGTTAGCAAAAGAGTTAAATTTGAATTTTTATGGTGGCCATCCCATAGCTGGGAAGGAAAAATCAGGTTTTGAGTATAGTGATGATAACATGTTGAAAGGTGCATATCATTTTTTAACGGTAGAGAAAGATGATGATACGGTGTTAGCTTTAAAAAAGATGCATGAAGAGATTGGGATGGTTGTAAAGGTGATGGATGCGAAAAAACATGACGAACTTTTTGGGTTAATTAGTCATTTCCCACATCTTATAGCTTTTGCATTGATAGATTTGGTAGATATAAAAAATCGTGATGCTTTTGGTTTTACAGGGGGGGGATTTAAAGATTTCACTAGGATTGCAGCAAGTGAACCGAGAATGTGGACCGATATTTTTCTTGATAATAGTGAAGTTGTAGTTTCATTGATTGATGAATTTATAAATATTTTAAATAGCTGGAAAGATAATATCCTTGATAAAAAGGAAGATGCAATTTTTCACGATATTGGTCTTATTAGCAATATAAGAAGAGGACTGTGAAATGTGTGTAGGTATGTGTAAGTGTGCAGTGTGAGTGTAGGTGAGGGTGATATATGGTTACTTTTGAGAAAGTAAAAACATTAAAAGGTGAAGTGGAAGTTCCTGCTGATAAATCTATAACACATAGAAGCTTTATCCTTTCTGCAATGGCTTGTGGCGAATCTGTTGTAAAAAATCCTCTTATGTCAAGGGATACAAAGGCTACGATGGCCGCTTTAAAAGCCTGTGGGGTTCAGTTTGAAGAGATTGAGGATGGTTTTAAGGTTATTTCTAAAGGGTATGAACATTTTAATGAGCCTTTTGACATAATAAATTGTGAAAATTCAGGGACTACAGCTAGACTTTTAACGGGACTTTTTTCCCCTATGAGAAAATATTTTGTCTTGACGGGAGATAATTCTCTGAAAAAAAGACCCATGGGCAGGGTTACAGAACCGCTAAGCAAAATGGGTGCTGTTATTTTTGGTAGAAACAATAATAAAAACTTACCTATCACCATCTTGCCATCTGAAATGCGTGGGATAAAAATTGAGTCAACTGTAAAAAGTGCGCAGGTGAAAAGTGCAATAATTTTGGCAGGTTTGCAGATAGATGGAGAAACGGTTTATGTGGAAAGGGTAAAAACAAGAAATCACACAGAAGTAATGCTAAAATATTATGGTGTGGATCTTGAAATAGATAATGATGAAATAAAGGTACCTGGTAAGCAAATTTTAAAACCTTCAATTGTGGAAGTGCCGGGGGATTTTTCTTCTGCTGCCTTTTTTATAGGTGCAGCTTTAATGTTTGAAAATAGTGAGATTTTGATTAAAAATGTGGGTTTAAATCCTACGAGGACTGGTTTTATTCAGGTTTTAAAAGATCTTGGTGCAGATATTTCTATTACAGTTCGGGATGATTCTTTTGAGGTTAGAGGGGATATTTTTGTAAGACACTCTGGTTTAAAAGGTGGCAAAGTTGAGGGGGAGATTATTCCCAATATTATTGATGAAATTCCACTTCTTGGTGTCCTTGGACTTTTCTGTGAGAATCCTCTTGAGATAAGGGATGCTGAAGAGCTGAGGGTGAAGGAATCTGATAGAATTAATTCTATTGTTCATAATTTGAATGTTGTGGGTGCTAAGATAGAAGAGTATAACGATGGGTTTAAGGTTTACCCAATTAAAAATGTGAATGATGGTGGAGTGTTAAAATCTTTTGATGATCATCGTATTGCAATGATAAATATTTTACTTGCAAAAAGATTTGGAAACTTTTTAATTGACAGTATCGAGAGTATTGATGTATCGTTTCCTGATTTTATTGAGAGGTTTGAGCTGTTAGAGGTTTAAGGTTGCTTCGCATAGCCATTGATGGGCCTGCAGGTAGTGGGAAAAGTACTATTGCAAAGATTTTAGCAAAAAAATACGGCTTGTTGTATATCGATACAGGGGCTATGTATCGTTTTGCTGCTTATCTCATGCTCACTGAGAATATGGATTTTAATGAGCTCGTAGAATCACTTAAAGAAAAAGAGATTACTTTTGAGTATAAAGATGGTGAGCAGTATCTTGTTGTTAAAGATGAAATTGCTTTATATTTGAAAGATGAGTTAAGAAGTGTAGAAGTGACAAACCTTGTAAGTAAAGTAGCCTCTAATAAAGAGGTAAGGGCAGTTTTAACAGATATGCAGAAAAAAATTGCGTCAGAAAACAATGTGGTAATGGATGGAAGAGATATCGGTACTGTGGTAATTCCAGATGCAGAATTTAAGTTTTTCTTAAATGCTACTTTAAATGAGAGAGCAAAAAGAAGATACAAAGATTTTATTGAAAAAGGTGTAGAGATAACTTTTGAAGAGGTATTAGAAGATATTAAAAAGCGGGATGAAATGGATGCCAAAAGGGATGTGGCTCCTTTAAAAAAGGCTGATGATGCCATAGAAATAGATACAACAGGCTTGACAATAGATGATGTAGTTTCAATAATTGAGAGAAATATTGGTAAGGTGCATAGATAGTGAAAATTATAAAAGCAGAGCATGCCGGTTTTTGTTTTGGGGTTGAAAGGGCTGTTGGAATTGTGGAGAATGCGTCCACAATATATGAAAATGTCGTAACACTTGGCCCTATAATACATAATCCTCAGCTTGTAAATAAATTGAAAGAAAAAGGGGTTTTGCCAGTAGAATCAACAGGTGATGTTGAGAAGAAACATACGGTTATTATTAGATCCCATGGAATTACAAAAGATAATTATAACTTTTTGAAAGAAAAGGATGTGAATATTATAGATGCAACATGCCCTTTTGTTATAAAAGCGCACAAATCAGCAATGAATTTATCAAAGGAGGGTTATACTGTAGTTGTTTTTGGAGAAAAGGAGCATCCTGAGGTCAAAGGGATAGTGAGCTATGTAGAAGGGGAGTATTATCTAATTTCTTCAAAAGAAGAAGCTGAGCAATTACCTTTTAAAGAAAAATATGGTGTTGTAGCTCAAACTACTCAAAACGGAGAATATTTCAAAAATGTGGTTGATGTAATCAAAGAAAAATGCAATGAGCTAAAAGTTGTTAATACAATTTGTAATGCCACTACTTACCGTCAAGAGGCTGCAAAAGCAGTGGCAAAACAGGTAGATATGATGATAATAGTGGGTGGTAAAAACAGCGGTAATACAAGAAGACTTTACGAAATTTGCAAAGAAATATGTAAAAACAGCATTCATATTGAGACAAAAGATGAATTAGATGAAAAAATGTTTGAAAATATTGAAAAAGTTGGTATAACTGCAGGAGCAAGCACTCCTGATTATCTGATAAACGATGTTATAAACTATTTAGAAGAGGTTGGAAATGCAAGAAAATGCAAAAAACAATAACGAACTTGAAATGGAAGATTTTGAAGCTTTATTGGAAGAATCATTATCACTGCCTAAAAAAGGTACTGTGGTAAGAGGGCAGGTTGTTCAGATTACTGACAATCATGTATTGATAAATTTTGGTTATAAAAGTGAAGGGTTTGCAAATAAAGAGGATTTCCTGGCTGATGGAGAGTTGACTGTTAAAGTAGGTGATGAAGTAGATGTTATGGTAGTTGGAGTGACTGGTGGTGGTGCGAGGGTATGGCTTTCAAAAAAGGTGCTTGATCAGAAAAAGGACTGGCAGGATGTTTTGGAAGCTCATGAAAAAGGTAGATACTTGCCATTGAAAGTATTGGAAAAAGTGGAAAAAGGTTTTAAAGTTTTATTCAGCACAGTGGAAGGTTTTATTCCTGATGGACATATGGAATATATGCATAAACAACGTGAACCTGAATACTATATAGGAAAAGTTTTCAACTCTAAAATTCTCAAATTAAACAAGAGAGATAAAAGCTTTCTTGCTTCAAGAAAGATTTATCTGCAGGAAGTGAGAGAGGAAGAGAAAAGGAATTTCTTTGAGAAAACAAAGGTTGGTGATCTTGTAAAAGGTAGGGTGAAGAGTATAAAAAATTATGGTGTTTTTGTTGATGTCGGTCCAATTGATGTATTCCTAAGAAAGGAGAATATCAGCTGGGGAAGAGTAAAACATCCAAATCAATTTTTAGAGATTGATGATGTTATCGAAGGTGTAGTAGTGAATATTGATTCTGAAAATGAAAAGGTTGAAATAAGTTTAAAAGACAAGCAGCCTGATCCATGGACAAAAGTAGATGAAAAATATAAAAAAGGTGAAAAAGCATCAGGTACCGTTGTTGCAAGGGTGAAAAAAGGTTATATTGTAGAACTTGAGCCTGGCATTGATGGGTATATCCCTGATGATGAGCTTAGCTGGCTGAAAAAAGCTAATGTGAAATTGAATGTGAGAGACGTGGTTGAAGGTCAGGTAATAGATATTGATAATAAAAATAAAAAAGTTGTTCTTTCTTTGAAACTTTTGAGTGAAAATCCTTGGGTAAGCCTTAGAAACAAACACCCTGAGGGGTCTGTGATTAAAGGTAAGGTAAAAAGTATTACTGATTTTGGTATATTTGTAGATTTTGGAGTATTTATTGATGGACTTATCAGGAAAGAGGATATCTCTTGGACTGAAGATGTTACTGACTTAAGTGAAATGTTTAAAGTTGGTGATAAAGTTGAAGCTAAAATTTTAAAGATTGATGACAAGAGAGAAAGAATTTCTCTTGGTATAAAACAGCTTGAAAAGAATCCTTGGAGAGAGATTGATAAAATTTTGCCAAAAGGAAAAGTTGTGGAAGTACCTGTTACATTGGTAACAAAAGATTATGTGGAAGTGGAATTGCCAAGAAAGATTAAAGGGGTGATTGAAGCAAGAGAGCTTGATGAGCAGAAAGTGTTGCCTGAAGAGCTTGTAAAGGTTGGAGATACTATAAAAGCTGTTGTAATTGGCTATAATGCGAAGGATAAGAAGGTCTTTTTGTCCAGGAAAAAATATCTGCTTGATTCAGAAAAGAGAGAAGTTAAAGAGTTTTTAAAGCAGTTGGAAAGTAAAGAAGATACTGGATTTAGCTTAGGTAATATTTTAAAAGATAAGCTTAAAGATATTGAATAATCAGTTAGTTTTATTTAAGCTAACTGATTTTTAATTAAAAGCTATTTATTAAAAGCGAGTAAAGTTTTTCTTTAGTTTTTGATGTTTTTAATGAAAAGCTTAGGTTTTGAATATGTGTAAAAATTAAGAAAATGGCTTTTATATTCAGAAATACAATAAAATTGCTTTACTGTCTTGGTTTCTGGGGACTCCCCAGAGTAATCTCAAAATTAATTTTTCAGGAGTGAGTAAGAATCAATGTATTATATTCTCTTTGTTGTTTGTGCTATTTTAATTGTTTATAGTGGAATGGCTTTGTCAAAATATGGTGATGTGATTGCATCTGCAACGAATCTTGGACATAGTCTAGTAGGGATTCTCCTTCTTTCAGTAGTCACAAGCTTACCTGAACTGATATCTTCCATTGGTTCTGTTACAGTGGTGGATGCGCCTTCTCTTGCCTTTGGAAATATTTTTGGCTCAAATATGTTTAACATATTTATAATATTTTTGATGGACTTGCTTTTTAAAAAAGATTCTATCTTTGTGGATATAAGCCTAGCTAATATAGTGACAGGTATTTATGCTCTATTATTGACCATTGTTGCAATAATGGGATTTGTATTCAAAATGCCTAATTTCTTATGGGTATCATCAGGTAGTATTATTATTTTTGTTATTTATGTGGCGTCTGTTTACAGTGCTTATAGAAGTTCATTTTTTGATATACAAATGGAAAATGAAGACGAAAAAGTTGATTCTGCTTCGCTCAGGAAAGCTGTGTTACTTTTTACGTTTTTTGCAATTATAATTGTGGTAGCAGGTTTACTTTTGAGTAAATCAGCGGATGTAATTGCATTGGAGACAGGGCTTGGTAGAAGTTTTGTGGGGGCTTTTTTGCTCGCTTTTGTTACATCTTTACCTGAAATTTCGGCATCTATTGGGGCAATTAGGGTTGGATCGGCAAATATGGCTTTTGGAAATATTGCTGGTTCATGTGTGTTTAATGTGGCAATTTTGTTTTTTGTGGATATTTTTTATATGAAAGGTTCTGTATTTGAGTTTGTATCGTTAATTCACCTGAAATCAGCTCTTTTATCTGCTATAATGTTAATTATTGCACTAATAGGAGTGAAACAGGATAAGATTTCAAGATTTAGATTAGGGAGAATAAGTATTTACTCCTTTTATATAGGAATTTTTTATACATTCTACCTGTTATATATGTATAAAATGAGGGGAAGCTGATGAAATGGGTGAAACTTCTTTTTAAATTTATTCTTTTTTTGATTGTTATAATATTTTTTATAGAGATGGTTTTGATGCTTACTAAAGGTGATTCCTCTGTATTGCTCAAAAAACCACATGTCTTGGTAGTAGAGCTTAATGGTGTAATAGTTGATTCGAAAAAGGTGACAAAAAAGTTGGAAAGAGCTGAAAAAGACGAATACATTAAAGGTGTTATATTAAAAATAAATTCACCGGGTGGTGCTGTAGCTCCAAGCCAGGAGATTTACAGATTTATTAGGAACATGAAGAAACCGGTTTATGCAGCAATTTCCACACTTGGAGCTTCTGGTGGTTATTATGTTGCTTCAGCTTGCGATAAAATTTTTGCTCTTTCTGGGAGCATTACAGGAAGTATTGGTGTGATTATGAAATTTTCAAATTTAAAGGAGCTTTATGATAAAATAGGAATAAAAGTTGTTACCATCAAAAGTGGAAAATTTAAGGATATAGGCTCATCTTCAAGGGAGATGACCAAAGAGGAGAAGAGATTACTGGAAAATGCCATCAAGGATGTTTACAATCAATTTGTAGAGGATATAATCAAGGCAAGGAGTATAAAAAGAGAATTGCTCTTGAAGTATGCCGATGGTAGGATTTTAACTGGTAATCAAGCAAAGAAAATTGGACTAATTGATGCTATTGGAACTTATAGAGATGCATTCATTTCTATGAAAAAGGATTTTCATTTCTCAAATGATGTGATTTTGTATGAGCCAGAAGAAAGAAAAGGGGTTTTAAGGGAGTTTTTAGAGGGGGTTACAAATATAAAGATGAAGTTTGAGGAAACAGGTATTTTTTATTATCTTTATGAAAATTAATGATTGATAATAAGGTTTTAATGTGTTTGCGAAGGTTTCCACTGCACATCTTGAGGGTATTGAACCAGTCTTGGTTGAAGTGGAAGTTAATATTTCGAATATGGGATTGCCTTCCTTTACAGTGGTTGGTCTTGCAGAAACAAGTATCAAGGAAAGTCGTGAAAGGGTTAAATCAGCTTTAAAAAATCTCGGATTCAATATTTTTGCCAAACCTATTACTATTAATTTGGCACCTGCCGATTTTAAGAAGGAAGGGACTCATTACGACTTACCAATTTCTATAGGATTACTTGCAGCGTCAGGTTTCTTAAATGCAGAAATGGATGACACTTTTTTCATTGGTGAAGTTTCACTTGATGGAAAACTGAGAGGGGTAAAAGGAGTTTTACCTTTTACGATATTTGCAAAGGAAAATGGTTTTAAAAAAATTATTGTTCCAAAAGAGAATATAAATGAAGCAGCTATAATAGATGGTATAGAAATTTATGGGTTTGACTCTCTAGATAAAGTGCTTGCCTTTTTAGCAGGCGAGATGGATGAGAGGCCCATAAAAAAGGATATTACCGAATTGCTTATCCATGAAAATGAATATCATGATTTTGAAGATGTGAAAGGGCAGTTCGCTGTGAAGAGGGCTGCTGAAATTGCAGCAGCTGGAATGCATAACTTGTTGATGATAGGATCTCCTGGTAGTGGCAAGACGATGATTGCAAAAAGGATACCCTCCATTCTTCCTGAAATGACTTTAGAAGAAATAATTGAGACTACAAAGATTCATTCTGTTGCAGGAAGGCTAATTAATAAAAATCAAATTGTTAGCAAAAGACCTTTTATTGCCCCACATCATACAGCCAGTGATGTATCTATAATAGGTGGGGGACGCGATGCAAAACCGGGAGCTGTGAGCCTTGCCCACAACGGTATACTCTTTTGCGATGAATTGCTTGAGTTTAAAAAGAGTGTGCTGGAAGTATTGAGGCAACCGCTTGAAGATAGAGTGGTGACAGTAAGTAGGGCAAACAGAACAGTGACGTATCCTGCAAATTTTATGTTTGTGGCAGCGTGTAACCCTTGTCCTTGTGGATATTTAGGGGATAACAGAAGAGAGTGTGTATGTACTCAAGCTCAAATTCAAAGGTATAGAGCAAAATTGTCTGGTCCTTTGATGGATAGAATTGATATTCAGGTGCAGGTTTCCTCAATTGATATAAAAGACTTATCAAAGCTGCAGCCTGGTGAATCATCTGAGAATATAAGAAAGCGTGTGGAAGTGGCAAGAAAGATACAGATGGAAAGGTTTAAGGAAGAAGGGATACTATATAACTCTCAGATGAATGAGAAGCAGATTAGAAAGTATTGCAGACTTGATGAATCAAGTTTGAAATTGATGGAACAGGCCGTGACGAAATTGGGCTTATCGGCAAGAGCCTATTCGAAGATTTTAAAGGTAGCTCGTACCATAGCTGATTTGGAAGAGTCAAAAGATCTTTTATCTAAACATATTTTAGAAGCTATCCAGTACCGCATACTTGATAAAGAAAATCTTTAATATTAGAGATTTTAGTGCATTATGAGTTGTTCTTTTATAATGATAAATTTAAATGGAGGCAAATTGTGTTTAAAAAAGTATTAATGTTTCTTGTTGTGGTTTTTGTATCTTTAAATTTTGCTCTTGATTTACAGGCTAAAGAAGTTACTGATATTGCAGGTATGTTAGATAAAGCAAAAAATTTAGGTGTAATGGATAAAGAAGGTGGTTTTATGGTTTGTTTATTAAATAAGAATGATGAGTATCTTGTTAAATTTAAAGTAAGTAGTGACGGAGAGTATCTCATTATGACAAAAAACAGTGGTGTAGATTTCGAAGGACAGCTATTAACAAGAAATTATAGTTATCAATTGGTAGTAGAATGTACAGATTTTAATTTACCAGACCAAAAACGATTCTTTAATTGCAATGAAGATATGGATAAATCATAAACTTATTATATGTATTTTAGTACATCTGGAGACAATCCACGTTTGGGATGTGCAAAAATATTTATTGGCAAAAAATAATGGTGATTATAAGAGTTTTTTAAATTTTTATCTGATTCTTTTTTGATAATTTTGCCTGCCAGCTCCTTATCAATGGCAAGGTGGGAATAAAACACAACAAATATTATCATTGATTTTTTTATTGGAATAACTCTTAAAATAAATCTTCAGGCTTTTAGGATTTTTGTAAAAAAACTGGTGATGTCTTCTTTGTCTTAGAATAATTTTTTGTATGATAGTACGTTATAATTTTTTCAGCATCAACTAAATAACACTCATGAAGTCATTCTATACTTCCATAGGCTAATCATTAGTTAAGAAACATTATCCTAACTGGTTTTGGATATGTAATTCTAAAAAATAGGCCGCTGGCTGTCTTAATGTTTCGGTGTGATAAAAAAAAAAATAAAATAAAGATGTTTTATTAGACGAGATTAGTGGTGATAATCATTCCTAATGATTAGTATTGAATAAATCTATAGTTATTTGAGTGTGATATAGATTTTACAAATATATGTAATTTGAATTTTTAATTAACTAAATATATTGAAAATAGAGGATTGTTAGAAGCATTAGTTGTCGTGCGTGAGAAAACTGAAGGATGTTTTGTTGCTTTATTGCTGCTTTGATGGCGAAACATTGTTATTAAAACGTTTTTTTTAGATTGGTTATAAACTAAAAAAAATGATAATTGATAAAAGAAAGACATTAATACGTTAATTGTAGTATAAGGTCTGATAGAACATTGTATTATAAATATAAACAATAATAATTATTGTTTTTTTCAATAAAAACTCTTGTTTTCTATAAATTTTGTTGTTAATTATTTTTTCCGATAGGCCTTTATAAACATTTATGGAGGTAGTATGAAAAGATTTAACATTAGTAGGCGTGATTTTATTAAAATATGTATCAAAACAACAGCTTTAATGGGACTGCCTTATGGAATGCATACAAAAGTTGCAGAAGCAGCTGAAAAGGCAGAAAAACCATCAGTAGTCTGGTTGCACTTTCAAGAGTGCACTGGTTGTTCTGAGTCACTTCTTCGCTCTAGCCATCCTGGCCTGTCAGAGCTGATTCTTGACCTGGTGTCATTAGATTACCATGAAACTTTGATGGCAGGCTCAGGTGTGCAAGCAGAGGAATCTTTGCACAGTGCAGTTACAGAAAATAAAAATAATTATATTTTGGTTGTTGAGGGAGCAATTCCTACTAAAGAAGGTGGTGTTTACTGCAAGGTGGGAGGAAAAACAGCTGTAGAATCATTGAAAGAAATGGCAGAAAAGGCAGCTGCAATTATCTCTATAGGGACCTGTGCATCATATGGCGGTATTCAAGCTGTTGACCCCAATCCCACTGGTGCGGTTGGTGTCTGGGATATCGTAAAGGATAAACCAGTTATTAATGTGCCTGGTTGTCCACCTAATCCTTATAACTTTTTATCGGTAATATTGTATTATATGACATTTAATAAGTTTCCTAAGCTTGATAAATTGAACAGGCCTTTGTTTGCTTATGGTAGAAAAATTCATGAACACTGTGAGAGAAGACCGCACTTTGATGCTGGTAGATTTGCTGAAAAATATGGTGATGAAGGCCATAAAAACGGGTACTGCCTGTATAAACTAGGGTGTAAGGGACCCGCTACATTTGCAAACTGTTCTGTTCTCAGGTTTAATGATGCAGGTGTTTGGCCTGTTTCTGTTGGTCATCCATGCATTGGATGTACAGAGCCTTCCATTCTTTTCAAAAAATCTATTGATGAAAAAGTTCAGATACACAATCCAACACCTCCTGATACTTATCCGTCAACTGAGCCAACTGAACGTGGTAAAGGTGCAGATCCTGTGACTACAGCTGTTGTCGGAGCAGTAGCAGGAGCAGCAGTTGGTGCAGGTGCTGTTTTGGCAAAGAAGCTGCCAAAGGAGGAGGATAGTGAAAAAGAAAACTAGGAGAGAATTTTTAAAAACTACAGCTGGCTTAATAGCTGGTGCTTGTGTTTCAGGTGTTGCTACTGCAGAAGCTAATGAAGAAAATTTTGTGAAAGATGATGCCTATGCAATGTTTTATGATGCTACCGCGTGTGTGGGATGCAAAGCATGTGTTGCAGCTTGCAAAAGAGTTAATGGTATGCCTGCAGAAAAAGCAGATTTTGATCCAGATGGAAAGTGGGATGCTCCTAAGGATTTAGATAGTAAAACAAGAACAATTATAAAGCTGTATAAAGAAAATGAGAATGTGTGGTCATACATTAAACATCAGTGTATGCATTGCGCAAAACCATCCTGTGTTTCAGCATGTCCTGTTGGGGCAATGAGGCAGGATGAAAATGGTGTGGTTTATTACAACGAAGATATTTGTATAGGGTGCCGTTACTGTCAGGTGGCTTGTCCTTTTAATATTCCTAAGTTTGAATGGGAGAAGGCATTTCCAAAAATTGTCAAGTGTGATATGTGTAAATTTACCAACCTTAAAGAGAAAGGCGAGCCTGCTTGTACAGAAGTTTGTCCAGCAAAAGCGGTTGTTTTTGGTAAGAGAAAGGATCTTCTAAAGGAAGCAAAAAGACGTTTAAAGGAAAATCCTGATAAATATGTTAATCACATTTATGGAGAATTTGAAGCTGGTGGAACAAATGTAATATATTTGGCTTCTGTGCCTTTTGAAAAGTTAGGTTTTCCAAAATTAGATAGTAAATCACCAGCAGCTTTTACCGAAAAGATTCAACATACAGTGTATAAGGGGTTTATTGCTCCGGTTGCTTTGTATGCAACGCTTTGTTTAATTGCACTCAGGAATAGAAAGAAAAATGAACAGTCTGATGAGAGGGAGGATAAGTAATGGCCCATGAAAATGAATATACAGTGTTGAAAAGAAAGATAGTAACAAAGCCATTTTTGTTCTTGCTGGCCATTGTTATCATTGGTTTTATGTTTATTGGTGTTCGCTATGTAAAAGGTATTGGAGCTGTGACTAATTTAAGTGATGGGTATCCATGGGGGATATGGATAGCTTATGATGTGGCTACAGGTACTGCGCTGGCTTGTGGTGGATATGCTATGGCAATATTGATTTATATAATGAATAGATGGAAGTATCATCCTTTGATCAGGTCTGCCATTCTAACAAGTTTGTTTGGATATGGGCTGGCAGGTTTATCAGTGGTTATTGACCTTGGAAGGTATTGGAATGTTTACAACTTTTTCATTCCTTCAAGATGGCAATTTAATTCAGTGATGTTTGAGGTGGCTCTTTGTGTAATGACATATACATTAGTGTTGTTTGTTGAGTTTTTACCTGCAATTTTAGAAAGATTAAAAAATCAGGATAACTTTTTAGCAAAATATGCTAAGTGGTTATATCCAAAGTTGAATAGTGTTCTTATCTTTTTCATTGCTCTAGGTATCACGCTTCCCTCAATGCACCAGTCATCTTTAGGCTCAATGATGACAATAGCTACGCATAAACTGCATCCACTTTGGCATACTGGATTTCTTCCGCTGCTTTTCCTTATTAACTGCGTGTACATAGGTTTTGCTATTGTTATATTTGAGTCGATTGTATCCTCATTTGCATTCAATAGGCCTTATGAGGTAAAAGAATTATCTGGACTTGCTGGTATAATACCTTGGTTAACAGCAATCTGGATTTCCATAAGAATTGGAGATTTGTACTATAGAGGGCAGTTATCAGCTGTTTTTAAAGGTGATTTTTATTCAATAATGTTTTTGATTGAGTTTATGTTGATAGTAGTTGGTTCTATAATGTTATTAAATGATAAAATTAGGAAATCCCCCAGATGGTTATTTGTAACTGCATGTTTGATACTGTTTGGGGGAGGGTTATATAGAATGAATGTTTATATTGTAGGCTTTAACCCTGGGCCTGGCTGGAGATATTTCCCATCACTACCTGAGTTTATGATAACTCTGGGAATAGTTGCGTTGGAAATTTTACTATATTTGATTTTTGTAAAACTGTTTCCTGTTTTACCATCTGGTCACAATCCAGATGAAATTTTAACTGAAGAAACTGTTGAAAAAAGTAAAGCAATATCAAGGAGGTTTGGATGGCAAAGAAGATAACTATAGACCCAATTACAAGAATTGAAGGTCATTTAAGAATTGATGTTGAAGTGAATAATGGCAGAGTAAGTAATGCTTGGGCATCTGCACAGATGTGGAGGGGGATAGAGGTAATATTAAGGGGTAAGGATCCGAAAGATGCTTGGGCATTTGCTCAGAGATTTTGTGGTGTGTGTACTACAGTTCATGCGATTGCTTCTATCAGGTCGGTAGAAAATGCTTTGAATGTTGAGGTACCTTTAAATGCTCAGTATATCAGAAACCTCATAATTGCTCAGCATTCAGTTCAGGATCACATAGTTCATTTTTACCATTTATCAGCTCTTGACTGGGTTGATATAGTATCTGCTTTAAAGGCAGATCCTAAAAAAGCTGCATCTATAGCTCAAAGTTTTTCAGACTGGCCAGGCAACAGTGTAAAAGAATTTGAAGCTGTCAGAGATAAATTAAAAGGTTTCGTAAATAGTGGCAGACTTGGTATCTTTGCTTCAGGTTACTGGGGACATCCAGCTATGAGATTGTCTCCTGAACTCAATCTTATACTTGTTACTCATTATTTAAAGGCTTTGGATTATCAGAGAAAAGCTGCGCAGGCAGTTGCTATTCTTGGTGGTAAGAATCCTCATATACAAAACTTGTGTGTTGGTGGAGTTGCGACAGCGGTTAATGTGGATAATCTGGCTACTATCAATATGGAGAGGTTGAGTTATTTAAAAGAATTAATGAAAGAAACAGCCGAGTTTGTTGAGAAAGTTTATTTTCCTGATTTGGTGATATTGGCAAATTATTACAAAGACTGGTTTGGTTATGGAAAAGGGGTTGATAATTATTTGGCTGTACCTGAGTTTCCTCTTGATACGAAAAATGAGAAGTTTGAGCTTGCTGGTGGAGTGTTTTTCAATGGAAATATAAAGCCTTACAAAATGCTTAAAAATCATAGTGAACAATATTTGATAAACTCCATAACAGAGTCAATTGCACATTCATGGTATGAAGGTAAAGATGGACTTCATCCTTGGGAAGGTGAAACAAAACCATATTACACAGATTTTCAAGCTGATGGAAAGTATTCATGGTCAAAGGCTCCTCGCTTTGATGGGAGACCTATGCAGGTAGGACCAGTGGCTCAGCTGTTTGCCATTCATGCTTCTGATAATACTGAGGCAAAACGTTTTATTGATGAAAGTTTAAAGAGAATTGGTGTGGAAATTTATGATTTGCAGTCAACTATGGGAAGACTTGTTGCCAGAGGAATAAGAGCAAGGATAATGGCACATCTCTCATTAAAATTTTTAGATATGTTGGTAGAAAACATTGCAAAAGGAGATACTGAGTATGCTAACCATACTGACATTCCTGAGGGCGAGTTTAAAGGTGTAGGTTTTCACGAAGCACCTCGTGGAACACTTTCTCACTGGATTGTTATCAAGGATAAGAAAATCAAGAATTATCAGGCTGTTGTTCCTTCCACATGGAATGCTTCTCCTCGTGATGAAAAAGGAGCGATGGGACCATATGAAGCATCTCTTGTAGGTAATCCTGTACTTGAGCCTGAAAAACCTTTAGAAGTATTAAGGACTGTACATTCATTTGATCCTTGCATTGCATGTGCGGTGCATACTATAGATCCAGAAGGTAATGAAATTGTTAGAGTAAAAGTTCTTTAGAGGGGAATTTTCCCCTCTTTATACATATAAAGGAGGTCTTTGTTGGACAATATTGTTATTTTTGGTGCAGGAAATGTTTTATTATCAGATGAAGGGTTTGGCGTTCATTTTGTAAGGTATTTGGAGAATAATTATACTTTTCCTGATAATGTTAAACTTTTTGATGCAGGCACTCTTGGAATAATGGCAATGCATGTTATTGAAGAAGCTGATTATCTTTTTATAGTGGATGTTGTTGATGTTGATGGAAAGCCGGGAGAAATAAGGATATATGACAAAGATGATATCATTCTTGATAGGATTCCCACAAAAATGTCTCCACATCAGATTGGATTACAGGAGGTATTACTTTTAAGTGAAATGAGGGAAAGATTACCGAAAGTTGTAAAACTATTTGGTGTGATTCCTGAGAATATAGAAGCTGGTACAACTTTATCAAATAGTTTAGAAGAAAAGTTGCCTATACTGGCAGAATTACTGGTGAAAGAAATAGAAAATATAACTTAATAATAAACAAAATATTTATTGTTTTTTCTTGGTAAAAGGCTTAGTTTTTTGTCGATTTCTTCCGAGACTTCAGCAGTTAATTTGTATGAGTTTTCTTCAACCTCGTTTGATCCGCTTATTATTCTAATAGAGAGTATCTGTAGAATTTTAAAAAAAATTATAAATTTACATCTTATTATTTAGTTCATCCTGAAAAATCTTTTTCAGGATGAACTAAGAAGTTTCGCAGATTGTAAAATAAATCTATGAGGGAGTTGTGCTACATATTGGTAGGTATTAGAATTTTAACTTCAATTTTGAGTGTTTGAGAGAAAAGCTATCTTTAATGGTGAAAATTGTAAGTTGAATTGACAATTTTCACTAAAATTGTTATCATTCTTGTATGATAAGAAGAAAAGTTAGTGATAGAGTTTTAGAATTGTCAAAACTGTTTCCTGTGATAACAATTACAGGTCCGAGACAATCGGGTAAAACTACTCTCTGTAAGATGCTTTTTCCGGATAAACGATATGTTTCTTTGGAAGATTTGGACGAAAGAAAATTTGCTGAAGAAGATCCAAAAGGATTTTTAAATAGATTTCCTGATGGTGCTGTAATAGATGAAATTCAGTATGTCCCTGGTCTTTTTTCATATATTCAGACCATTGTTGATGAGAAAAATATCTCAGGGATGTATATTTTGACAGGAAGTCAGCAGTTTGAGATGCTGGAGCATATAAGTCAATCTCTTGCAGGCAGAGTTGCAATTGTAAAACTTTTACCATTTTCCTTGGACGAGGCTTATTCTAATCTGGATAATAAAGAATTAGATGAAGTATTGTTTACGGGTTTCTTCCCGAGAATTTTTGATAAGAAAATTAATCCCACAGACATGGCTTCTTTTTATGTATCAACTTATTTAGAACGTGATGTGAGAAAACTTGTAAATGTAAAAGATTTATTAAAGTTTGAAATGTTTTTAAAGCTTATTGCCGCAAGAAGCGGTCAATTGTTGAATTTAAGCAGTATTGCAGAGGCATGTGGAGTTAGTCATAATACAATTAAATCATGGGTTAGTGTGTTAGAAGCTAGTTATATAATAAAAATATCATATCCTTTTTTTCGAAACATTAAAAAAAGACTGGTGAAAACTCCCAAGGTTTATTTTTTGGATACCGGTTTGCTGTGCTATTTATTGGGGATTAGAAGAGTAGAACATCTCGAAATTCATCCTCTTAAAGGAGCAATTTTCGAAAGTTTTGTGGTTGCAGAGTTGCTTAAAAATAGATTTAATAAAGTAGAGCAGGATAATCTTTTCTTCTACAGGGATCATAAAGGTATTGAAATTGATGTTGTTATTGACAATGGAATTGAGCTGGATTTGATGGAAATAAAACTTTCTCAAACTTTTTCGGAAAGCTTTTTCAAAAATTTTTCTAAATTTCCAAGCTATGATTATTTGACAAAAGATATTATAGTATATGGTGGTGAGACTTTTAAATACAAAAATTATTTATTATATTCATGGAAAGATATTAGTCAGTTGTGATATAAAATAAGAAGCTAAATTATCTACGAATCCCATAAAAAATTTTGAAAGTTCTTTCAAAAAATATCGAAAAATTGGAGTATTTTTCGACAAAAGAGCTTCTTTTTACATAATGCAACTAGATAATATTGCTTGTGCAATATCAATAACTATTTGAGAACATTGCTGTGCGATATCCTCAAGTTATCTATTGGGAATAGATTTTAAAAGTAAAAAAATTAAGAATTATGGTTTTGAAAAGAAAAAGAAGGAGGATTTACCTCCTTCTTATGAATTTGTAAGCTTTTTATACCAGCGAGAATGTTTTTCTTTTATATGTTCTAAATCAACTTCACCTGTACGGAATATTGCTTTAAGACCGCATCTATTTATTGGATGGGTTCCTATATATATATGAATTATTAAAAAGAAAGTGATTAATACGAAGAAGATAGCATGTATTCCTCGTGCCCACTGCCACAGATTTTCGCTATAGGAATCTCTAAAAGCGAGTATCCATCCGGAAATTGTCATCATAATCATTGCAATAATTATAAACCATGCAAAAAGTTTTTGCCCCATGTTATATTTGCCAATTTCAGGATGCTCAAACTTTATATAAGTTTTATAAAGATCGTTTATACCACCAAAAATAGCTTTTATACCCCATTTTTCTGGCCAGATTTGCCATGATTTGATATCCTTTAACATTACAATTACAAATGGAATTGAAGCAAGGATGAAAAATAATGCTGTAACCCTGTGAAAAATTCTTGCTACCTGAATACCTACACTCAAAATTTCTGCAGATGTATTTATCTCACCAAGCCAGCTTACTGGGATACCAAAAATATATGCGAGAAATTTAAATTTGTCGGATAGAATAGGTAAACCTGTAATTATGAAGAAGAACATAAAATGTATTATATGTTTATGATACCAAATAATAATTTGGTTAAATACTTCTATTTTTGTATCAGCTTTTTTTAACATTTTACTCCTCCTCTTTTGAAGATTGCTCTACAACTTTTTTCCTATTAGCAAGCCAGTAAAGGAAATGGCCTGCTGTAGCAGCAATAGCAGCACCAATTAATACAGGAGCACTTTTTTTGGCAATATTTCTTAATGCAACACCATTTTTGTATGGGGTTTCTGGTAATTTGTATGCTTCAAGCTCTTTTTTAGGAACAATAGTAACCCATCCTAGACTTCCCACATAATTATTTATTTCCTCCAGCCCATAAGCCACAAAAGGCTCATTATAGGTAGATTCGTACTTTTCAATCCTTTTTAAAACTTCTTTTCTTACCTCTTCAAAAGTTCCTGAAAACATAGCACCTGTTGGGCAGGCTTCAACACAAGCCTGTTTTAACCCATTTTCTACACGGTCGTAGCAGAATATACATTTGAAAGTTTTATTTCTTTTAATATCATATTTGGGAACATTAAAGGGGCATGCATCCATACAGGATCTACATCCTACGCAGATTTCATCATGTATTACTACAGCACCATTTTTTCGTTTTTCAATAGCATTAGCTGGGCATATTTGCATACATGGTGCATTTTCACAATGGTTGCAGTGATTAAATTTAGTTATTTTTTGAGTTTTTGGGTATTTTCCATATTCGTGTATTTCTGGAGTAAGATAGTAGTAGCTTTCATTTGTTTCGTTTACAGCAAGTTCATATCTTTTGTTTTTATCTCTAAATTGTCTGGCTCTATTTTCCACTGCACAATTTATCATGCATGCATAACACCTAATGCAGGATATGGAGTCGTAACAAATTAAATTTTTGCTCATTTTGCCCTCCTTATTTTTACAATGAAATCTTGAGAAAGTTGACCACCATCAAGTGGTGAAAAGTTGAAATTGCCAATATGGTTTGGGTTCAAACCGTATTGTGGAGCATAAGTTAGAAATTTATTGAGTTTATTATAAAAACCAGCGCCAACTCCGTAATATGCAAAGAGAGCATCAGGATGAACATACTCCACTAGTTTTACCTTAGCCAACGTTGGTAAATGAGGTTTTTCTATATTGAAAATTTCCACCATGTCTCCATCTTTTAACCCCAATTTTTCACCTTTTGCTTTGTTAATATACACTGCATCCCAATCAATCATTTCACCCAAAACCTTTAAAATTGGGTTGTTTTTAGTTTGTGCACCGGTAAATGAACTCAAAGGATTGAATGCTGTTATTGGTACGAACTCATCATTGCCAAGATAATTTTTAGATGTTCTCCAGTATGGTTCAATATATTTAAATTTTGGATCAAGTATTGAAGCCAATTTTTCGTTTTTAGGTTTCATTTTCAGATAGTTATTAAGGAAGAAAGTGCTGTATATTTCTATTTTTTTCGATTTTGTTTTAGCTTTTACGCCGTATTTTATATGACCTGTCCAAACCCCTTTTTCAAAAAGGGCAGGTATTGAGAATTCAGCTTTTTCTTCATCAGTAAACCCTTTGATATGTGAAAGCTGTTTATCCCAGATGGCTTGAATACCTTTCTCTTCGAATTCTTTAAAGTATTTATTATAGGTTTCACTATCAAATACTCTTTTTGCGAGTTCGAGAACAATCCAGTAACCATTTTTTGCTTCAAAAAGTGGTTCTACAGCTTTTTTATGGATTGCTATGACCGGATATGGTGTTTTGAATTTTGTTCTTATTGCTTCATCTCTTTCTAAAAACATTGCATCGGGAATAACCACATCAGCATAAAGAACTGTTTCGTTGAAAAATGGGGATACAGCTACAATCATTTCAAGTTTTTCTAAAGCTTTAATTATTTCTTCTCCACCTGTTGAACCACCTATTATGTTTTGTCCCCAAAAAACTGCCATTTTGCATTTGTAGGGTTTTTCTTCTAAAAGTGACTTGATAAATAATCTTCTGTAATTTGCTGTGTTAATAAATGAGAAATTATCAAATTTTCTGTAGTAGAGACTGATAGGTTTTTTTTGAGGTTTTGGTGTTTTTAAAAAGTGGGCTGTCTTGACTTTTCTTTGCAAAATCATTCCACCTTTTGTTCCAATGTTTCCTAAAAGAACGTTTAATATCAAAATTACACGTTTCTCTTCCATTGAGTTTTCATATCTGGTTGATCTGTATCCTCTTTCGATGAATACTTGTGGGGAATTCTTAATCAGATTTTCAGCTACTTGTTTAATTTTACTTGCTGGGATTGATGTGATTTTTTCAGCCCATTCTGGAGTATATTGATTTGAGGATTCTCTTAATGCTGTAAGTGCTGTTTTTACTTTTTTACCGTTATACTCAAATGTTCCTATCAATGCAGGTTTTTGAGCAAGATGTGATAATTTGAAGGATTTATCAGCTTCATCAAATACTAGATAATCAAAATGTTTATCATCAGTTTTTTCTGTGTATACAGGTTTTCCTTCATCATCAATTAGCATTGCAGCATTGGTATATTTATTTAAAAACTCCTTGTTGTAGCCGTCAGTGGTTAAAATAATGTTAGTTAAGGCTAAAAGGAAAGCAAGGTCTGTTCCAGGTCTGATAGGTAGCCAATCAGTGAGACTTTCTCCTGCTTCAGATGGTTTCCTAGGATCAACTACAGTAATTTTCAATCCGTTTCTCTTTCCACGACCAAACATTATACCCCATGGGAATGTTACAAGTCCGCCGCCAGGGTTTCTATTTATGAGCAATCCGTATTTTGCATTTTCATAATCAGGTGTGAGAGCTCCAGTTCCGCCACCAGGTACACCTTTATCCTCTTTACCTCCAAAAATTGCTCCAAAACTAACTACAAGAGAATTACCAAAACAGGTATCTCCATAACCTACAATATTTGGGGTTCCATAAATTTTGAAAAACTGTTTATCCATTTCTGGAGCACTATTAAATCGTGGAAGAAAAGCTACAAGATGCTCTTCACCTTTATTTTTAAGTTCTTTTAATTTATCAGCGATCATGTTTAGAGCTTCATCCCATGTAGCTCTTCTAAATTTGCCCTCTCCCCTTTTTCCTACCCTGATTAATGGATATTTAATTCTGTCAGGATTATATAATGCTCCCATTGCTGCTCTACCACGAGCACATATTCCTGGATGTGGTGTGTGTTTGTTTGACTCTACTCTTATTACCCTCCCATCGCGTATAACTGCTAGCATTGGACAAAATTGTGCACACATTCTGCACAAAACGGGTACTTTCTTTTCCATTCCAAAATCAACGGAAGAAACTTCGGCATAAGATTTTTGAATAGATAGTAGATTTGCAGACAAGGTTGAAGCTACTCCTAGCTTCAAAAAATTTCTTCTGCTTATACAGGGCATAATCAACCTCCAAAATCAAAAATTTTTGTTTTTAAATTCCTACAATCTTAATATAACTTTAATTGCAATTACATTGCAATAATTGTTTAAATGGTTGTGTCTAACAAACATTTTTATTTTTGGTGATAAGGTTAAATAATACATGTTAGATGGGAGTTTTTGAGAAAACAAAATTAATAAAAATTTTTTAAAAAGTAGATTTTTGTTAGAAATGAAACGATGTTTGATGAGGAAAAATGCTTGTTTATCAAATATTTATATATTCAAATATAATTATTTATAAATATGTAAAACTCCAGCTTTAACTAAGCTCTTTGATAATAATTTTGTCTGCTAGCTCCTTATCAATGGCGAAACGTGAATGGAAAACTTCAAATATTATCATTGGTTTTTTTTGAATAACTTTCATATTTAGTCCAGGTAAAATTCCCAATGAACATATTTTTTTTAAGGCATCTTTATCGTTTTTGTCAATTTCAACTACAATGTACTCTTTATTTACTTTTGCATCGTTTAGCCTCATATCAGTAACCCACCATTACAAGGATTGCATTGAGGATGATTCCCACAAAAAAAGCAAAAGGGATGACAGTACCAAAAATTATCATTGAGGTCTTAAATCCTCTTTCTTTTATCATGACAGAAAGCTGGGCAATACATGGAACAAAAAGAGTAAGTATGACACTTGCTACAAGTAAATGACGGATAGAAAGGATATTTTGAATGTCATATAGTCCGGCAGCACCAAAATCCCTTCTGAAAAAGCCATAAAGAAAGATTTCCCCCATTTTTTCAGGAAGTCCCGCTAGTTTTGCGGGGTAGGAGAGAATAAGAGAGAAAAGGTCAAAAAGTTTTGTTATTTTTCCAATCCAGATTAGGATAGATGCAAAAATAAAGAGAGGGATAACCTCTAGGGCATACCATTTTAGCCTTGAATATGTTTTCAAAAAGACATTTTTCAAACTAGGCATTCTAAGAGGCGGTACCTCCATAAAAAAGCTTGCCCCTTTCCCTTTTGTGTATCTGTTTAGTATGAAGCCGCTTAATAAGAATACTATCAAGATTGTGAAAAACCATATTAATAAAGCTGAGAAGCTTTGCTCAAATAAGCCTAAAATTACGCCAAGCTGTGCAGAACAAGGGATGGTTAGTGCAAGTAGAAAAGTAACAAGGAGTCTTTCCCTTTTTGTTTCAAGAGTTCTAGTAACAACAGTTGCCATAGTGCCACAGCCAAGCCCAAGGATTAAAGGGATTACAGAACGTCCGCTCAAACCAATTTTCTTGAGTGATTTATCAAGGATAATGGATAGTCTAACAAGGTATCCTGAATCCTCCAGCAGAGAAAACATAAAAAAGAAAGTAGAAACCACAGGTAACACGATGGCAATAGCATATCTTAGTCCAAGTGTAATTATACCGTAATCGCCAGCGAATAGATTAAAAAATATGGTGGAACCTAAGAGTTTGTGAAACAGATTATTGATGTATGGGTTGATACTTTCTTCAAATATTTTTGTTTCAATAAAATCTACAAGGGTACCTGCTCCAAACTGTCCTACAAATTTGTAAAAACCAAAATATAGTATTAGTAAAACAGCAATAAACCCAGCCACTGGGTGTAATGTAATTTTATCCAGAAACTGTTTTATGGTAAATCCTTTTGATTTACCATTTGAATAAAAATGTTCGCTGCATAATTCTTGCGAAAAACTCAATCTTTTTGATGATATTTCTATGTTCAAATCTTCAGGAAGGGAATTGATAATTTTAATTATTTCAGGGTAATTGTTCTCACTTTTTATTAATTCTATAGTATCTTTATCTTTTTGCAGTAGTAGTAAAGCGATAGCTCTTTTTGAAATAGGATATTCGTTTTTCAAAAGTGAAGTAATTTTTTTGATATAAACTTCAATGTTGTTACCATAATTTATATTTACAGGTTGAAAGTTATATCTACCTTCTAAGATACTTACAAGTCTTGATATGAGGTTTTCTGTGCCTTTGTTTTTTATGGCGGTAGTTTTTACTACAGGTATTCCGAGGTCGTGTTCGAGATGGGAAATATTGATTTCCATCCCTTTGCATTCAAGTTCATCATACATGTTTAAAACAAGTATGGTAGGGATACCTGCTTCCATCAGCTGAAAAGTTAAAGGGAGCATTCTAACAATATTTTTTGCATCTACCACATGGAGGATACAATCATATTCTTTTTTAAATATAATTTCTTTTGTTACTTTTTCTTCTTCTGTAATAGTCAAAAAATTGTAAAATCCGGGTGTATCTATGATCTCAATTTCATGGTGGGTACCTATTTTTGTTTTACCTTTGAATATTGAGACTGTAGTTCCTGGATAGTTTGATACGGAGGCATATTTTTTTGTGATATTGTAAAAAAGGGCACTTTTACCCACATTTGGGTTGCCCACAAGCAACACTTTGTATTCTTTCTTGTGCATTGTTACCTCCATACCAAAAAGTTAGATATATCTAACTTTTGTTTTTGTCAACAATTTTTTTCTGGAATATTTGTAAAGAATTTATATTGTATTTTATTAATAAAAAATCTAGATTATAGTTGCTTATAGGTAAAGACTATGATTATGAAAAGGATATTTTTTTTCATTTTAACATATTTGATATTAATAATTTCTATTGCTTATGCTTCTTATGACCATGTTGTTTTAATCGTTCACTCGCATGATGAAGAATATGAAATGTCTCATCATATCTATGATACAATAGAAAAGACACTTACTGGCCCAGGAAAAGGAATAAGGATAGTAACAGAGTTTATTGATAGTACAAGAATAAATAATGATTTTCATTATTTTGATACAATGAACAGAAGTTTTTTTGTGAAATATTCAATGAATATTCCAGATGTTATTGTGACTATAGGAAATGATGCACTTAGTTTTGTATATTCTTTAAGAGATAGTTTATTTTATAATGTTCCTATAGTGTTTGTTAATGTAATAAATCTTAAAGATAGAATAGTCTTAGATAATCTTACCACAGGGATTTATGAAAAATATGATTATCCCGGTTTGGTTAAAGAGATAATAAATTTACAGCCAAATATAAAGAAGATAGTATTTTTAGGTGATTCTTATTTTGAACTTTTACGTGATTTTTTAGAAGCTGAAATAACTGAATTTATTAAAGGAAATAAATTTGAGAATGTTGATATAGAATTATTGGATGGTTTGAGTTTAGATGGAATAGTTGAAAGATTTAAAGGGAAGAAGGATACTGCTCTGATAGTTATGAGTGCATTAAATAATCATAGTGAGATACGTTTTGTAGAAGGCATAAATAAGTTTCTATTTAATAATTTAAAGATACCTTTATATACGTTTTATAATGAGGCTATGGAGACAGGGAGTGTAATAGGTGGAAAGGTATTAAGTTGTAGCGAAAAAGGGAGGATAGTTGCAAAGTATGTTTTAGAACTTCTTGAAGGAAAAAGTATAAAAAAATTGCCGTTAGTTTCAACTGATAAATTGAGTAGGTGGGTTTTTGATTATAATTTACTGAAAAATTTTAATATTGATTTAAAAAAGCTTCCAAAAGATAGCTTAGTTTTGAATGCTCCTGATGATAAAATTCATTTGGATAAAAATTTAGTATATTTCATCATATTGGTCTTAATTATATTAGCTGCAGGTTTTTCTATATATAATTATTTCCAAAAAAAGCATAAGAAAATTTTAATGCTTTATAAAATGGTTTTGGAACATACATATGATATTATTATAATAACAAATTTCGAAGGTGATATTATCGATGTTTTTGGCAATGTGGAAAATACCTTTGGTTTTACAGAAGATGAAATAAAAAAAATGAATGTAAGTGAATTATATTTTGATAAAGCAGAAAGAAATAAATTCATGGTTAATATTAAGGAATCAGGTAAATTGTCCAATTTGATTACAGTATTTAAGAAAAAGGATGGTAAGAAGTTAATATTTGAAAGTTCGGCAATATATTTTCGCATGGATAATGAAGATAGAATTTTTACAATTTTAAGAGATATAACAGATAAGTTGGAAAATGAGGAGGAATTGAAATTTTATGGTTATTTGATTGAAAATTCTCCTGTATTTATTTCAGTGATGGATACTGATGGGAAAATAATATATGCAAATAATTACTTTTTATCGTTTACAGGGTATGAAAAAAATGAATATTTGGATAAAAAATGTATATTTTTTAATAAGGAATTTTTTGATGAAATTAAGCAAAAACTGGAAGAAAATGGATTCTGGAGTGGTGAAATTGAAAACGTTAAAATGGATGGCTCAATCTATACTGAAAGTGCCATAATTTCAAAAACAAATTATAAAGGCAAGGATGTTTATGTAAAGTTTGGCATTGATATTACTGAGCATAAAAAGATTAAAGACAAAATGATAGCTCAACAAAAATTTGAGACACTTGGACAGCTTGCTGGTGGGATAGCTCACGATTTTAATAATATTTTAACAGTAATTTCTTCATATTTGCAGGTTTATAAAATGAAAGTGACTAATGAAAGTGATAAAAAAATTTTTAATAAGATGATTGAAACTGTGGATAAGGCATCTGTCCTTATATCTCAGCTTCTTGCTTTTAGCAGGCAAGATTCTCACCAGCCGGTTTTAATCAACGTGTCTAAATATCTTGTAGACTCAGTGGATATATACAGAAGGCTTGTGAGAGAAGATATTGAACTGATTTTGGAAAGGAAAACGAAAGAGGTAATTGTGAAAGTTGATCCTGTACATTTAGATCAGATGTTTATGAATATGATAAATAATTCTGTTTATGCACTTGAGCAGGTTGAGAGGGATAACAAATATATTAAAATAACAATAGATAAAAAAGTTTTTCATGAAGATAAACCATATGGAATTTTTACTATAAACAAAGGTAAATATGCTGAAATAATTATTGAAGATAATGGAACTGGTATCGATGAAAGTATTGTGGATAAAATATTTGAGCCATTTTTTACTACCAAACCAAGAGGAAAAGGGACAGGACTTGGCCTTGCTTCCATTTATGGCTTTATTAAAAGAAATAATGGTTATATTCTTGTGGATACTAAGAAAGGAGAATATACAAAATTCACAATTTATTTACCGTTATTTGAGATGAAATCTAAAGAAAATCAAGATTTAATAAATGCAAACGAAAAAATTAAATTGTTAAAAGACAAACATGTGGTGGTGATAGATGACAATAAAGACTTAGCGCATTCTGTAGGGACTATGTTGTCAGGACTTTGTAGAAAAGTGACGGTTTTTGATAATCCATTGAAAGCAAAGGATTTTATTTTGGCAAACAAAGATGATATAGGTCTGGTGATTTCAGATATTATGATGCCTGAAATGAGCGGAATTGAATTGGTTGATATCTTGAAGAAAGAAGGTGTTAGTTTACCCATTGTTTTAATGACTGGTTATGCGACAGAGGAGTTCAAAGAAGGAAAAGTGTCAGTGCCTGTGATTTCTAAACCATTTAGTCTCAACAATCTGTTAGAATATTTGTAATAAAACTAAATCTCCATATTCTGCAATTAATTTTGCACATACAATTAAGTTTTGTAAGTAAAAATTCTTAATGAATTCAGTATTGCAAGGAGTGCTACACCCACATCAGCAAAGACTGCTTCCCACATTGTGGCAACACCAAATATTCCAAGGATGATGAAAATTCCTTTTACACTAAGAGAAAATATAATGTTTTCCTTTGCAATTTTTTTTGTATGTTTTGCTATTTTAATAGCTTTTGGAATAGCTAAAGGGTTATCATCCATAATTACAATATCAGCAGCCTCAATAGCTGCATCTGAGCCCACTCCACCCATTGCGATACCGATATCGCTTAAGGCTATAACGGGAGCATCATTGATACCATCCCCTGCAAAAACCACTCGTTGTTTTTCAGACAGTTTGTCTTTTATCTCTTTTAATTTATCCACTTTATCTTGAGGTAGCAGACCTGCATAAAATTCATCTATATTCAGTTTGTCAGCAATTTTTTTCGCAGCGTTAAAATTGTCTCCAGTGAGCATTATGACTTTATTTACTCCTACCTGTTTAAGTTTGTTTACAACCTGTAGAGATTCCTCTTTTATCTCATCATCGATGAGGATGTATCCTAAAAATTTACCATCCACAGCCACGTAAACTACAGAATGCTCTACGTCGCAATCATCATGAGGTATACCTTTCATATGCATCAATCCATCATTTCCCACCAGAATTGTTTTTCCGTTTACGACAGCTTTCAATCCATAACCTTTTATTTCTTCAAATGATTCAATCTTTGATTTATCTATCGGCTGTCCAAATGATTTAACAATTACTTCTGCTACCGGGTGATTCGAATTTATTTCTGCATAAGCAGCATACTTTAAAATTTCATCTTCTGATGCTCCATTTTTTGTGACAATTCTGTTTATTTTAAATACCCCTTTTGTAAGTGTTCCAGTTTTATCAAATGCTACCACTTCAGTATCAGTAAGTGCTTCTAGGTAGTTGCTCCCTTTTACAAGAATACCATTTTTAGCAGATTTCCCAATTCCTGAGAAATAGGAGAGCGGGATAGAAATCACAAGAGCGCATGGACATGAAATGACAAGGAGTATCAGTGCGCGGTAAATCCAGTTTGCATAGGTTTGATTTGGAAGTATTATTGGGGGAATAAAAGCTATGAAAAGTGCAGTAAAAACTACAAATGGTGTGTAGTATCTTGCAAATTTTGTGATGAACTGTTCAGTTTTTGACTTCCTGCTGGAAGCTTCTTCCACAAGTTCTAATATCTTTGCTATTGTGGAATCCTTGTATTCTTTTGTGACTTTTATTTTCAAAAGACCGCTTTCATTTATCATTCCTGATAAGATGTCTTCCCCTGCCTTTACTCTTTTTGGAACAAATTCTCCTGTAAGTGCAGAAGTGTTCACGAAACTGCTTCCTTCTACAACCACTCCATCTAAAGGTATTTTTTCTCCTGGTTTTACAAGTATTATATCTCCTATTTTAACTTCTTCTGGGGTCACTGTAATATAAGTATCGTTTTTAATAATATTTACAGTTTCAGGTTTTAGATTGAGCAGGTTCTTAATAGATTTTCTTGATCTACCGACTGCTAAATTTTGAAGATATTCCCCTACGTTGTAAAAGAGCATTACTGCTACAGCTTCCGGTAATTCTTTAATGGCAATGGCACCGATTGTAGCTATCAAAATTAGAAAGTTTTCATCAAAAATCTGTTTGTTTTTAATATTTTTAGCTGCTTTGAGTATTACAGGATAACCTATAATGAAGTAGGGGGTTAGAAAGGCTGTATATTCAAAGAGAGGATAAGCTGATAGTTTTGATTTGTAAAAAAGAGAGATTGTAAATAGCATTAAAGCAATTAGAATTTTTGTGAACTCGAATTTAGTGTTAACAGAATCGTCAATATCTACTTCTTTTTTTGATAAATCAATCAACTCCACATCGGGGTCTAATTTTTTTATAATATGTTTTGCATCCTTATATTGTTCGCTTTTAAGAGTTACTGTTTTATAGGTAAAATTTATTGATATTGTTTCATCTGAAAGAGCAGTCTTTAAACCATTTTCAATTTTTATTGCACATGCTGGACAGTCGAGCCCTTTTAAAAAATATTTTTTCATGTTTTTCCTACCCATGTCTGATATGTTCTAAAGCATTTTTGAAAAGAATATCAACGTGCTCATCATCTAATGAGTAATATATATTTTTCCCTTCTCTGCGACTTTTAATAAGTTTTGCAGTTTTAAGGGTATTAAGCTGGTGTGATATGGCAGATACTGAAAGATTTAATTTTTCTGTGATTTCATTAACACAGAGTTCATTATCCTTTAAAACACTCAAAATTTTGATTCTTGTTGGGTCACCGAGGACTTTAAAAAGCCCTGAAAGTGCTTCAATATCTTTTTCGCTGATTATTTGTTTCATTTTATTTATCCTCATATTTGTTCAATTGTTCAAATATAAAATAGAAGTATCAGGCTAATTTGTCAAGCAGTAAGTAAAAAATATTGATTTTTATGAACAAGGGACTAATATATATACTATTACAGGGTATAAGTAGGAGATGGCGATGAAAGAGGTTACTTTACCTGTTTCAGGTATGACATGTGCAGCATGTGCAAGTAGAATTGAAAGAAAATTAAGCAAAACTGAAGGAGTTATTTCTGCAAATGTTAATTTGAGCATGGAAAGGGCAAAAGTGGAATTTGACCCCCAGAAATTAAATATAGCTGACGTTATTAAAGTCATTGAGGATACAGGTTACAGTGTGCCGACGTCAGAAGTAGAGCTTGATATAATTGGTATGACATGCGCAGCATGTGCAAACAGAATTGAGAAGAAGCTTAAAAAGACAGAGGGAATTGTTGATGCGGTAATCAACCTTGCTACAGAGAAAGGTAAAGTAAAATTTATAAGCACAATTGTAGATGAATCTCAGATAATTGATGTCATTAGAGGGATTGGCTATGATGCAAAGATAAGAAAAGATTCTTTAGAATCATTTTCCAAAGAAAAAGAGATTATCTCAAAAAGAAAAATGCTCATTATTTCAGCACTTTTTTCTTTCCCTCTTCTTATTGGAATGTTTGTTCATTTTTTGAAAATAGAAAGTCTATCATTTTTGATTAATCCTTATTTGCAGTTATTGCTTGCATCAGTTGTGCAATTTTATCCAGGGATGCAGTTTTATAAAGGTGCATATCTAAGTCTCAAGGATAAATCAGCAAATATGGATGTGCTTGTTGCACTGGGTACGAGTGCAGCTTATATTTTCAGTTTCGTCAATGTATTTAGAGGTGGTGATCTCTATTTTGAAACTTCTGCTATTTTGATAACATTGATTCTTTTTGGGAAATATCTTGAAGCTGTGGCAAAGGGGCGTACTTCTGAAGCTATTAAAAAGCTGATGGAGTTGAAACCTGCCAGTGCAAGGGTAGTGAGAGATGGTAAGGAGATTGAGGTCTCTGTGGATGACGTAAGGGTTGGGGAAATAGTGATTGTTAAACCGGGTGAAAAGATACCTCTTGATGGTGAAGTGGTTGAAGGTGCATCCTTTGTGGATGAATCTATGATGACCGGTGAAAGTGTGCCTGTAGAGAAGAAGGTTGGGGATGAGGTAATTGGTGCTACGATCAACAAGAATGGTTATTTGAAAGTTAAAGTGACTAAAACTGGTAAGGATACATTTTTGTCGCAGATAATAAAAATTGTTGAAGAGGCACAGTCTTCGAAGGCTCCTATTCAGAGATTCGCAGACGTTGTTTCAGCATATTTTGTACCAACTGTTATTGGTATAGCTATTATTACATTTCTTTTGTGGTATTTTTGGTTAGATGCAGGGAATTTTACGAGAGCACTTATTAATTTTACTGCTGTGATGGTTATTGCATGTCCATGTGCACTTGGACTTGCTACCCCTACATCCATTATGGTGGGCACGGGTAAAGGGGCTCAATTGGGTATCCTGTTTAAAGGTGGTGAGTATCTTGAAACAGCTCACAAGGTAAACGCTATTGTTTTTGATAAAACAGGGACACTTACAAAGGGCGAGTTTGAGGTGACAGACATTGTGTGCGCTGAAGGGGTGGATGAAGAATACCTTCTTATGATGGCAGCTTCTGCAGAGAAAATGAGTGAGCACCCCCTTGCTCAGGCAATCGTTAGGAAAGCTGAGAGTAGTAATGTACAGTTTAAAAATACTACCCATTTTGAAGTGCTCAGTGGTTTGGGTGTTGCTGCAGAGATTGATGGCAAAAAAATAGTGATAGGTAATGAGAAATTAATGCAGGTTACAGGTGTGGATTGTTCTGTGCTTAAAAGTGTAAAAGAAGAACTTGACAGTGAAGGGAAAACCACTTTTTACGTAGCTGAAAATGAGAAGCTTCTGGGAATTGTATCTGTAGCAGATAGTGTAAAGGAGTATGCAAGGGAGACAATTGAAAAGCTTCATAAAATAGGTATTTCCGTTTATATGCTTACTGGGGATAATAAGATTACTGCAAAGGCAATAGCAAAGAAACTTAAAATTGAGAATGTGTTTGCCGAGGTTCTTCCTAATGAGAAAGCGGATAAAGTAAATGAGATTAAAAGTGCTGGTAAGATTGTTGCAATGGTAGGGGATGGGATAAATGATGCTCCTGCACTTGCCACAGCAGATGTAGGTATTGCCATGGGTACTGGCACTGATGTGGCAATAGAGGCCGCTGATATCACTCTTGTGGCTGATGACTTGAGAAAAATTGTGGCTGCGCTGATGCTGAGCAGGGCTACCATGAGAAATATCAAGCAGAATTTATTTTGGGCATTGATTTACAATATTATTGGTATTCCAGTGGCTGCTGCGGGTTTTTTAAGTCCTATAATTGCTGGAGCTGCAATGGCCTTTAGTTCAGTTTCTGTAGTAACTAATGCTTTGCGTTTGAAAAAATGGGAGTTTAAGTTTTAGTTTAGAGCTTGAAGGTGAAGAGATTCATCATTAAATTTACAAGGAGGAAAGTATGGCAAAAATTGTAATCGGTGTTGAAGGAATGAGTTGTCATCATTGTAAGATGGCTGTGGAAAAAGAACTGAAATCCCTTGATGGTGTGTTAAATGCAATTGTTAGTCTTGAGGCTAAGAATGTAGAAGTAGAATATGATGATGAAAAAGTGACTATTGAACAACTGAAAGAGGCAATCGAAGAAGCAGGTTACGAACCAAAATAGTTAGCGCTTATCGGCGCTAACTGTCTTTTTGAGGAAAATAGTAGAAATAGTTCAAGGTTCAACCCGTGTAATAGAGCTATCAACTAACTCAAGTGAGTCTGATAATATCAAGACAGCGAAGGCTATATTATGTTCATATGTTTTTATTACACGGGTTCAAAGTTCAACGTTGAACGTTTGCATGTTCTAACGTTTTCTTAAGTCGTAAACCACAAACCGCATTACGTTATTACGCATCACGTGTTACAGTGTTAAAGTGTTTTCTATCTGTATTTCTAAAACGTTATTTTGTAAATTTTATGGTGGTGTCGGTTATTTATTATGGGGTCACCCCTTTTTTTAAGTTTTCAAATTTGTAATTAATTGGTATTAAAACGAAATATATGTTTTATTGAGAGAAAATGTGTCTGCTATTTTCTTGCTCATTCTCAAAAAACATCCTGTTTTTTTCCGAGGTTGTCCCTCTAAAACCGCCATCCATAACGGGACTTAAAGGGGGTAAACCCCCTTTAAATCCCCCAAAAAGAGGATAAGACCGTAAATAAATGTTTTAGGAAATTAGTTTTCTTTTCAGAAAACTAATTTAGGGGGTAACCCCCCTTTAAAACCCCCCGAAAATAGGATAAAAATAGAAATTATTATTTTTATAAATTTAATTTTCATAAATGAAAACTACGAAAAATGTTTCTCCATAAACTCATTAAAACAATGTTTTGCAAAAAATGGGGTGACTCCAGTTATTTATTTTATTGCGATATTTAAAATATTTTGGTAATTTAAAAATAATTTTTATGTTTAGGAGGGAGAATGTTTAACGATTTGATTTTAAGAGCATTAAATGGTGAAAAGCTGGAGAGACCTCCGGTATGGTTGATGAGGCAGGCAGGTAGGTATATGGCAGAGTACAGAGAAGTACGAAGCAAGGTAACTTTCCTTGAGCTCTGCAAGACTCCTGAGCTTGCCTGTGAAGTTACTTTGCAGCCTATTAGAGCTTTTGGAATGGATGCGGCTATTCTTTTTTCTGATATTCTAGTCCCAATTGAGCCTATGGGGGTTAACCTTGATTTCAATCCTGCGCCTGTAATCTCAAATCCAATCAGGACAAAGGAAGATGCTGAAAACTTGAGAGTTGTAGAGCCAGAAAAGGATCTGCCTTTTGTAATTGAAACAGTTAAGTTATTAGTGGAAAGACTGAATGTTCCATTAATAGGTTTTTCTGGCGCACCTTTTACTCTTGCCTGTTACATGGTTGAAGGTGGTGGTTCTAAAAATTTTGAAAATGTCAAAAGTTTTATGAGAAATGACGAGAAAGGTTTTGAAGTTTTAATGGAAAAATTATCAGTTAGTACATTAAAATATCTTCAGGCTCAGGTAGATAATGGATGCAAGATTGTACAGATGTTTGATACATGGGCTGGTGTTGTGTCTCCTTATGATTATGAAAAATACATATTCCCTTATGTGGATTATATTTTGAAAAATTTGAAGGGAGCAAAAACAATATATTTTGCTAAAAATGGAGCTACATTTTATAAATCTCTTAGAAAGTTAAACTGTGATGCTCTTGGAGTGGATTGGACAATAACCCTTGAAGATTTTTCCATGCTTACTGAGGATAAATTTGTGTTACAGGGGAATATGGATCCAACTGTTCTTTTTGCAAATAAGGATGTTATCAAGGAGTATGCTTTGAAAATTATTAATGAGGGGCGTAAAATTAAGGGGCATATTTTCAACCTCGGGCATGGTATTTTACCAGGTACCCCTGTGGAAAATGTAAAATTCCTAGTGGATGTGATTAAAGGTGAGATTTGATGGATTTACTTTATGTGATGTACATGGGAGGGCCTGATTCTTTAGAAGGTATTGAGGAGTTTCTTTATAATCTTTTTTCTGATAAGGATATAATAGATTTTAAAATTGGTAAACTGCAAAATTTTGTTGCGAAAATAATCGCAAAAAGAAGAAGTAAAAAAGTGATGCCTGATTATATCAAAATGGGGGGGAGTTCCCCCCAGATAAAACATCTGCAAAATTTACTTCAAAAAGTTAAAGAAAAATATGAGACACATTATCAACGAGAACTCTGTACCGAAGTGGGGATGTGCTATTATAAACCTTTTATTGAGGAAACAGTAAAAACTTTACAAAACGAAAAGTTTGAAAAAATTTTTGTAATGACAATGTATCCTCAATATTCTTATACAACAAGTGGAGCCTGTTTCAAACGTTTTTATTCTGCAATAAATGTTATACCGCCAACTGGAAATTTTAAAATAATTCCCTACTGGTATAAGAATGAAAAATATAATAAGTGTATTGAAAAAAGAATCAAATATGCTGCAAATGAGCTTAAAAAGGATTTAAGAGATTGTTATATTCTTTTTTCTGCCCACTCTTTGCCTGAATATACCCTGAAAAAAGGGGATGTATATGCCAGACAAATTCATGAACAGATAGATATAATTTTAAAAAATTTAGAAATTAAAGGGTATGAGCTTGCATTTCAAAGCAGGACTGGCCCAATAAAATGGTTAGGACCAGAAACAAAAGATGTGATTGAGAAACTTTCTGAGAAAGGAATTGATAATGTGATTGTTGTGCCAATCTCTTTTGTATCAGACCATATTGAAACTTTGATTGAACTTGATGAGCAGTATATAAAAAATGCAAAAGAAAAAGGTATAAATATAGTTAGAACCAGTAGTTTAAATGATTCTGATGACTTTGCTGAAGCTATTATAAGTATATTGGAGGAGTGAATTGGATAAGGTATTGGCTTTTTTTAGGATGATAAAAATAGAGCATACCATTTTTGCCCTGCCATTTGCTTTTACTGGAGCAATAATTGCTGCAAAGGGTTTACCATCTTTGGACAAGATATTTTGGATAGCTGTGGCAATGTTTGGAGCAAGAACTGGGGCAATGGGTTTCAACAGGGTGGCCGATGCAGAAATAGATGCAAAAAATCCACGAACTGCAAATAGAGAAATACCAGCTGGTAAAATAAAAAAATGGGAAGCGATTCTTTATATTATCATTGCCTTTTTAATCTATGAAATTGCAACATATAAATTGAACCCATTGTGTTTTAAGCTTTCCCCTATACCGATAGTTATTTTTATACTTTATTCTTATACAAAGCGTTTTACTTTTTTATGCCATATTGTTCTTGGGGTTGCCCTTGGTCTTGCTCCCATGGGAGCATGGGTAGCAATCACTGGTAATATTGATTACAGAATAATTTGGTTAGGGGTAGGGGTAATGTTCTGGGTGGCTGGTTTTGACCTTATTTATGCCATTCAGGATATAGAGTTTGATAGAGAACATAATCTTTTTTCAATACCGAGATTTTTAGGGGTTGAAAAAACAATTTATCTTGCAAGATTTTTCCATATTATTGCTTTTATTCTTTTTTTATGGGCAAAATATCTTTTTGATTTAGGCTTAGTGTATCTGTTTGGTGTGGTTATTTGTGGTATATTTATGATTTATGAACATAAATTGATAAAACCTCATGACCTTTCAAAACTTAATATGGCATTTTTTAATCTCAATGCATACATTAGTCTTACGATTTTTGTTTTTACATTTTTAGATATAGTGGTGATTTGATGAGGAGAGTATTCGTTGGAGTAACTGGAGCAAGTGGCAGCATTTATGCAGGATATTTTTTAAAGCATCTTTCAAAAATGGATGATATTGAAATACACCTAACTATTACAGATGACGGATTAAAGAACATTATATATGAAAATAATGGTATTACTACTATAAATGATTTTTTAAAGCATTATGATGTTGAAACAGAAAAGGTGGTTTTACATGACTATAAAAATATGGCTGCGCCTGTTTCTAGTGGTTCGTTTAAAGTGAGTGATTATATTGTTATTCCTGCTTCTATGGGATGTGTTGGAAGAATTGCTGGGGGGATTAGTTCAAATTTAGTAGAAAGGTGTGCTGATGTCGCTTTAAAAGAAAGAAGACGGTTAATTGTGGTTTTTAGAGAAGCTCCGTTAAACAGTATTCATCTTGAAAATTTATTGAAACTATCAAGAAATGGGGCAATTACTATTCCTGCTTCGCCTGCCTTTTATCATAATCCTGAAACCATAGAAGATTTAATTCTCTTTATTATCGGTAAAATTTTTGATATAATGAATATTGACACGGATCTTTTTAAAAGGTGGTCCTAATAATAGGGGGATATAATGCGCGCTATTTGTAAATCTTGTAATACTTTTATTGATTTTAAAGAGAAAGGTACAACTGTATGTAAGTCTTGTGGTGCTGAATACAAATATAACAAGAAACCAAATGTTTTTGATGTGAAGCTATTAAATGGTTTGTTGCTTGAGAAACTATCTTTTAATGATGTTAAGGATGGTATTTTAAACAGTAAGTTTCTCTCAATGGATTATGTGGCTTATGAGTCAAGCCCGTGGATAAGAATTAAAGATTCTTTGTTCAATGTATTTTTTAAAGATTTACCAAAAATCTCTGGTGGTCAGAATTCTACTTTTTGGAAAATTTTGTTTTTTATTTCATTTATTTTAAATATAGGGATGTTAGCAGCGTTATATTTATTTAAAATAAAGTTCTTAGGAAATTAGGAGGATATGATGAAGAATGATAAAACATTTGAGTGGTTAAAGGAAACATTTGAAAAAGGTAAATTAGAAGTATCGAAATTAACTAGGATTAGTAAGATCAGGATAGAAATTGCATCTTTGACTAAAAAAAAGGATGAGAGATTAAAACTATTAGGGAAAAAAGTAGTAGCACTATTGGATGAAGGGGAATTGGTCGAAGAGGAATTAATGGGTGAGTATGAAACCATTAAAGAGATTGATGCGAAAATTGATGAGCTTAATGAGTTAGTAGAAGAGATAAAAGCTAAAAAGTATGAGGTGAAGAAAGAAGAGGTTGAAGATTTAGAAGAAGATATAGAGTATGAAACTGAGATAGAAGAGAGAGTTGAAGAGGAAAAAGGCCAAATAGAAGAATCTCAAATTAGTGAGGAAGAATCTAAAGAATTTGAAGAAACTGAAGAGGAGAAGAAGAAAAAGGTAAATAAAGATAATGAGTAGAGAGTTGTTGGAAAAGTTAGAGACAATTGAAGATTTGCCAACAATGCCACAAACTGCAAAAAAAGTTTTGGATATTTTAAATAAACCGGATTTTTCTTTTGCAGAGTTAGTATCGGTAATATCAAAAGATATGAATATTACAGCTTCTATTTTGCGCCTTGCAAATTCTGCTCTTTATTCTCCACGGAATGAAATTAAAAATTTAACTCAAGCCCTTAGTTTTTTAGGTGCTAATAATATAAAAAATTTAGTAGTAGCATTATCCACAAAAGCTTTATTTGAAAACTTTAAAGCAAGTTTACTTATTCACAAGGTGTGGGAGCATTCTGTGGCTGTAGCCATTTATGCCAGGATTATATCGTTAAAAACGAATAATAAAGTGAGTGAAGAGACTTTTCTGATAGGGATGTTGCATGATATTGGGGTAATTATAATGAACCAATATATTGATAATTATGAGATAATGATAAGTGAAATTTATGGTAGCAATGAATCATTGTATGAAAAAGAGAAAGAGCTTTTTGGTCTTACCCATTCTGAAGTAGGTGCAAAGTTGGCTGAAATATGGAATCTGCCAGATATTTATTCAGATTCCATACTACATCATCATAATTATACAGAATCTGCACATAAAGATTACTGCATGTTTATAGATTATGCTGATAATATAATTAGCAGGAAAGGGATAAATGTTGTAAGCTTTTTTGATGAAGATAAAATAGAGGAAATTGAAAAGTTATTAAATATAGATGAAGAAACAGAGCTGGAAATAGAAAATATTTTTGAAGATATCTATGAAAGTGAAAAGGAGTTATTTGCTTTAAAATGAAAAAAGTAGTTTTAATACTCTCATTAATTGCATTATTTGGCTGCACTGTCAGTTTTAATTTTAAAAGTAATAAAAATTTGACTAGAAATTATAATTATTCTCAAAAAAATGCTGACTTTATAATTTATTACAATGTAAAAAGAGTTGGCGAGACAAAATCTGTGGAGATTGTATTAAAAAATAACAGAAACTATGTGATGAGTAACTTAAAATTAAGGGTTAGAGTTAGGAACATTTCTGATAAATATTTTTATATAAACAGGCTTAAGTCTTCGAATATTAAGAAGTTAGTCTTAAATATCCCCTCGGATGTGAAATACGTAAATTTTGAGTATGAATACAGTTTAGAACATGATGATAGTTTCATTAATCCAGCTTATCGCATTGATAGGCGTGAATATATTTATAAAGGTAATTTTGAATTATTAATAAAATAGCTATATAAATGTGAAGGTGAGAGTAAGGCGAGTAAGTAGAAAAAGTTCAAGATTCAAAATTCATCATTCATCATTTTCCTATTCTTCTCAACCTTAACCTCAGCCTATTTTAAACCTTGAACATTGAACTTTGAACCTTGAACATACCATATTTTCACTTTTTCCCTCTTTCCTATCTCCCTATTTCTCTATTTCCTTACTTTTTTTATATTGTGTTATTTCGTTTATGGGACAAAAATATGTAAAGGCTCTATAACTTCTTTATCCTTTTCAAAGGCCATTTCTATATCCACAAACATTCTTCTTTTTAATTCGGCGTAAATACCTCTTGCTTTATTAAAAGATTTTGCAAATTCAAAAGTTAAACCCTTTAACTGCTCCAAGTTATCAGTAGCTTTATGAATAACACCCATTTCTTCAAGCTCTTTTGCAGTGTATCTATTTCCTGTAAAAACTATCTCTTGAAATTTTTGGTATGGAATGGCTTTTTTAGCAAAAGCAATCATAGAAGGTAGAAAAGGAATTTTTACATCTACTTCTGGAAAACAGAAAAATCCTCTATCATTTCTCATAAATCTAAAATCACAGCAACATGAAAGGAGTGCACCGTTTCCAAAAGCATGACCTGTAATTTCGGCGATGGTGGGGATTGGATAGAAAATTATTTTTTTGAATACATCATTCATCGTATATAAAAATTGTTTCACAGAATTGTAATTTTTAGAAAAAAATTCTTTTTGTATCCATTCCACATGAACCCCTTGAGACCAGTTTTTTTCATCACTTGAGGTTATTATTAAAGCTTTTACATTTACATCTTTTTCAACCTCTTCCAATGCCTGTAAAAACTGAGATGCAAATTCTAAGTCTTGTTTATTTTCACCATTGTCCATAATTATATATGCAACAGTCTCTTTTTTTTCTATTTTAAATCTTTCCATCTTTACCCCCTGTTCTTCAACATTTTTTGTAAGTTATTGTTTACGTCAAGAAAATCTAAAAATGACGAATTGTGAGTTGCAATTGCGTCAAGCTCTCTTTCGATTATATGTTTATTAAGATTGTTTATGAATTTTTTGGAGCCTGAAACTGCATCTTTGGGATTATCTGCAATTGTTTTTGCTATATTAAAAACTTTCTTAAGCAGTTCTTCTTTGGAATCAAATACTTCATTTAACAGCTGTATATCTTTTGCTTTTGTAGCATCTATATCCATACCAGTATAGGCAAGATATTTTGTATTTCCAAAGCCAATGATATAGGGAAGTCTCTGAAGACTTCCTAAATCAGCAATAATCCCTAGCTTTGTTTCACGAAGTGAAAAAATAGCATCCTTAGAAGCAAATCTCAGATCACAGGCTGCAATAAAATCAAGGGCACCCCCTATACAGTATCCATTTACTGCAGCTATATATATATTCTTTCCATTTTCCATTAAATTCATGCCAATCTGCATTTCTTTGATTAAGTTGTATAGTTTTTCTCGTTTTGATTTAATGTCAGTATTCATTAAATCTGGAAAATTTGTAGCAAAATTAAAGATATCAAGTCCAATGGAAAAGTGTTTTCCTAAAGAGTAAAAGACAACAGCAGCAATTGAAGAGTCATTTTCTGCCATATTCACAATTTCTGGCAATTCTTTGAAAAAATCCCATGTGAGAGCATTCATATTTTCATCGTTGTTGAAAAAAACTTTTAGTATTGCACTATCTTTTTCATATTTGAAAAATTTAAATTCCATCGATAACCCCTGAATAATTGTTTAAGTTTTTAATAACCATGTTTTATTGCAAATAAAACAATATGTCAATCAGTATTTTCTTTTACGAGAAGGTTAATTGACTGATGTTTTTAAGGGTATTAAAGGTAATAAGGGTTGTATGGGTTATATAGGTATTAGGGGAGATATGGAAATTATTTTATAGGCAGTTTGATTATGAAGAGTGTATATTTATTTTTTTCAGATTTGACAATTATTTCACCGTTTAGGTTATCTACGATTCTTTTGACTATACTTAATCCAAGACCAGAGCCAGGATATTGTCTTTTAATATCTGATATGCGGTAAAACCTTTTGAAAATATTCTCAGTTTCGCCTTCAGGAATACCTATACCAGTATCTTTTACTGAGAGAATTAAATAGTCATCTTCAAACTTTGTTGATATCTCTATTGACCCATTTTCTTTATTATATTTAATAGCATTAGAAATGAGATTGGATAAAAGAAATTCCATTAGAGTAGGATCTGAGTAAAAGGTTTTAACATCTATGTTTTTAATAATTTTTAACTGTTTATTTTCTATTTCCATTTTAAATTTTGATAATACGTATTCAATAAGATTTTCTACATCTACTTCATCATCCATAAAGTCGTAAGTTGCGTATTCTAATTTGTTCAAAAGGATAATTTTGTCAAAAAGGTCTTTTAAAATCCTAGAGTTTCTGAGAATTATTTCTAGACATCTTTCTATTTGTGCACTGTTCTGACTATTTTGGATAATATCTGTGCAGGAGATTAGTTTTGTAAGAGGAGTTCTTACTTCGTGGGCTAATGAATCAATAATATCCGATTTGAATTGATTCATTTTTTTAAGGTTTTCGTTAGTTTTTTTAAGTTCTTCTAGGGCTATGGCGTATTTACCTACCGCCTGATTTATTTTATATTTTAACTCATTTTCATGGCTTTTCAGCTCTTTTATCATCATATTAAAAGCTTTAGCCAAATCTTCAAATTCATCCTTGGTTTTTAAATCAACAAAAATATTAAAGTTACGTTTTTCTACTTCTCTTGTGGCTTGTTCAAGAGATTTTAAAGGATTTAGAACACTTCTTTTTAACAGTACAATCAAGATGAAATTGAGAAAAAGATACATTGTTATTCCTGAAATAATAAAAAGGATAAGTTGCTGTCGTAGATTGAGAATTATATCTTTTAACGGGATAAAAACAGAGATTCCTCCTCGTAATTCACCTACTTTATATCCTTGATAATGATGGCATTGTATGCAAGATTGATTAATATAAAGTGGAGCCATATAACGATAAACCTTACCGTATTCTTTATCAAATTCAATCCTTTCAACTTCTTTCTTCCCTTCTTTAAAAAGTTTTAGTGCATATTTTTCAAATTCATCAGGTTTGTTTTGTGGATTAACCAATCTGTCACTGGTAATGTGAAATCTGAAATTGGACATTCTTTTAGCGTATTGTGAAAGTTCTTTTGTTGCCACTGCAGGAACAGGTTTAATTTTATCCCTATTTTCTGCAACCCATTGCCTGGTAATAAGTATCATGTTAAACAGAGTTTTTGCCTGAATTTTTGCTTGTTTCATGATTAGCTGTTTCTGATTGTGCCATAAAATTAAATAAAAAGGGGCTAAAATAAGTAAAATGGCAATATTAAGTGAAATGATGATTTTAGCAGTTATTTTCATTTTATGTATATCTTAGCACTCAAATTTATAACCAACTCCAGGTACAGTTTTTATAAAATATGGCTTTTTAGGATTTTTTTCTATTTTTTGTCTCAAATGCTGAATATGAACGTCAAGGGTTCTTGACCAGCGATATAGGGAATCATCTCCCCAAATTTCTTTTATTATTTCATCTCTCTTTATATTTTTCCCTGCATTTTTTACAAGGAAACTTAAAATTTCCAGCTCTTTTTTGGTCAATTCGATATGTTTCCCATCTTTAAAACATAACCCTTCTTCCAGATTTATTTCAAATGGGGGGTATGAAATTATCTTATCATTTATATTTGTGTTTTTCGCTCTTCTTAGTACCGCTTTTATTCTGGCTAATAATTCAATTTTTTCAAATGGTTTGGTAATGTAATCATCACAACCGTATTCAAAACAAAGGACTTTGTTAGAAACAGTTTCTTTTGCTGTTAAAACAATGATGGGGGTATCATATTTTTCTCTAATTTTTTTACATAGATGTTCGCCGTCAATGTCAGGTAAGCCTAAGTCTAATAGAATCAAATCGTAGCAGTTGTTTTGGAGAAGATTAAAGCCAGTAATTCCATTTTGAGCAGTGACTACTTTAAAATCTTCCATTTCAAGAAAAAGCTTTAAAATTTCAAGAATTTCAAGATCATCATCAATAATCAAAATTTTTTTCTTCATACAGGTATTTTAGAAAATCAAATATTACTTATCAAGATTAAATTTAAAAAAATCTAAATTTTAATGTATCTTCTTTTTTATTATCCGGACACACATCTACACATTTACCGCAATTATGACAAAGATAATTATTTCCATCAGTCATAGGATTGATACCCATAGGACAGCTTTTTATACATCTTAAACAATTGCTACAGCTTTCTTTTGTTTTTACTATATGAAGCCCTTTTTTGGTACGAAAAATAGATAAAAAAGTCCCGGTAGGGCAAAAGTATCTACACCAGAAAAAGTTTCCTAACAAAATTTCAATAATTAACAAAATGAGAATAAAGACTATTTCAAAGGTGAAATAATGAAATTTTATTAAAACGAGGGCTTGGGATGAGATAATACCAGGCGCTGATATAAGATTTAATAAAGGGATTCCAACGACCCCTGTTATGAAAAGTCCGCTTATTAGAAAACTAAATCTAAAAATATTAACTTTATTGGTTTTGTTATAAGTTTTTAATTTATTTTTCTTTTTTATTCTTAATTTTATTCTTATGGAATTTAAAAGTTCAACTAAAAAATGGTAAGGACACATCCAGCTACACCAAATTCTGCCTAAAATAAACATTAGAAGTACAGGTATTATGATAGAGACAAACATGGTGAGTACAAAATGCTTAGAGACAAGAAAAGCTTGGAAGATGGCCAAAGGGTCAGCGATAGCGATATCTCCCACATCTAAAGAATAAAAAGTCCCCTTTATAAAGTTGATTCCAATAATATTCAACATGGGGATTAAAAACATTAAGATAAAGACAAACGTTTGGGTTAATCGTCTATATTTTGTAATTTTATTTTTCATTCTTGTTCTTCCCATTCATCAATTGTTTCTTGAACATCAAAATTAGATTCAAAGGTAGGTTTTTCACCGAAAGAGGATATACTTTCTTTTTTTTTGACCTCTATTTCCGTTTTTTCTGCCATTGTATCTTTTATTGTTTTAGATCTCTTTTGAGCTTGGATCTTTAGTTTTCTATAATAGAATCCAGCCAATTCTTTTTCTTCCATCCCTTTTGGGATGATATTTACTGATTTTGGGGTTGTAGGGCATTTTTCCGTACAAACGCCACAACCAGTACAAGAATCAGTGATTACTGGTAAAATAAAATGTTCCATTACAATGGCAGTATCTCTGAGTGGGCATACATCATAACAGATACTACATAAAAGGGCATCTTCACTTACACCTTTTTCTTCATCAATGAAATATTTGAAATTCAAACAGGTTTCCTGATTAATTATAGCAATCCCTATTTCTACCTGTTCAGGTTTTGTTATATTGTTATCCAAAGCACCAGTCGGACAAACTGTAGGGCATTTCATACAAAGATAACACCCTTTTTCTTCGGCGAAAATGTACGGGGTACCTATTTGTAATCTTTCAAAAACATCAGCTCTTTTAATGGAATCATATGGGCACACTTCTATACAACGTGCACATCTAATACATAATTCCATAAATTTGGATTCTTCTTGCGCACCTGGAGGGCGCATTCTATTTTTTTTAAAAAAACCTTTAAATGGATTACGGTTTAGGAAATTTTTTAAATCATCAATTTTCATTGGTCGTTTTTCTTCTTTCACTTTTTGAAAAACCTGATAAATCAGGTTTTTCCCCTGTTTTCAAAATTCTTTCTACTTCTTCTTCAAAATGTAGATAATGTGGTGAAACATCAATTATATATTCATGCTGTTTTAATTCATTTATAAGCTTTTCTATCTGTTTATCAGTTTCAGCTTCAATGGTTACTACTATAAGTTGGTCATCATCTGATTTTGTGAATACGGTTATTTCTTTATATTGTAAAATAAACTTTTCTACTTCTTTAATTTGTTTATCTTTTACAAAAATTATACATCCACAATATAGCATATTTAATTCCTCCCAAAATGGAAAAGGGCTCCATTTGGAGCCCAATTTTATTTAATAATAACTAGAATTAATATCAGAGATTATTACTTTCTCCTTCATCTGTATAGAGCCAGAGTATTTTCTAATTTTAACTGCAGCAATTTTAAACTCTGGTTCTTTTGATCCAGGGTCAACGGCATCGTTACATACAAAGTTAATCATTCTGCTGATTTCCTGATCGAACCAAGGTACAAAAAGCACGCCTGGCAATGAGTTCTTAGTGATTCTAGCAGGTAATATTGCTTTTCCTCTTCTGCTAATTACTTCAACTAAGTCACCTTCAAAAATGTTGTATTTTCTAGCATCATCAGGGTGTATTTCAATGTAAGCGTAAGGATAACTTCTTGCTATCTCAGGTATTCTCATTGTCATTGTACCGGTGTGCCAATGAGCAATAACTCTACCTGTTGTGAGATAGAATGGATATTCTGCATCAGGCACCTCAGCTGGTCCTTTATAAGGTCTTAGCCAGATATTTGCTCTACCTTCACCTTTTTTATCCATATAGAAGTAGATTTTGGCATCATCAGGTATCTTTTTACCAAAGAATCTCTTGAATTCTTCATGTTCAAACATTGGGTCCATACCGCGAACATATCTTTTATAAGTACCAGGATGTCCTGGATATGGACATGGCCATTGAATACCAGCTTTTTCTTTTTTGAGCCTATCGTAGGTTGCACCCCATAGAGAGTGGTCACTATCTTTTGTAACTGTGATGTAATCAGTCCATGCCATTTCATTTGCTTTCATTGAATCATCCATATTCCATGGGATAAGTTTTTCAAATCCCATTCTTTTTGCGATTTGTGCTGCTATCCAGATATCAGGTTTTGCTTCTCCAGGAGGATTAACTGCTTTTTCTGTGAGCTGGCTTCTTCTTTCACTACATCCGTAAACACCACCTTTTTCATAAAGGAACGCAGCAGGAAGAACTACATCTGCAAGCTGTGTTGTTTTAGTTGGGAAAATATCGAGTACAACCAGAAAAGCGTCTTTCATACCTTTTATGTATCTATTAAGGTTTGGTAACGATTGAGCTGGGTTTGTAGTGGATGTTAGCATTGCTTTTATAGGTTTATTTGGATCATTTTCTCCACCAAGGGAATCGAACATTTTCATTGTATGAAATCCAGGTTTTGGATCAATGGTGCCTGGTTTAAGTCCCCAAACTTTTTCCACGTGAGTACGCCATTTTTTATCTTTAACAGGTTTTGTTCCTGGTAATAGGTGACAAAGAGAACCAGTTTCTCTAACACCACCACAAGCGTTTGGTTGACCAGTAAGGGAGAATGAATCAGCTCCAGGCTTACAGATGTTACCTGTAATGAGGTGTAAGTTATGAATCAGGTTGTTTGCCCAAACACCCCTTGTTCTTTGGTTAAGTCCCATTGTCCAGAGAGTCATTGTGGCACCACTTGTGGCAAACCACTTAGCAGCTTTTCTGATATTTTCAGCAGGACATCTTGTAAGTTTTTCAACAACTTCAGGTTTAAACTGTTCAACAAACTCAACATATTTGTCGAATGAGTAAACATTTTTACCATCTGTAATACGTGTATGTGCATCAATGAATTTTTTATCATGCCAGTTGTTTTTAATAATTTCTCTAGCCATTGAGTGGAATACTGCGAGGTCTGTCCCAGGATCCACTGGTAGCCAAAGGTCTGCAATTTTTGCAGTATTGGTTTTCCTTGGTTCACAAACGATGATTTTTACATCAGGATTTCTAAGTTTATGTCTCATTATACGTCTGAAAATAATAGGGTGACATTCACTGGTATTTGATCCAACAAGGAATATACATTTAGCATTTTCAATATCAGCGTAACTACCTACAGGTTCATCAGAACCAAAGGTTGTGATATATCCACCCACTGCACTTGCCATACAGAGCCTTGGGTTACCTTCTACCATGTTACTTCTAAATCCACCTTTCCAAAGCTTGTTGAAGGTGTAACTTTCTTCTGTGGTACACTGACCAGAACCGTAGTAAGCTACAGAATCTTTTCCATATTTTTTGTGGAAATATTTAAATTTCTTAGCTACATAGTCAAGAGCTTCATCCCAGGAAACTCTTTTAAATTTTCCGTCTTTTTGCCTAATCATTGGATATTTAAGCCTGTCTGGGTGATACATACATTTGTAAGCAAGAAAACCTTTCACACAAAGGAAACCGAAATTTGTTTTAGCTTCAGGATTTCCTTTAATGGCAACAACTTTTCCATCTTTAACACCAACATAAACTCCGCAACCAGTTCCACAAAAACGGCATGTACCTTTAACCCATTTATCAACAATTTCTTTTGATTCTACTTTTTTAGGTAATGAAAGACCTATAGAAGCAGCTGTGGCTGATGCTATGGATAGTTTAATAAAATCCCTTCTACTTAATGACATAGTTTCCCTCCTATTTGTACTGATGAACTTTATGAACTGTAAAACTGTGAGCTATGTGGCAGCTTGAGCAGGATTTGTCTTTGGCGAGGTTATTTTCAACTTGAATGGAGTGACAGCCGATACATGTTTCGTCTGCAGGTTTGGCTTTGAAGTTCTTTTCATCTCCGTGGCATACACCACATTCTACTCCAACAAGCCCGTGAGCACTTTGATTCCACTGCTTAACCACATCCGGTGTTACATCGGTGTGGCAGCTCAAACAGGTGGAATCTGCCATATCTTCCGGGTGTTGGTCTGAATAAACATTAAATACTAGTAAAATGGTAATAAGTAAAAAGGTCAAAATAAACACTTTTGTTTTCATGGGCACCTCCAAATTAACGTTATTTGTAGTATGCTCTAAATGAAGTAAAAAAGAGTAAAAAGTGGTAAAGCTATTGTAAAAAATGTAAAGAAAAAATTTAATGTTTTTACAACGAAATGAGAACTTTTACATTTTTTTTAGATGGTGAAAGATATATTTTGATTAGAATATTTTCAGGAGGTGTTTATGCGTAAGTTAGTTCTTTTTTGTTTGTTTCTTTTATTTGTAAGTAGTGCCTTTGCCCTTGATATCAAAGGAATTAGCGTGGATGCTGAAAGTGCAAAGTGTATTACTTGTCACCAAGATATGAATATTGCCACAAAAGTTCATGATCAATGGGCAGAAAGTGCACACGCAAAGAACGGTGTTGGCTGTCTTGATTGTCACGAAGCTGAGCAGGGCGACTTTGATGCAATCAAACACTATGGTCAATTTGTAGCGACTCATCCAACTCCAAAAGATTGTGCTAAGTGTCACGAAGAAGAAGTTGAGCAGAATACCAAGAGTAAGCACGCTTATCCTTTCTGGCTTTATGCTCCAGCTGACAGAGCTGTTTTCGAGCCAATTGTTGGTACAAAACAAGGTTGTGAACAGTGTCACAACGTATCAGCATTTTGGCCAGATGGTAGTGTGGGCGAGTGTGATGTATGTCACTCTAAACATACCTTCGATTTAGCTCAAGCTCACAATCCATATACTTGTGGTGAGTGTCACTTAGGTCCTGACCATCCACAAATCGAGATTTATATTGAGTCTAAGCATGGTAACATTTTTACTACAAGAATGGCTCAAGGTAAGTTGAATTTGGATTATAACACCAAGAAAACAGGTGATACTCCATTAGATTTCCCTGTATGTACAACATGTCATATGGATGCTATTAACGGATTGAACAGTACTCACAACGTAAGTGAAAGATTGTCCTGGGAATCTCAAGCACCATGGAGTTACAGAACAATCTGGTTTGAAGAAGAACTTGGTAGCTGGAAAGATAAGCAGGAAAGAATGAAAACTGCATGTAAAGCATGTCACGCTCCAAACTTCGTGGAAGATTACTTCCTTGTATATGACCTTGTAAACCTTCAGTACAACGAAATCAGAAGAGCTTTTGTTTACTGGACAAAACTTTACGAGAAAAAAGGTTTAATTAAGCCTCTTAAGGCTAAAACATCTAATGGTGATGTGAAAAAATTCTCTAATACTGTAATAAATGCTAGCTGGTATACAACAGCATCTGAAATTATGTACAATTCATGGCATCATGAAGGTAGAAGATTTAGAATGGGTGCTGGTATGCAAGGTGCTGACTATGTTCAGTGGCATGGTATCTGGGAGTTGCAGCACAACTTACAAGAGATGATTGCTTGGGGTGCTGAGCATGGTGTAGAAGAGGCTAAGAAAATTTATGAAAGTGATAGCCCAACTAAATTCTATCCATACAAACTCTATGACTTCCCTGGTGGATTATACGGACTTTACACAGAAGAGCAGTATTCTGTTCCTGCGCTTTACAAACTTATTCCAAATTATTGGGAAATGGTGAAGGCTAATGTTGAGCAAGCATACAAGAAAGGATTCTTGACTAAAGCAGAGTGGGAAAGATGGCTTGAAAGGTACAACAACAGAGATAAATATCTTGGTAAGAAATTCGGTAAGCATAAAATATTCGAAGATTACAAAAAGAGAAAGGCTAAAGAGCTTAATTTGAAAGATAAAAATTCTGCTCTTTACAAAACAATCAAAATAGGTTTACCTTCACCAGCAATAACTGATGTAAAATAAGAGATTTAGGGGAGAGCTGATGCTCTCCCTATTTTTATGATTAACTGATTAAAGGTGTGAAAATGAGAAAAAAATTTTTTTATATTTGTTTAGCTCTTTTAATTTTTAGTGTTAATTTATTTGCTCAGGTAGTGGCAAAAATTGATGACTTTAAGATTACTGATGATGTTTTGAAAAAATATGTAGATGAAGTTGCAGGGGAAAAATATAAGAATTATTTGAAGTCTGATTCCGGTAAAAGAAAGTTAGCAGAATATTATATCAATAGGTATGTGTTATTAAAATATGCAAAAGAAATTTATAAAGAGGAAGATTTAAAGAAATTAAAGCAATCTCATCCAGAACTTGATACTGATACACTTTACTTATTACATCTTATAGATGAAAAGATTAACAAACAGATAAAAATCGATGATAAAGAATTGGAAAAATTTATGAAATCTAATGGCATAAGTAATAAAAACAGCGCTTATGCAAATTTGTTAACAATCAAAAGAAAGAAGATGCTGGATGATTTGTTGAATAAACTTAAACAAGAACATAATATAGTTTTTAATATAAATTAATACAGCAAAAGCCGGGGTTTCCCCGGCTTTTTTTTATATTTAATCCGGAGAAAATTTATCTTTTTTTGACTCAAATCAATTATATTATGTTATAATTATCTATATATAAAATCATCAAAACTAAATAAGGAGGTAAAACGTATGTTTTGTTATCAGTGTAGTGAGGCTTTGAAAAATCAAGGTTGTACTGTAAGAGGTGTTTGTGGGAAGGATGATGAAGTAGCAAGTTTACAGGATCTTTTAATTTATTCTGCAAAAGGGTTAGGTTATCTTCTCAATGAGGGAAGAAAAAAAGGTATTAAAAATGAGAAAGCTGATCTGTTTGTACTTGAAGCGCTTTTTGCTACAATTACTAATGTTAACTTTGATCCTCAGAGATTTGTTGATTATGTCAATCAATCAATAGAAATCAGAAATGAATTGATTGATCAGATTAAACCTGAGGGTAATTTGCCAGATGCAGCTACATTCAAAGTAAATGGTAAAGAGGATATGCTTGCTAAAGCGGCTGCAGTTGGGATACTCTCAGAGGAGAATGAAGATATCAGATCTTTGAATGAACTTCTCATTTATGGTTTGAAAGGTATTGCAGCTTATGCTGATCATGCTTATGTGTTGAATCACAAAAGTGAAGAGATTTTTGAGTTCGTAGATTTTGCTCTTGCTGAAACGTTGAGAAAAGATATCTCTGCTGATGAACTTATCAATCTTGTTTTGAAAGCAGGTGATGTAGCAGTTAAGACGATGGAGTTGCTTGATAAAGCAAATACTTCAAGATACGGCAACCCTGAAGTTACAAAAGTGTATACAGGACTTGAAGAAGGTCCAGCTATCCTTGTAAGTGGTCACGATTTGCTTGACCTTGAAGAGTTGCTCAAGCAAACAGAGGGTACAGGCGTAAATGTTTATACTCATGGTGAAATGCTTCCAGCCCATGCTTATCCTGAGTTTAAAAAGTATAAACATCTTAAAGGAAACTTTGGTACAGCCTGGTTTAATCAGATTCATGAGTTTCCTGAATTTAACGGTGCAATTCTTTTCACAACAAACTGTATTGTTCCACCAAAGGATTCTTATTTTGACAGACTTTTCACAACAGGGCTTGTGGGCTGGCCAGGTGTGCCACACATCCCAAACAGAACAGATGGAAAACCTAAAGATTTTACACCTGTAATTGAAAAGGCAAAAGCTCTTGGCGGATTGAAGCCGAAAGAAGGTAAATATATAACAATTGGTTTTGCTCATGAACAGGTAATGCAAGTTGCTGATAAAGTAATTGAAGCAGTTAAATCTGGTAAGATTAAGAGATTTATAGTTATGGCAGGTTGTGACGGTAGACTTAAAAAGCGTGAGTATTACACTGAAGTTGCTAAAAAATTGCCTCAAGATACTGTAATCTTGACAGCTGGTTGTGCTAAATACAGATATAATATGCTGGATCTTGGTGATATTGATGGTATTCCAAGAATTCTTGATGCTGGTCAGTGTAATGATAGTTATTCTTTGGCTTATATTGCATTGAAGTTGAAAGAAGCTTTTGGACTTGATGATATAAATGATTTACCAATTTCTTACGATATTGCATGGTATGAGCAGAAGGCTGTGGCTGTGCTTCTTGCACTTCTTGCTCTTGGTGTAAAAGGTATCAGGCTTGGGCCAGTTCTTCCTGCGTTCCTTTCACCAAATGTAGCTAAGGTACTTGTGGAAAACTTTGATATCAAACCAATAGGTGATGTAGATTCAGATATTGAAGCAATGCTTCAAGGAAAATAAAAAAGCGGGGAATTTCCCCGCTTTTTATTTGAATGATTCTAATAATTTTTTTGCCGTTTCAATATTGTGAGGAAGAATTTTTCTAATTTTCTCTAATTCAGAGACTTTAGTTTTATCTTTCTTGAATTTCATTTTTAATGTGTGAATTTTTGCATATAGTAGATTATATTCATTGAGAGTATTTTCATATTTTTGCTCATCAAAAGGTATTGAAAAATCTATTCCTTTTACATCCCAAGCATTTTTCACATAAACAAAAGGTGCAAAATCATCTATATGTCTACCTTTTACAGGAATAATCTCACTATATTTAAAATCGCCAAACTCTATCCCATTTTTACCAGCTTTGATAACATAAGAGCCATAGAAAGGTTTTTTTACATCTGTTTTTACAGTGTAGGCAAACCAACTTGTTGCAATTTGTTCATGGCTTGAATGACAACTGTTGCAATTTCTCCCTTTACCTATTGCATGTGACATTTTATCCATTTGAATCCAAGCAAGCATATTATCGTTGTTTTTTAATCCCTTAAAAATTCCTGTTATTATATACATATCATTAACTTCATCAGGTTTTCTTTCTATTACAAATTCTTTAGGTTCACCAATTTCTGTTTTACCTTTAACAATAGTTTTTTTGATTTCTCTGACCATGAGTCCAGTTTTTTCTACATTACCTTTAATGTTCATAACAGCCATAGGGTATGGTTTGACAGGAATCCATTTTCCAGTAGCCGGATGCTTAACTAAGGTTGGTATACTTCTTACGCCATAGTACTGTTTATGTTTTGCAAAGTAATTGAACTGACCTTCTGAAATACCGGGGCCCCAGAAAGTAAACTGATAAGCACCTACTTCTTGAATATGACAGGATGAACAGTCAACATTTTTATGGTTATTACTTGTTTTTACTGCCTCAACAATTTCAGCGTGGCATTTTGAACATGATTCTTTAGCATCAATTGAAGCCAAATGCCCATAGCTATGATTTTTCATCTTATGACAGTCTGTACAGTTTATATTATTCTTAGAATGAACATCAGCAGGTAATTCTCCATATGGAAATGCAAATTCTTCACGCATATACCCAGCTCCCCTTCTTCGATCCATAGGCCCAGCATGACAAATTGTTCCTTTCCCGCTACCGTAACAACTTAGATTTTCTACTTTCTTAGTGAAAATGTGTCTCGCTTTAGATTTTTTATAACCTTCATAGTGACAATCATTACAACTTGCGTGACATTTATTGCACCCTCTATTTTTCCCATCATTCATCAATTGGGTAAAATCTTTTGTACATTCATTTTTTATCTGTTCATAATTGTCTCCCCACCATACTCCGCAATTTTGTGGCCCAGGAGGATTTTTTCTCCAGTTTGTAAAAGCTCTCTGATATTTATTTAATCCCATTCCAGATTTATTATAGTCAGTAAATTCCTGTTCATGGCATTTTCCACAAGTTTCTTTAGCAATTTTAGGTGAATAAGCAAAAGTTTTTGGATCGTGATCGTGATAGAAAAGTTGCATTAATTTTTTAATTCCATATTTTTGCTTAGCTTCATTAGTTGGTTTTCTCAGTAATAGTTTTGTCCTATTTTTACCTTTTGGTTGGATAGGATCATAATTTGTTACTTCTCTTCCTATTGCTTCATATTTGTGTTTTTTTCCGATTGCAGCATAAAATGGTCTTGGCATACCTTTATGGGCTTCATTTTTATCCATAGTTTGATTGTTACCCAGGTGGCAATCAACACATGTTGGGGCACCTTCCATATTTACTTCTTTGTCAACTTCTACCGGATCAAGATACATTTGGGGAGATCCAAGTTTTTCTAACAATTTCTTGTCTGAATGACATTTAACACAGGTAGAATCTGGATCGTAACCATATGATAATGTGGCAAAAGTTACAATAAATAAAATTAAAAAAAACAACGATTTCTTCATAATAATTTACCTCCTTTCAAATTAATTTATCTTTTTAAAGCAATAAAAATGCCATATTGATTTTTATTTTGAAATTTAGAAAGTTAATAATGACAACAAGTTATAAGAGGTGGATTTTGGTGTTGTTATTTTGTGTTGCAATTTGCAAAATGAGTGTTGCAAATTGCAACACAAAGAATAAGTTTAAATTATTTTATATTCTTTTAGTTTTCTATAGAGTGTTGATCTATCTATTTTTAATATCTCAGATGCCTTTTTTTTATCAAAATTAGTATATTGTAATACTTTCAAAATATGTTCTTTAATTACTTCATCTAGATCTTTCATGTCATTATTTGAAGAACGTTTTTCAATAATTATAGATGAATCCGTTATATATGAACTTGTTTCAATAATCATTGCTCTTTCTATCAAATTTGAAAGTTCTCGGACGTTACCAGGATAATCATATGCCAATAAAGATTTTTTTGCTTCATCGGTAAAGTCAATGATTTTGCTATTTAAAAGTTTATATTTTTCTAAAAAATAATAAGCTAAAGGTATAATATCCTCTTTGCGTTCTCTTAATGGTGGGATCTTAATATTTATAACATTTATTCTATAAAAAAGATCTTGACGAAATTTATTTTCAGCAATGAGCTTTTCAAGGTTTTTGTTTGTTGCAGCTATTATTCTTACGTCACTTGTTTCACAACATTCACTTCCAAGAGGAAAGAATTCTTTACTTTCTATAAAACGTAGAAGTTTTGCTTGTATACTTAGTGGCACTTCACCTATTTCATCAAGAAAAAGTGTGCCACCGTTAGCTAATGCAATTAAACCTTTTTTATTTTTATCTGCTCCGGTAAAAGCTCCCTTTTTATAGCCGAATAGCTCACTTTCAAATACGGTTTCTTGTAAATTTGCACAATTAATAGAAATCAGTGGTTTTTTGTTTCTCCTACTATTTTCGTGAATATACCTAGTGATCAACTCTTTTCCAGTTCCGGTTTCACCACTTATTAGAACAGTAGAATCAGAAGATGCGACTTTTTTGGCAAAATTTAATGTTTCTTCCATTACTTTTGAAACAAAAACTATTTTATCTTTATCAGTTTGTGAGTGTATTTTTTGCTTAATATTTATTGTATCTTCTATTTGTTTTAATTTTATTTTAAGAATTTCTGTATCAATTGGTTTGAGCATATAATCGGAGGCGCCTAATTTTATTGCTTCTACAGCTTCTTCCACAGTACCATACCCTGTAATCAATAAAATAAATGTATCGTTTGATATTTTTTTTATTTTTTTCAAAAGTTCCATTCCTGATATTTTTGGAAGTTTGATATCTGAGATTACAACATCAACGAAATTATTTTCAATATATCGTAAAGCAATTTCAGGGTCATAAAAACCTTTTATATCAAATAGATCGTTTAAGCTGCGTATCAAGGTACTATTTAATACTTTGTTATCTTCAATCAGAACTATTTTCATAATGTCTAAACCTTATTATAAATTTTGTCCCAACATTTTTTTTAGATTGTATATCTATTTTTCCATTGTGGTCATTTATTATTTTATAAACTAAAGAAAGACCAAGACCTGTTCCTTTTTCAGGAGATTTTGTAGTGTAAAACGGATCAAATATTTTATCCAATATCGATTCATCTATGCCTTCACCATTGTCTTCTATTTCTAATATTATCATATCATTATCTCTTTTTAAATTAATTTTTATTTCTCCATAATCTTTAATTGCATCAATGGAATTTAATACAATATTAAGTATTGCTTGTTGGATTAGTGTGCGATTTCCTATGAGTTTGCAACTTTCTAAATCCAACTTAAAGTTAATTTTGCTGGAGTCTTCCTGCAAATAAGTTACTATTTTTTCAATAACATCTTTAAGATCAATTACATCTCTAATATCGCTACTTGTATATTTTGGGTCTAATAATTTTAGATTGTTTATTATTTCTACGCATTTTTTTGCTTCCTCTTTAATTGTTTTTATATCGTCAATATTTATGGTACCATTATTGTTAAAATCTTTTAACAGAAGGTCGCAAAGTAGCAGTATTGAATTTAATGGTGAATTAAGTTCATGGCTAATTCCTGCAGATAATAATCCAATGGAACTGAGTCTGTTTAAAAGTTCCATTTTTCTCTGTTTATCTTGAAGTTCGTTAATATAACCTTTTAGTGACTGAGCCATGTTCTGAATAGAAACAGCAATTTCCGTTAATTCATTACTCATATTTTTGGTATCTATATGAAAATCCAAATTACCAGAGCCGTAAATGTTTAAAGCGTCTTTTATATATTTTATAGGTTTTAGAAATCTAGAGCTAAAAATTATTGAAACTAAAATACTAAGAAAAATAGAAAAAGATAATATGGCAAATAAATTCTTTTTTAGAACATTTAAAATATTGAAATAAATCAAAAGCCATAATATTACCATTAATATTTATGATTCCAGATTTTTTCTCTTTTATAATATTAAAGTATTTATCTCCATAAATATTTTGAAAATAATATTTTGTGTTGTATTGGTTTGCAAATTCATAATATTTATTTTTATGAAACAAAAATATTCCGTTTCTTTTACTATCTTTTGAATTAATTTCCACTAAAAATGCAAAACCTTTTTTAGGATTAATTTTGCTTATGAACTCACCAAGCTTCAATCCCCAAAAATTTATTATTAAGTAACCTTTTTTTTGTTTATCTATAGGGATTGGAATCATTGTTCTTATCATAGCAGGACAAAACTTAGTTGTTTCAGGAAGTTTGCCTCTTTCGAAATTGGATAAAAGAATATCATTTACGTTTGATTTAGATATTTTTTTAAAAAAATGTTTTTGTGATATGTTTATTGTTGATAAGTAATATCTTTAATGTTTTTTAAAAAGGCATTAATCGATTTTTTAGATTCTGAAGTTAGGATTTTTGCCTGATTATTTATTTCCTGTTCAATAATTATTTTTGAATGATAATAATTAAAATAAGTGGATAATAACAAGGTTACTGTAATTAATGAAATAATATATAAAGAAAGTTTTAATTTCATCTTCGTTATTAAAAGGTGTTTTTATAAAAATGTCAATAAATTGGTTTTTAAACGGTTTCAATATGATGAATAATCTTTTTCGATAGATAAATTAATATTAATATAATTAGGAACATATATAATAAGTTAGATATATTGATAGAGCCTTGTAAAAGTGAGCTTCTAATCAGTTTTGTGGAATAAGTAAGAGGGAAGATATAAGCAATATATTTTACAAACAAAGGCATTTTATCCACAGGGTAAAATGTACCTGAGAGAAATATCATTGGAGTGATTACAAAGGTATTTACACTAAATTGGTCACCATGGTTCTTAACAATTAAAGCTACGATAAATCCTAAAAGGGAAAATGCAGTGAGATGCAGTAAAATTGAGATCATAAACAGAATGTTTATATTCAGATTCACGCCAATTACAAACCCATAGATGATTACTATCACCGTCGGGATTAATCCTTTTGTAATGCCATATAAGGTTTCACCTGCAACAATTTGCCATTTGGGGATTGGAGCAAGCAGATATTCATCAAATACTTTAAAGTAGAATCTTGAAATATTGATTTCTGTAGAAATTCCATAAGCTTGGTTCATAGAGCTCATTGTAATAAGACCGGGTATTAAAAAAGTGATATAATTATAACCATCAATTTGAGAATTTCTGCCTACACCAAAACCGAATGCTAGAAGGAACAAAAGGGGTGATATGGAGCTTGAAAGAATCACTTTCCAAAATCTGGATTTTAAAATAAAAAGTTCTCTTAAGTAAACTCCTATGACCCCATTTATCATATTTCTATTTTTCTCCCGGTTAGCTTTAAGTATACATCTTCAAGGTTTACTTCTCGAATTTTTGCAGAGTAGACGCCGTTTAAACTGTTTAATCTTTCAAGAGCTTCTTTTTTACTGTTAAAATACTCTTCTACTGTTTTGTTATCTTTGAAGATTTCAAGGGTGTATTTTCCAACTTCGTTTTTCAACGATTCAGGCTCACCTTCTTTTATTATTTTACCGTTGTCAATGAAATATACATAGTTTGATAAAGTCTCGGCTTCTTCAATGTAGTGGGTCGTTAAAATAATGGTGCAACCTAGTTTTATATTAATACTTTTTATAAAATCCCACAAATGCCTTCGCGTGGCAGGATCTAATCCCACAGTCGGCTCATCAAGAAACAGAATTTTTGGTTCATGCAGGAGCGCTCTTCCAATTACAAGTCTCCGCTTCATCCCTCCTGAAAGCTTTCCTGCCTTTTTATCTTTATGTTTAGAAAGCCCGGTAAAATGAAGCATTTCGTTTATTTTATTTATTCTTTTTTCCTTGTTTATCCCATAAAGGATTGAGTGTACTAGCCAGTTTTCAACCACTGTGAGGTCTCTATCCACATTGTTGTGCTGAGGAACAACACCAATCAATTTTTTGATTTTGTTATTTTTAGGGGTAAAAGGGGTTTTATCGTAGAATATCTCTCCTCTATCTTGCTTTAACAATCCTGTAAGAATGTTTATTGCTGTAGTCTTACCTGCTCCATTTGGTCCAAGTAAGGCTGTGATGGAGTTATGTTTTACAGTGAAGCTAACACCTTTTAATGCTTTGGTGTTTCCAAAACTTTTTTCAAGATTTATCACTTCTATTTGCATAGGGTTGAAAATAAATAAAATAATTCTAAGTTGCAAGAAAATAATTGCAAAAACCACCATTTTATTTTATGATTTTTTTAGGCACAAGGGAAGTCCGGTGAAAATCCGGCGCTGTACCCGCAGCTGTGAGCTGGACGAAAGCCCTTTATGCCACTGCCAGTCCGTGGGCTGGTGGGAAGGCGGGCGAGTAGGATGAAGGCGAGCCAGAAGACCTGTGCCTCACCCGGCCATAGTCGGGTGTGAGCGTCCCCGGGTATTGGGACCGGAGCGCTTGAACTTTCCTGTTAACGGCTCTCCGGTCTCAATTTATGAGACTGGAGAGTGTGATGGATAAAAAAGCAGTTGTCATATCATCTGATAGAAGCGGTTCCGGTAAAAGTAGTTTTTCCATATTTTTATCCAGATTTTTTTCCAATCAACAATTAAAAGTTATCCCTTTTAAATGTGGACCGGATTATATTGATACGTTGCATTTAAAGTATGCTTCAAAGAACTATGCCTACAATCTTGATACGGTTTTGATGAATCGTGAAAAGCTGAAGTACAGTTTTACCAAAAAATTACTTGAAAATGACGTGGCCGTTGTTGAAGGGGTCATGGGTTTTTATGATGGTGTGGATTTTAAAAGCTTTTACGGAAGTACATATGACATAACTAAAACACTAGGTTTGCCTGTAATTTTTATACTTGATGTTTCGTCAACTTCATATACCGCCTCTGCAAGATTAAAAGGACTAGTTTCATTGGTAGATAATATAAATGTGGTCGGCGTTATTTTAAACAAAGTAGGTTCCACAAGGCATGAGTCAATGGTTAGAAATGCTGTCGAATATCATACAGGTGTGGAAGTCCTAGGTGCTGTTCCTAAACTAAAAGAGATAGAAATAGCATCGAGACATCTTGGTATAAAAACTGCCATAGAGATGGAGAAAGATTTTTATGAAAAACTTGTGGGAGAATACATTAAATATGTAAATGTGGATAAGATAGTTGATAAAATTAGTTATATTCCAGAACAAATTAATATTCATGATTTTACCTATAACAAGCAAAAGAAAGTTGCCTATGTTGCTTATGATGAAGCTTTTAATTTTTATTATCATGACAATCTTGATTATTTGGAAAATAATGGATTTAAAATTAAGTTTTTTTCACCTTTAGAGAACGAAGTCCCTGACAATCCGGATTTTATCTATATTGGTGGTGGATATCCCGAACTTTTTGCTAAAGGGTTGGCAAAATGTATAGAAGTGAAAGAAGCTATTAGTTTATTTGCAAAAAGTGGTGTCCCCATTTTAGCTGAGTGTGGTGGGATGATGTATTTATCAAAAGGGATTTTTACGGATGACGGTTTTTATGAAATGTGTAATCTGTTTGATTTTACTGTGGAGATGACGAAGAAAAGACAATCCCTTGGTTACGTAAAAGTAAAAGCAATGATTGATACCTATTACTTTGAACAAGGGGAAGAGTTTGTTGGGCATGAATTTCATTATTCCAGAATTAAAGAGAGTAAAGAGGATTTTGTGTTTGAAGTTCACAAACTGACAGGGGAAGAGAGGTCTTTTGACGGATTTTACAGGGGTAATGCCCTTGCATGTTATACACATTTTCACTTTTTAAGTGAAAACAGTATAGTAAAAAATTTAATAAGGGAGTAGTTTTATGAGAAAGTTTTTGGTTTTTATGTTATTAATTTTCTTTTCAGGAGTTTGTATGGCAGGTATGGGGGCAAAAAAAGAGGATAAAACAGCAATTGTAATTGCAAGTTTTGGTACCACTTATCCATCAGGACTTAAGTCTATTATCAATATCTTAGACATTGTAAGGGAAGAATTTCCAAATACCGAACTGAGAGTAACTTTTACGTCCAATATTATCAGAAAAAAATGGCAAGAAAGAAGTAAAAATCCTAAAAAGTGGCTAGAGCAGGGAGTGCCTGCAGAAATCATAAATGTAAAAGGAATTGTGGCAACATTGGGACAACTATCTGATGAAGGATATAAAAATATAGTTATTCAACCTACACACATATTCCATGGAGAAGAGTTTTCAGATGTTCTTGAATATGCAAGAGGGTTAAATTCCATTAAAACAATTAAAGAGAGATGGAAACCTTTTAATAAAATTGTAGTGGGTAGACCTGCTTTAGGTACTTATGGTGATAAGTATGATTATCATGAGGATATTAAAGAGGTTGTAAAAGCATTGAGACCGGATATCGAGCTTGCAAGAAAGTATGATGCCGCCCTTGTGTATATGGGGCATGGGAATGAATATTATTCCACAGGTGCATATATTGAAACAGAAGAGATGTTTAATGAGATGTATCCTGATGTGAAAACTTTTATTGGGGTTGTTGAAGGATATCCTTCTCTGGAGATTGTTCTTAGAAAATTGAAACAGAGTGGTAAAAAGAAGGTGGTTTTAAAGCCTTTTATGGTGGTGGCAGGTGATCATGCCAGCAATGATATGGCAGGAGACGAGCCTGATTCCTGGAAAAATATATTGCAGAGAGAAGGGTATAAAGTGATACCTGTTATTGAAGGGCTTGGTTCTAATGATGCCTTTGCAAGAATTTTTGTAGAGCATCTTAAAGATGCTGCAAGGGATGGTGGAATTATTCTTAAATGAGAAGAACATTGGTTACTCTGTTTTTGACAGTTGTAATTGTTATTTTTGCTCTTACAAATGGGGCTGTTAAGCTTAATGATATGAATCTTAATTTAATGTTAAATATAAGATTGCCGAGAGTTTTAATGGCATTTTTGGTGGGAGCCATGCTTGCGCAAAGCGGTTCCCTCTTGCAACTATTATTGAGAAATCCTCTTGCCGACGGATTTACTACAGGTATTTCATCGGCTGCAGCATTGGGTGCAGTTACAGCCATAGCGTTAGGATTTAACTTTTTTTTTATCCCTTTTGTTTCTCTTTTTTTTGCTATTGTAGGTTTAATGATTGTTTTTAAGGTGGGTAGCAGTGACAAATCTTTTCATTTTACCACAATTATTCTGGCAGGGATTGTGTTGAATATCATATGTTCTTCATTTATCAGCTTTTTGAAATACTATTTTGATGAATCTATTGGTACAGTGGTTTTCTGGTTGATGGGTGGTTTTTACGGTGTAACATATTCTAAAATAACTATTCTAGCTTTTGTTACGATTGTTCTTTTCTTTTTGAGCTATAAAAGTGCTTATAAATTGAATATTCTTGCTTTTGACGACCTTACGGCAAATTCCCTTGGGGTAAATGTGAAAGGGATGAGAAAAAAGTTTTTTGTAGTTGCAGCCATGTTGACTGCAGTGGCAGTTAGTTTTAGCGGTATCATAGGTTTTGTGGGATTAATTGTACCTCATATTGTAAGAGGTATTTTCGGTGGAGATATGAAAACCAATATTTTGTATTCCACGCTGTTTGGAGCAAATTTTCTGCTTTTTGCAGATACAATTAGCAGGATAATTATTCCTTCAGGTGCCGAATTGCCTGTGGGGGTGGTGACTTCATTTCTTGGCGGACTTTTTTTCATATTTCTACTCAAATATAAATTGAAGCGGGTTTGGTACTAGATGAGTGTAGATATTATTTCAGAATTACTATTTGCGGTTGTTAATTGGTTATCTGTAAAAGTTGAAGTGATTGTAGGGGTTTGAGGTGATAACTTTACAGCAAAAAATGGTGTTATCAAGATGAATGTTATTGATGTTAAGAATTTGAATTTTGTACAAGGTGAATTTTATCTTAAAATTAAGCACTTGGAGATTAAAAAGGGTGAAAAAGTGGCTTTACTTGGTGAAAACGGAGCGGGTAAAAGTACATTTTTTAATCTTATTTCAGGTATTTATGATAATTACGAAGGTGAAATTGATATAAACGGTAAAAATATTAAAGATTATTCCAGTTTGGAGCTTGCAAAAGCGATTTCCTATTTACCTCAGTTTTCAGAGATAATTTTCGGATTTAGTGTATTTGAGACGGTTTTATTTGGGAGATATCCGAAAACAGGGGGGAATTACGGCAAAAAAGATTATGAATTGACGGAGCAATGGTTAGAAAAGCTAGAATTGAAAGATTTGAGAAATAGAAAGTTTAGAGAACTTTCGGGTGGGGAAAAGAGAAGAGTAATGCTGGCAAGGGTTTTTAATCAGGATAGTGATGTGGTTGTTCTCGATGAGCCTTTTTCAATGATTGATGTCAAGTTTATTAAAACTATCAGGGGATTACTTGATGAATTGGATAAGACAGTAATTTGTTCTGTCCATGACATAAATCAGGTGAGGGGCGTTTGCGATAGAGTGGTGTTTTTGAAAAAAGGTGAAATAGCCAAATCTTTGAAGATGGATGAAGTAACCAGGGAGGTCTTGAGTGAGATTTTTGAAGTCGATTTTAATAATATTAACGGTTATTTTCTGGCTGTGTAAATACAGTTTTGCCTATGATAGAGTTGTCATTTTGTCTCCGGCTGCTGTTGATATCTTTTCAAAACTCGGATTGGATGACAGTATAGTCGGAGTTACGAGACATATAAAAGAGTTTAAAAAAGCGAGGAAAGTTGGATCTCATATAAAACCTAATATTGAGATTATTGCATCATTAAATCCTGATTTGATAGTCTATTCCAATGAAAAATATTTTCCAAAGCTGCTCAAATCAAAAGTAGATGCAAAATTTTATAGATATGATCCAAGAACCGTGGAAGAGATTTTTGAAAAAATTCTGGAGATTTCAAAGATGATGGATGTACCCCAAAAAGGGGTACGGCTAGTTGATGACCTTAAAGTGAAATTGAAGAAGGTTAAAAAGTTAAGAAAAATACCGAAGGTTGTTTATGAAGTTATGTATGTGCCATATATGGTGGCAGGTGAAAAGAATATTGTCTCGGATGTGATCAGGAAAGCAGGTGGTATCAATCTTGTAAAAATTAATAGAAAACTTGTGAGGTATTCTTTAGAGAAGGTGTTGGCTTTAAATCCAGATATATACATATATCAAGTTGGACCTATGAATAAAAAGGCTGTGGCACCTGAAAAAAGGTTGGAGTTTAAAAGTTTGAAATCCAAATTTGTGGAAGTGGATGAGCTCCTTTTTTCTAGGGGGAACAGCCACACTATAGATGCCATTTTGCAGTTAAACGAAATTTTTTATAGATGGAGTAATGAATGAGAAAATTGGTAATTGTAGGAGCGGGAGTAGGCAAAGATTTAATTACGGTAAAGGGGTTAGAGAAGCTAAAAGAAGCTGATGTTATTTTATATGATAGACTTGTGGATGAGAAGATTCTGCAAGATTTGAATTGTAAAAAGATTTTTGTGGGTAAAACTCCATATAAACCGAGCTGTAGTCAATGTCAGATTAATAGTTTGATTGAAAAGTATCTGATGGAAGATAAAACCGTTTTACGTATAAAAAGTGGTGATGCGTCCATATATTCAAGAAGCCTTGAAGAGATTGATGTGGCAAGGGGGTGTGAGGCTGCTATTGAGATCATTCCTGGAGTAACTACTGTTTCTCATCTGGTAGCAAAAATTGAGACTGCTCTTACTGCAAGAGATGTTTCATCTGGAGTGATTTTTATCACAGGACATAAAAAAGAGGGGGAGCTTGAGCAGGCTTACAACTGGAAGGCGTTGGTGGATTTAAACATGAGTATTGTGGTATATATGGGGGTAAAAAACTTTTTGACTATATTGAAAAAACTTGTTGAAAACGGATTGAAAGAAACTACCCCTGTTGCCATAGGTGAGAAACTTGAATATCCCGATGAGAAGATTTTAATTTCCACAGTGGGTGATGTTTTAAAGGGTGGGTTCAAAATAAGCTATCCCTCCATAATGCTTATTGGAGAAGTAGTAGGTTATTCCAACCGGTTTTTAAAAGAAATGAGGCGAAAAGGTGAGGTGTGTAACAAATGCAAAGAAGGATTTATGCCCTAGGATTGGGGCCTGGGGATTCCGAATACATCAGTGTCAAAGGGGTAAATGTTTTAAAATCATGCGATTTGGTGGTGGTGCCACAATCGGATAAAACGGGTAGAAGTGTTGCAAAGGAGATTGTGAAGCAATACGTAAGTGATGAAAAGATTTTTATGTATTTCTTTCCGATGAATAATGATAAAGAGCTCCTTGATAGAAGATATTCTGAATTGGCTGAAAAGATAGAGCAGTTTTTGAATGAGGGCAAAAAAGTATGTTATGTGACAATCGGTGATTTATCCATTTACAGTACTTTTAATTATCTTTATGAAAAGCTGAAAGAAAAAGAGATTAAAGTTGAAAAAATAGCAGGCATTCCTTCTTTTATTGCAGCGGCAAACAGGATAGATGAGAATATAGTGATTAAAGGGGAGTCTTTTTGCGTTGTTGAGATGGAGAGAGATGGCAGGATGCTGGAAAAAGTTGTGAGTCTTTTTGATACAGTGATTGTTATGAAGGTGCATAAGAGATTGAAATTTTTAATAGAGTTTGTACGAGAAAATAAAATGGTGGAAAAAGCTTATCTTGTGGAGCGATGTACTTTGGATGGTGAAAGGGTTTTTGATCTTTTAACTGATGAGGTTCCTGAAAATGCTGGATATTTATCCACAGCTATTTTGTACAGGAGAAAAGGATGAAAAAAGGGGAAATGATTGAGAAGGAGAGTTTTGATATTATAGAACAGAATGTGGATCTTTCAAATTTTAGTGAAGAAGAGAAAGTGGTAGTAAAAAGAGTTATACATGCTTCTGGAGACTTTGAGTTTGCAAAATTGATATATTTTTCAAAAGAGTGGTTAACAGATTTTAAAAATATTCTGGGAAAAAAGCCTTCTGTGATTTGTGATGTGAATATGGTAAAATCAGGTATTACGGAAAAGTATCTAAGAGTTAGCGGACTGAAAACTTATTGCTTTATTTCTGATGACGAAGTTATTAGGAGAGCTAAGGAGCTTAATAAAACTCGGGCTGAGATTTCAATGGAATATGCCTTTGATAGGTTTGAGAATATAATTTTTGTAATCGGCAATGCTCCTACCGCTTTGTTGAAAGTAATTGAGATGAGCAAAGATAGAGATGATAAAGCTGTATTTGTGGTCGGTATGCCTGTGGGGTTTGTAAAAGCTGCAGAATCTAAAAAAATGCTTGCAGAATCTCCTATTCCTTGCATTACAAATTTCGGGACAAAGGGTGGTAGCGGTATTGCCGCTGCTGCATTCAACGCTTTGATAAAGGTATGCTATCATGTTTGATAAATTACTGATTTTAGGTGGGACTTCTGATACTCATAGGTTTTTAAATTCATTAGAAAGTGATAATTTCATTATAACTGTGGCAACCGAATATGGATATGAGCAGTTTTCAAAAAAATATGGTAAAGATAAGGTATTGTTAATAAAATTTGATGAGGCAAGTTTAGAAAAGTTTATCAAAGAAAATAAAATTACTAAAATTATTGATACCACGCATCCTTACGCAAAAGTGATAACAGAAACAGCTTTGAATGTGTCAAAGAAGTTGAATATAGAGTATCTGTCGTATGTTAGAGATGATGATATTAATGTTGATTATGAAAAAGCTATATTTTTTAGTAATATTAAAGAAGTGATAACTTTTTTAAAAGAAAAGGATTTTAGGAGAATTTTATTTACAATTGGAAGTAAAATGATGAAAGATTTTGCATTTTTAAAAGATAAAGCTTATGTGCGTGTTTTACCTTTTGAAAATTCCATCTACGAAGTGAGAAAATATGGATTTGATTATGATAAAATTATTGCCATGCAGGGACCGTTTTCAAAGGATTTTAATGTGGCACTGATTAAAGAGCTTAAAATAGATCTTCTTATTACGAAAAAGAGTGGAAAGGCCGGTGGTTTTGAAGAGAAAATAGAGGCTTGCGAAGAAACCGGAATTTATTGTATTGTAATTGATAATGAATAATAAGCTAAAGGAATATTTTAAAAATTTTAAAACTGCTATTGTTGCCTTAAGTGGTGGTGCCGATAGTTCTGCGGTTTTAAAATTGGCTACAGATTACTTAGGAAAAGAGAATGTTCTAGCGGCAACTTGTGTTAATTTTAATATGTTTGTTTATGAGATAAATTTTGCCTATAAAGTAGCCGATCTGCTGAATGTGGCATGGAAACCTTTTTATGCAAAACTTGCCAATGAGCTTTTTACAGATGATAGGGATAAATGTTTTTATTGTAAAAAAAATATCTTGGGAGAACTGGTCAAAATAAAAAAGGAATTCGGGATTGATGTTATTTTTGACGGATCAAACACTGATGATTTAGCTGATTATAGACCTGGAATGAAAGCAATAGAGATGTTTAATATTAAATCCCCGTTGTTGGAAAATGAGCTTGGAAAAGAATATGTTTCTGAAGTTATTAAAAATTCTGTTTTGAATACACTCTCATTTCATACTCAATCATGTATTGCTACGAGAATTAAAATGAAGAATGCCACAGTGGAGGATATGAGAAGGATTGAACTTGCAGAAGATAAATTAAGAGAGAAGTTTCCTGATATAAGAGTGAGATATTTTGGTGATTATTTAAAAGTGGAATTTAAAAGAGATCGTATAATCGGTGGGTTTGATAGACGCTTTATTTTTGAAGTTTTAGAAAAAATTTTTGGCGAAAAGATAAAGATAACAATTTGAAAAATTAAAAGTTTTTCCAATAACATTTTCAACATTTCTGTTTTCAATCAGGCTTTCTGTAAATAATGGTTATAGCAATGTATAAAAAAGCACCATCAATAGATTAAAAAATAGACATGTTATTGAATATGATAATAACATAAATCACTAATCTTAATAATATAATTTGATAACTATTTGATATTAAAGTGGTTTGGAAAAACCATAAATGTTGGCATGTGTGTTGCTTGTTGATTTTTAAGGAGGTGGCGTATGAAACTTGTTAAAGCTGTTATTAAGCCATTTAAACTTGATGACGTTAAAGAAGCACTTGTTAATCTTGGTGTTAAAGGGATGACAATTTATGAGGTCAAAGGTTTTGGGAGACAGAAGGGGCATTTTGAGCTTTACAGAGGAGCAGAATACGAGGTGGAGTTTGTGCCAAAGGTAGTAGTGGAAGTGGTGGTGACTGACGATATGGAAGAACAGGTTGTTGAACAGATAATGCAGTCAGCTCATACAGGGAAAATTGGTGATGGAAAGATATTTGTTATGGATGTTTCAAAGTGTGTGAGAATTAGAACCGGTGAGATTAATGAAAGGTGTTTATAGGAGGTAATTATGAAAAGAATATTTTTCTCAATAATTTTTATACTATCTTATAGCATTTTGTTTGGTGCAGATGATGCTATAGATGCAAAGCAAGTACAGACAAATCTTGACTGGTTGTGGACTTTAATTGCTGCATTTCTTGTATTCTTTATGCAGCTTGGATTTGCGATGGTAGAAACAGGTTTTACCAGAGCTAAAAATGCTGTGAATATTATTATGAAAAACCTAATGGATTTTTCTATGGGAGTTTTAGGATTTTTTGCCGTTGGATTTGCTTTAATGTTTGGTAAAAGTTATGGTGGCTTGATTGGTACAGAAGGTTTTTTCCTGCTAAACTGGGGTCCTGGCGATAACTGGACACTAGCATTCTTTTTGTTTCAAGCAATGTTTTGTGCTACAGCTGCAACGATAGTTTCTGGAGCAATTGCAGAAAGAGCGAATTTTAAAGCATATCTTATTTTTAGTTTTCTTATGTCGGCGATAGTTTATCCTATTTTTGGTAGCTGGGCATGGGGTAGTCTATTCCATGGTAATGGGTGGCTTGAGAAATTAGGATTTATAGATTTTGCTGGTTCCACTGTAGTTCACTCGATAGGTGGTTGGGCAGCCCTTGCAGGAGCCATTGTTTTAGGACCAAGAGTTGGAAAATATTCAGCAGATGGTAAAATCAGAGCTATTCCAGGGCACAATATACCACTTGCTACTATTGGAGTTTTTATCCTTTGGTTTGGATGGTATGGCTTTAATGTGGGTAGTGAAACTGCTGCTGATGCCGCTTTACCATTAATTGCTCTTAATACAACACTAGCACCTGCAGCTAGCTCCATTACAGCGCTGGTGGTTACGTATAACAGGTATAAAAAATTTGATGCAGGTATGGCTTTAAACGGTGTTTTGTCTGGACTTGTTGGGATAACAGCTGGTTGTGCCAATGTGACTCCATTTGCTGCCATTTTGATAGGGGTTGTTTCAGGGGTTGTTGTTGTATATTCAGTACTCTTTTTTGAAAAAATCAAGGTTGATGATCCTGTGGGTGCTATATCTGTACATGGCGTCTGCGGAGCTTGGGGGACAATCGCAGCCGGACTGTTTAATTATAACTTTGAACAAAGAGCATGGGAGCCGGTATTTCTATCTCAAATTATAGGGGTTGTGGTGGCTTTTATATGGGGTTTTGTAATAAGCTTTATACTTTTTAAAGTGATAGATAAAATAAACAAATTTAGAGTATCAGAAGAAGAAGAATTTCTAGGACTTGATTTATATGAGCATGGAATAAAGGCATATCCGGAATTTCCTATAAGTCATATAAAATAAAATTTAAGTAAGGGGGGAATCCCCCCTATTTCTAAAAAATACCAACTTCATAATTTTCATTATTACATAATGAGTACTGAAAAATAAATATATGAACTAACTGGAATCATCCTGATTTTTTATGAGCAGGAGAATTATTTTTTGGGTTATCAATTAGTTAATCTGCAAGAAATTGAGGAAATACATTTTTTTTATTCTCACAAAACATCCAGTTTTGCTGTGAGGCAAATGCCTCTAAAACCGCCGTCTGTGGCAGTTTTATGGGCATTTGAACCAGAAAAATGTTTTTCCTAAATTTATATAAATGAGGTTTTTTACAAAAATGAGGTGACACCAGAAATCATATCACTTCCAAAATTTCAAATTTTGTGTTATTATATAACTGCAGGTTACGGGAAGTCCGGTGAGAATCCGGCGCTGCCCCCGCAACTGTGAGCCTGACGAAAGCCCATTAAGCCACTGTCCGGCTGTGGTCGGATGGGAAGGCGGGCGAGTAGGATGAAGGCGAGCCAGGAGACCGGCCTGCTAAAAAACCTACGGAGGGTAGGATGAGTGTTTTCTCTCGTTTCTCTTAAGTCCTGATTTTTACCCCCTTAAAATTTAATCTGGAGGTTAATGTGATAGAAAAAGTTGTAAAGCGTGACGGTCGTATTGTGCCTTTTGACTATGAAAGGATTGCAAATGCCATTTTTAAGGCTGCAAAGGCGGTTGGTGGTGAAGATAGAAATATAGCCAACAGACTAGCTATCGAAGTTTCAAAGATTGTGGAGGAAAAATATGGAAATATAGGCGTGGCCACTGTGGAAGAAATCCAGGATATCGTGGAAAAAGTGCTAATTGAAAATGGTCATGCCAAAACGGCAAAAGCTTATATTTTATATCGTAAGAAAAGATCGGATATGCGAGAATTAAAAAATGCAATGGATGATGCCTTTGATTTAATAGATGAGTATATTGGAAATGCCGATTGGCGAGTAAAAGAGAATAGTAATACGACGTATTCATTACAGGGGTTGAATAATTACATCTCATCTACAATTACTGCAAAATATTGGCTCAATAAAATTTATCCGGAAGAGATAAAAGTAGCTCACGAAAATGGTGATTTTCATATTCATGATCTAGGAATGCTTTCGGTTTATTGCTGTGGTTGGGATTTGAGAGATTTGTTGTTGAAAGGATTTAAAGGTGTGGAAGGGAAGATTGAAAGCGCACCTCCAAAGCATTTTAGAAGTGCTCTTGGGCAAATTGTAAACTTTTTTTACACTTTGCAGGGGGAAGCTGCAGGTGCCCAGGCCTTTGCAAATTTTGATACGCTTCTAGCCCCATTTGTATATTATGATAAGCTGAGTTACAAAGACGTGAAGCAGTGTATTCAGGAGTTTGTATTTAATCTTAATATTCCAACAAGGGTAGGATTTCAAACCCCTTTTACCAATCTGACTTTTGACTTAAAAGTGCCATCAATATATGAGAATGAAGCAGTGGTAGTGGGGGGAGAATTAAAAGATAAGACATATGCCGAATTTCAAAAAGAGATGGATATGATCAACAAAGCGTTTATCGAGGTGATGTGTGAAGGGGATGCTAAGGGGAGAATTTTTACCTTTCCAATTCCTACTTATAATATCACAAAAGATTTTGACTGGGATAGCGAAATCATTACAGAACTGATGAAAATGACAGGGAAGTACGGTATCCCTTATTTTGCAAATTTTGTAAATAGCGATATGAGTCCAGATGATGCTAGAAGTATGTGTTGTAGGCTTCGACTTGATAACAGAGAGTTGAGAAAAAGAGGAGGTGGATTGTTCGGTGCAAACCCGCTAACAGGCTCCATTGGGGTTGTGACCATAAATCTTCCAAGAATTGGGTATCTTGCTACAAATGAGGATGATTACTTCAAAAGACTAAGCGTGCTGCTTGAGCTAGCTAGAGAAAGTTTGAAGATTAAGAGAAAAACTTTAGAGAATTTAACTGAAAAGGGGCTTTACCCCTATGCAAAATTTTATCTTGCAGAAATCAAAGAAAGGTTTGGTCAGTACTGGAAAAATCATTTTAATACCATTGGAATTGTGGGGATGAATGAATCTTTGCAGAATTTTATTGGTGTGGATATTGTTCATGAAGAAGGGGTGGAGTTTGCCATTAAGGTATTAAATTTTATAAATGAAAAGATTTCGGAATTTCAAATGGAAGATGATATGCTTTACAATCTAGAAGCAACACCAGCTGAAAGTACAAGTTATCGTCTTGCTAAAATTGATAAAAGCAATTTTCCAGATATTGTGACAAGTGGTAAGGAGAAACCTTATTATACAAATTCCACACAATTACCCGTGAACTATAAACTGGATATGTTTACAGCTTTAAAACATCAGGACAGATTACAAACACTTTATACCGGTGGAACGGTATTTCATCTTTTTTTAGGTGAGTCTGTGGAAGATCCTGATTCTTTGAAACAGCTTGTTAAAAAGATAGCTTCTCAGTTCAGGTTACCTTATTTTACGATAACTCCGACATTTTCAGTATGTCCGATACACGGGTATATATCCGGAAGACATTTTGAATGTCCTAAATGTAAAGAGGAAAAAATGTATGAAATAATGAGTGAAATAGAAAGATTAAAGTCATTACTGGAGAACTGATGGAAGTAAGAATTAAATTCTTTGCTAACGCTCACAATAACAACATGTGGTGCTGGCGTCACCCATTTTTTATGAAAGAGCAGTAATTTTATGTATATTATTAGTAGATTACGTAGTAAAAACAGAGGAAAAACATTGTTCTCATTCTCGTGGCACATCCAGTGCCACTTGCGAGGCAGGTTTCGGGGAATTCGCCATCCATGGCAATTTTTTGGAAACCTTCAGGGTGTTGCACATAGTGTTGGGATACATCCTGTGAGCTATTTTAGCAGTTATTATTTGTTATTTTAAAAGCTGATGTTTATTTTTTGTGCTACACCCTGAACCCGAAAAATGTTTTTCCTCTGTATTTTAGCGTTATTTTGTAAATTTTGGGGTGACGCTAGTGTGTGGTGTCATTGTGAGACTGAGCACATTGGTGTAAGACTTTGTGATTTGTAAAAATTTAGCAAGCAGTGATAAAATCGTGCGAGATGTTTGGGACAAAGCAATATTGTAAAAAGTAATAGGAGGATTGTTATGAAAAAGGAAGAAATTTTGAAAAAAATAACTGAGCTGGAAAGTAAACTCAAAGATATTAAAGGTGAGAAGTGTGAGGTTTATTCAAGAGTGGTGGGGTATCATAGACCTGTTCAAAACTGGAATGAAGGTAAGCAGGAAGAATTTGGAGAAAGGTTTGAGTACGGATTTGAACAATGATTGTGGCAGATTTCGAACCTGTCTCACTAAATGATTTCCCAGGTAGAATTGCAACCGTGGTATTTATCCACGGATGCAATCTGTTGTGTAGATTTTGTTATAATAGAGAGTTGGTATTAAAAAATTTTGCATATGTGGATAAAACGAAAGAATTTTTTAAATTTCTCAAAGAGAACGGTATCAAAAGTGTGGCTATAACGGGGGGAGAGCCACTGTTTCACCCAAATATTTTTGAGTTTTTATACGAGCTAAAGGGAGATGGAATAGAAACAAAACTTGATACAAACGGCTTTTCGTCAAAAAAATTAAAAATAGCCCTGGACGAAAAGCTGTTGGATTATGTGGCTGTGGATGTTAAGGGTTTTTCGGATGAAGAGATAAAATATATTACAAGATGTAATTTAAAATTCAGGTATTTTGCTGATACTTACAGATTGCTGAAAAAATATGGTGTACCGTTTGAATTGAGAATAACTGTCTGGAGAGATTTTCAGAAGGAAACTTTGAAGAATTTTTTTATGCTGATTGACAGTAATGATAAGGTGGTCTTACAAAAGCCCATTGTTGATAAACCTTTACTTGATAAAAGGTTTGAGTCTCAATTAAAAAGAATTGATTTCGAAAGGAACGTGGAAGTTTTTATGTCTTATTTTCCAAAAACAAAGGTGAGAAATATTTTGTGAAAGAGATACCACTTTTGGCAACAACCTCTTTTATTTATTGCGATACAAGGGTGATGAATGTTTTAAGATTAATGCATCTGTTTGATGAAATAGAGCTATTGTATTTTGAAAGCAGGAGAATGTTTGATGGAATTGATGAAAACGAGCTTTTATTGCTAAAAAAATTAAATATCAGGTATTGTCCTCATCTTCCTTATGATAGGGATTTAAGTCGAAAAAGTGATTATGAAGTAATAACCGATTTTGTAGGAAATCTTACGAAACTACCTGTTTCATTTTTCTTTCTACATTCAAACGGAAAAGATTATAAAAATATAGAAGTTTTGGCAGAAAAGTGTCCAATGGTCTTGGTGGAAAATGTCAAAAATACTAAGATTTTTGAAGATTTGTTTGATACGAAAATAAATTACTGCCTTGATATTGGGCACCTACTGACGGTAGGTGAAAATCCTTTTGAGATTATTAAAAAGTATGGAGAAAAAATTAAATATATCCATTTACATGGGGTTAAAAATGGGGTTGATCATCTGGAACTGTATCATCTGGATGAAAAATTATTATTATACATTATTGATTTTGCTATAGAGAAAAAGATTGGTATTAGTCTGGAGTTGTTCGGTTTTAAAAGGTTGCTGGATAGTTTAAACTATTTATTGGAGGTTTTTGAAAAGCATGGTTACGCTTATCACAGGTGGTATCAAAAGTGGTAAAACTTCTTATGCAATAAAACTTGCTTTGACTTATGAGAAGAGGATTTATCTTGCCACAGCAGAGCCTTTCGATGAAGAGATGAAGAAGAAGATAGAGAGGCATAGGGCAGAAAGAGAAAATAGATTTGATACAATTGAAGAACCTGTTGAGATTGTAAAGGTGCTGGGAAGTATTAAAGATTGTGATGTTGTTGTTTTGGATTGTTTAACAACCTGGGTTAATAACTTGATGTATTATAAAAGAGATGTTGATAACTATTTCAAAGAATTGACAAATTTACTGCCTGAAATTTCTTATAATTTAATAATAATTACAAATGAAGTTGGATTGGGAATTGTGCCTGCCGGGCAAGAGACAAGAAGATATGTAAATTTTCTAGGTATTATTAATCAAAAAGTGGCAGCGGTTGCAAATAATTGTATTCTGATGGTATCAGGAATACCGGTGAAAATAAAGGAGGAGATATGACACTACAAGAGATTATTTCAAAAATTGAATCGGTTGATAGTGAAATTTTTGAAAAGGCAAAAGAAAGGACTTCGCAGTTAATTATGCCACCAAGGGCAATGGGGGTGTTGAACGATATTTCTGAAAAGCTTTGTGCCATTGCATCAAACATGAAGCCTGAGGTGGACAGAAGGGCTGTATTCGTGATGGCAGGCGATCACGGAATTGTGGAAGAAGGGGTAAGTGCATTTCCGCAGCAGGTTACCTGTGAGATGATCAAAGCTTTTGTAAACGGTATTGCTACCATAACTGTTCTTGCAAGGCAAAATAACTGTGCTGTGGTAGTGGCTGATGTGGGTTCTAAATGTAAGATAGATGAGAAAGAACTATCCGGAAAAAATAAATTTATTGTAAGAAAGGTTAAGTTTGGTACGAACAATTTTACAAAAGAGCCTGCTATGACAAGAGATGAGGCTATTCAATCAATACTGGCAGGTTTTGAAATCGCTTCCAGAGAGATTGAAAAACAAAACCTTAATGTGATAGCAACAGGTGATATGGGGATTGGTAATACTACTCCATCTTCAGCTATTGGTGTTGTGATTACTGGAAACAGGGTGGAAGAGATGACCGGCAATGGTACAGGTATCCCTTCTGAGATGTTAAAAAAGAAGATTGAAGTAATAAAGAAGGGTATTGAGCTTCACAAACCAAATCCTGAGGATGGCATAGATGTGCTCTCAAAGGTCGGTGGTATTGAGATTGGAGCAATAGCAGGGGTTATACTTGCTGCTGCATATCACAGAATTCCTGTTATAATCGATGGTATTATATCTACAGCTGGTGCTCTTATTGCTTACAAACTTTGTCCTACCGTGTTAGAATATATGTTTGCAGGACACAAGTCTGAAGAGCCGGGGCATATAAAAATGCTTGATTATTTAGGTTTGAAACCATTATTACAGCTCAATATGAGGCTTGGCGAGGGTACTGGAGCAGTTCTTGCAATGCATATACTTGATGCTGCAGCAAGAATCATAAAAGAAGTGGCAACTTTTAGTGAGGCAGGGGTAAGTGAAAGCAAAGTGTAATAGTAGTGACAAGTGTTAAGTGATAAGTAACGAGTGACGATTAACAGATTACAATGTGTGAGGAACGTATAACGCGAGAGAGGTTATGAAAGATAATGTTAGCTGATTTTAAAAATGCAATATCCTTTTTGACCATTGTGAGATTGAAAAGTGATGATTTTGATGCAAAAGGTGCTTTGCGTTTTTTCCCTCTTGTTGGATTTTTGATTGGTTTTTTGGTATTTTTAATCAGTTTGTTTAATACACCCATTACTCCAATTTTGATGATTATATTTAGTGTAGTTATTACGGGTGGACTTCATCTGGACGGACTTGCTGATACAGCTGATGCTTACTTTTCTGGTCGCTCTAAAGATGCAATGCTTAAGATTATGAAAGATAGTAGAATTGGAACGATGGGAGTACTTGCTTTAATACTTATTTTGATATCAAAACTTTATGCCTTTGAAAGCATAAAGGAGGGGATGGCTATCATACTTCCTTTTGCCTATGCTAGAGCCGGCATGCTTCATCTTATTCATAACTTAAAATATTTAAGAGATGATGGGACAGGAAAATCTTTCTTTGGTAGGTTAGAAACAAAAGATTTCAATTTGGCATATATTATTTATTTTTTATCAATTTTTGGGGGATTTGGATTTTTTATTATTTTCAACATTGTTTATTTTATATTGCTTATTTTGTTGAAGAATTATCATTTGAAAAAAATAGGTGGTGCAACCGGTGATATCATCGGAGCATCATGTGAAGTAATTGAAACGGTTTTACTTTTAACAGGAGTGTTCATTGCTTGATTTTTCACATGGCGGAAATGTGTATCTCTTTGCAGAAAAACTGGGATGTAAGCCTGAAGATTTAATTGATTTGAGTAGTAATATTTCGCCATTTATCGATAAATTTATTCTAAAAGAGACCCAGAACTATTTCAAATTTTTTCAATTTCTCCCAAGTTCTCATGGGTATTTACTAAAGAAGGAAGTGGCAAGACAGTATGATATATCATCGGACCAAGTGGTTTTAGGAGTTGGAACGAGTGAATTAATAAAAAATATTTGTTTTCTGTATAAAAACAGGAAATGCTTGATATTCCCACCCACTTATATCGATTATGAAAAATACGCTACCATTTATTCCTTGGATATTAATTTTTATTATCTGAAAGAAGAGGATGAATTTGAATTACATTGGGAGAAGATAGATTTTTCAAAATATGAACTGGTTTTCATATGTAATCCTAACAATCCCACAGGAAAAGTTATTCGCAAAGATGAGCTAATTAAAGTTGTGAGTTTGTATCCTGATACTTTGTTTGTGGTAGACGAATCTTACCTTCCTTTTTTGATAAATGAAGATGAAATGACTCTGTTGGGTACGGAATATAACAATTTATTAGTTCTAAGGTCTTTTTCAAAGATTTATGGTATGGCAGGAATTCGAGTGGGGTTTGCGTATTCTAAAAACGCCGGGTTAATTAAAAATATTGAGCGATATAATCTTGAGTGGGGGATAAGCTCCATTTCAGAGCAGATAGGGATGAAACTTTTGTCGATAGATACAAAAAAAATTGCTAAACAAATAGATGAGATAAAACGTAAATTTTTTGAGAGATTGATGCAGCTTGATGGTATCAAAGTTTATCCTTCAGATACAAATTTTTTACTTATTAAACTGTTAGAAAAAGATAGCGATTATGTTATCAATGAATTGTTAAAGGAAAAAATTCTTGTTAGAAACTGCAAAAATATCAGAGGGCTTGATGATACTTTTATCCGCATATCTGTAAAGGAAGAAGAAAAGATGGATTATTTTATTAAGGTTTTTGAAAGGGTTTTAAATGGGTAAGAAGAAGCATATAATGATTCAGGGGACAGGTTCTGGTGTAGGCAAAAGTATTTTGGTTGCAGGGCTTTGCAGACTGCTTACAAATAAAGGATATAAAGTGGCACCTTTCAAAGCTCAAAATATGGCGCTCAATTCTGGAGTAACTTTTGACGGGCTTGAAATGGGAAGAGCACAAATTTTGCAGGCTGAAGCGTGTAAAATGTTGCCTGATGTCAGAATGAATCCTATCCTTTTGAAGCCTACCGGTAAAGGGATGTCTCAGATCATTAGACTGGGTAAACCTTACAAAACTGTTTCTTATAGGGATTATTACAAATTGTATAATGAGAATTTGCAGGTTGTAAAAGAAGCATTTGAATCATTGGAAAGGGAAAACGATTTTTTGGTCATTGAAGGGGCGGGTTCACCTGCTGAAATAAATCTTCAAAAATATGATATTGTGAATATGAAAATGGCAGAGATTGCTGATGCAAAGGTTTATATTGTGGGTGACATTGATAGAGGAGGGATCTTTGCTTCTTTCAAGGGTACTTATGATTTAATTGAGGAAAAGTATAAAAATTATATTAAAGGGTTTGTTATTAATAAGTTTAGGGGGGATTCGTCCCTTCTTGAGCCAGCATTTGGACTTTTTAAATCATATTGTCCCATACCGATTAAAGGGGTAATCCCTTATTTTGAGCATTGTTTAGAAGATGAAGATTCTCAAGGGTTGAAAAATAGTGTTGATAAGAAAAGTGCCGAAATAAAGATTGGTGTCATAAAATTGAAATATTTATCAAACTTTACTGATTTTTTACCTTTACAGATTCTGGATAATGTAATGTTGAAATATACGGATGATCCTGATGATCTTGATAGCTTCGATGCCATCATAATTCCTGGCTCGAAAAATAGTATCCTTGATATGAAATTTTTAAAGAAAAAAGGGCTTTTTGAGAAGATAAAATCATTATACGGGAAGAAACTGATTATGGGGATTTGTGGTGGATTTCAGATGTTGGGAGATGAGATTATTGATGAAGATGGTGTAGAAGATGCTGGGAATATGGATGGTTTCGGATTCGTGCATATGAAAACTTTATTTGATAGAGAAAAGATTTTGAGAAGAAAAGAGTATATAGCATCAGGTGATTATTTCACTGGGAAGATTTCGGGTTATGAAATTCACCATGGTAGAAGTATAATACATGATGATCGTGTGGAAAATTTATTAATCGAAAATGGGTTGCTTATTTATGATAGGGAAAATAGAGTTATCGGCACTTATCTGCATGGGATTTTTGAAAATGCAGATTTTATAAAGTTCTTTTTTAAGCTTTTAAATAAAAATGTGGAAATTTCCAAAACATATTTTGAGCTGAAAGAGGAGTCTCTTGAGAAGCTTGCATCAATGCTAGAAGAAAATTTGTGGAAAAATATAAAAAATGATTGATCCTCTAATTTTAGCGGTATTACTGGATATTATCTTCGGAGAATTACCAAACAGGTTTCACCCTGTGGCTTTAAACGGGAGAATGATCTCGTATTATGAAAAGATTTTTTATAAAGTAGAAAATAGAGTTTTTGGTGGTACTTTTCTTTTCATTGCATCCCAATTAACCGTTTTGTCAGTGATATATTTGCTTTCAAAGATGTTTAAAGGAAATCAGTTTCTTCTTTTTTCTTTCAAGACATTTGTTTTTTACTCATTTTTATCAATAAAGGGGATGAAAGATCATGCAATGGAAATTTTTTATCTCTTGTTTCATGATGTAGAAGAAGCAAAAAAGAGATTGAAATATATTGTGAGCAGGGATGTGGATGGGATGGATGAGGAAAAGATAGTAAAATCAGTGGTGGAATCTGTGGGGGAAAATTTTAATGATGCCTTTTTTGCTCCAATTATATATGCAGCTGTTTTTGGAGTTTATGGCATTGCATTTTATAGAGTAGCCAATACACTTGATGCGATGGTAGGATATAGAAATGAAAAGTATGAAAAATTTGGTAAATTTTCGGCTAAGATGGATGATATTTTAAACTATGTTTCGGCAAGACTGCAGGTTGTACCACTCATTTTATCGGCAGGATTGCTTTTTAAAAGGAGTAAAGAGGCGTTTAATGCTTTTTTAAAATTTAGAAATGCTTTATCAAGTCCGAATGCAGGGTGTGGTATTTCCATATTTGCCGGTGCCCTCAATATTACACTAGGTGGAGATACCTATTATTTTGGGAAACTCATTAAAAAACCTGATATTGTGGGTGGAGATGAGAAAGTAACTCCTTTTAAAATTTTAGATGCGGTGGAATTGTATTTTTCCGCTGCAATATTGACTTTAATATTTTATGCAGTTTTGAAGTTGCTATGTGTATAATAGAAATTAAAATGATTAATGAGAAAAGGTGTTGGTATCATCACATTTTTTGATAGTTATTTAAAATATTATTATGTATCAAATGATTATGTTGAAGTGTTTATGGAAAAACATTTTTTTCATTCTCGCAAAACGTCCAGTTTTGCTCCGAGGCAAGCTCCTCTAAAACTGCCGTCCATGGCGGTTTTATGGGAACTTGAACCCAAAAAATGTTTTTCCATAAACACAAATTTAAAACTGTGTAAAAAAATAGGATGCACCAGGAAAAAATATTGTTGTATGAGTAAAAAATAGGTAGGTATGAGTTTGTATGTATCCGTTGATGTTTAAATTAACTGGGAAAAAAGTGGTTTTTGTGGGCGGGGGAAAGGTGGCCAGTAGAAAAATCAGATCTCTGCTTACACTCTCAATGCCTGCAATTACGGTTGTTTCTGATAGCATTGATGATAGTTTAAAAAAACTCTGTGATGAAGATAAGATTTATTGGATACAATCAAAATTTGATGAAAATGTTATAGATGAAAAATTTGATTTTGCCTTTATTTGTACAAATGATAAAGAGACTAATGAAAGGGCAGCTGATTTTTTTATAAAAAAAGGAATTCCTGTAAATGTCTGTGATGATAAGGAACTTTCAACATTTTTCATGCCTGCAGTGTTTGAAGAGAAAGATTTTGTAGTTGCGATTTCTACAAAAGGTAAATCCCCTACTGATTCTAAAGAAGTAAAGGAGCTATTAAAAAATTGTCTGAAGAAAAGAAGTTGAAAACTGGGATTACAACAGGCACGGCTGCCACAGCAGCAGCAAAAGGAGCTTTAATAAAAATTTTGAAAGGTGTGATTCCTGATAAGGTGGATGTTGTTTTGCCTGATAAAAGAATTTTGGAAATTCCGTTGATTTTGAAGAATGATATGGTAGGTGTAAAGAAGTGGAGTGGGGATGATCCTGATGTGACGGATGGAATTGAAATATTTGCAAAGGTGGATTTCACTAAAGATGATGGTGTGGTTCAGATAAAAGGTGGAGAAGGTGTAGGGGTGGTAACTAAACCGGGCTTGCAGATAAAAGTTGGAGAGGCTGCCATAAACCCTGTACCAAGGCGAATGATTGAAGAGAACTTGAAGCCTCTTTTACCAGAAGGGGTTGGGGTAGAAGTAACCATCATAGTACCTGATGGTGTCAAAATAGCTGAGAAGACATTTAATAGCAGACTGGGAATTGTGGGTGGGATTTCGATAATAGGTACTACAGGGATTGTAAAGCCTATGAGTTTAGAAGCTTTAATCCAGACAATAAAATGCGAGATAGATGTTTTGCTTGCCTCAAAAGTAAAGGATATCTGGTTGGTGCCTGGAAATATTGGGGAAAAGTGTTTAAAAGCTTTTATGGATGTAGAGACAGTTATTGTAAGCAATTATTTTGAGGATGCATTAAATTATTTAAGAGAGAGGCAGGTTGAAAAAGTTGGTGTGGCAGGTCATCCAGGGAAAATTGCAAAACTTGCCATGGGTTATTTCAATACTCATTCAAAAAATTCACCTCAGGCAAATAGTTATATAAAAAAAGTTTTAAATGTAGACGACGATTTTAATACTGTGGAAGAGATTTGCGGCAAGTACTGTTTTGATAAAATAGCTGAAGAAGTTAGTAAAAAAGTGAAAGAGCGTTATGGGTTTTCAAAAGTGGATGTGGTACTTTTTGATATGAAATGCAGGTTGGTGGGGAAATTCTATGATTAAAAAAAATATTTATATCATTTCTGCCGGATGTGGAGATAAGGAATATCTTACTTTGAAGGCGGTTAGAATTGTAGAAAAAATGGATTATCTTATAGGACCTGAAAGGTTTAAAGATTTTTTTCCACAGAAAAAATATATTGTTACCAAAAGAGTTGTGGAAGATACTGTTAAAATTATAGAAAATGATGTAGAAAACCTGGTTGGTGTGGTGGTGTCCGGTGATGCAGGTTTTTTTTCCTTAGCAAAAATTCTATATAAAAAATTTAGTGGACGTATTGCTGAGGTAGTGCCTGGGATATCCAGTATGCAAGCAGCCATGGCAAGACTTTGTAAATCCTATGAGAATGTGGAATTTTTTTCTATACATGGGAGAGACAATGATACTTGGGAGTTGTTGAAGGAGAAAATATCATTTTGCCTAAATTTTAATCACAACCTTTACATCCTTTGTGATAACAGCAATTCCGCTTTGGAAATATTGAAGAAAAATATATATCTTATTGATAAATTTAGAGTATTTGTTGTTAATGATGTAGGGATGGATACGGAGAAGATTGTAGAAGTGGATTCTTTGGAGAGAATTAAACAAGAATCCTTGAATCTTCATGCACTGTATTTGGAGGTAAAATGATAGATAAAAAGGTATATTTCATCGGAGCAGGCCCGGGGGATGCAGAGCTGATTACATTAAAGGGGTATAATATATTGAAACATGCAGATGTTGTGATTTATGCAGGTTCCCTTGTGAATAAAGAGATTTTAAAATATGCCCCTGCTAATGCCGAGTTTTTTGACTCTTCATCCATGAATCTGGATGAAATTGTGGATAAAATGTATAAATCTTTTAAAACCGGTAAAATTGTTGTTCGTTTGCATACCGGTGATCCATCCATATATGGTGCTACTTACGAGCAAATGATAGAGCTTGATAAATTGGGGGTACCGTATGAAGTAGTACCCGGAGTTACTTCTCTTTTTGCTGCTGCGGCTAAGTTGAAAGTCGAATTAACAGCACCAGATATATCTCAGACTATTGTTATTAGTAGAGTGGAAGGAAGAACTGGAGTACCGGAAAATGAGGCTCTTGACAGGCTTCTTTCTCACGGTGGAACTTTTGTGTTTTATCTTTCAGCTAAAAATGTGGAAAAGATTAAAGATAAGTTTTTGGAAAAAGGGTGGAGTAATGATACACCTGTGGCCATATGCTACAAGGTAAGCTGGGATGATGAAAAAATAATAAATTGCACGATAGAGAATTTGCCTGACAAAATGGAAAAAGAAGGTATTCGTAAGCATGCCTTAATAATTGTGGGAAATGTTTTGGATAAATCTTTGATTAAACAATATTCAAAACTTTATGATAAGGATTTTGAACATGAATACAGAAAAAAAGGTAGCCGTAATAGCGATAACTAAAAAAGGGTGTATTCTTGGAAGGTTGATTAGTTTACAACTTAAAGCAGATTTTTTTGTGCCTGAAAAATTCTTCCCTGAATTTGGTGATAAATCTTTTGATTCTCTAAAAGAGGTATTTGCACACTGTTTTAGTTATTATGAGGGAGTCGTGGCTGTTATGGCACAGGGGATTGTTTCCAGGATGATAGATGGTTTATTAAAAGATAAATTCAGTGATCCTGCGGTGGTTGTTTGTGATGAGGTTGGCAGGTTTGCTATCAGCATGTTATCAGGACATGAGGGTGGAGCAAATGAACTCACTTTTCTGGTTAGTTCCATAACGGGAGCTGAGCCTGTGATAACAACAGCCAGTGAGGCTAATAAGATTTATGTGGCAGGTGTGGGGTGTAGAAAAGGGGTATCCAAAGAAAAAGTGATAGATGCCATTAAAGAAGCGGCAAAGCTTGCCAATATAAACTTGAGTGATTTAAGGGTTATAGCATCCTGCTGGCATAAGATAAATGAGGAGGGATTATTAGAAGCTGCAGAGGAGCTTGGGTGTTATATCCGTTTTCTACCTAAACATTTATATGAGAACGATCTGTACAATTTTAAAGAGAGTAGTGCAAATAAATATCTGGGGATAAAAGGTGTGGCAGAGCCTTCTGCACTGCTATCAGCAAGAAATCCGGAGCTTGTTTTGAGAAAGACCATTTTTGATAAGGTCACAGTGGCCATTGTGAAAGAGAGGTTGATAAATGGGTAAGCTGTTTGTGGTAGGTGTAGGACCAGGCGGTATTGATTTGATAAGTGAAAGAGGTGTTCTTGCAATAAAGAAAAGTAATTTGATTTGTGGCTACAAAAGATATGTGGAGTTGATTACAGATTTAATTAATGGGAAGGAAATTTTCACAAATAGTATGAAAGGTGAAATGGAAAGAGTAAAATTTGCCATAAATAGAGCGAAAAGGGGTGATACCGTTTCTCTTGTTTGTGGTGGTGATGCATCTTTGTATTCTTTGGCTTCTCTTGTTTTTGAGATGAGCGATGGTTTTGAAAATATTGAGGTTATACCAGGGATAACTGCTGCAATGGCAGCTAGTGCGAAGCTTGGTGCACCCATTTGTGAAGATATTGTGTTTTTATCCCTTTCAGATCTCTTAACCCCCTGGAAGGTAATAGAAAAAAGAGTGGATGCCATCAATTTTGGAGACTTTGTTACTGCTATTTACAATCCCAGAAGTAAAAAACGAAAAGATTATTTAAAATTTGTATTGGAAAAGTTTTATCAAGAGAGAGGAGATTTGATTTGTGGAGTGGTGAAAAATTGTGAAAGAGAAGATGAAGAAGTTAAGATTTGGCGTATTAGTGAATTTGAATACGATTTTGTTGATATGTCAACCATCATTATTGTAGGTAACACTAAGACTTATCTTGAAAATGATAAAATGATTACTCCCAGAGGTTATTTGGATAAATACAAAGAGTTCAATGTTCAAAGTTCAGGGTTCAAAGTTTAATTTCGTGTAAGTGGAGGTGTAGGTGAAAGTGAGCATGCATCCACACCTACACGCCTTGAGGTTGTTGCACAATGAAATTGCTAAATCTAAAACTCACTGATAGATAATAGACTTTTAATTTTTGCACTCTCAGAATAACAACCTTTTCGTCATTCTGAGGGTTAGCGAAGAATCTGTAAAATATCAATTAGTTGTGTTTTACTAAAATGAAACTATGCAACACCCTCTATCTATAATTTTTTGATAGGAAATGATAATCTAAACGTAGTACCTAAACCTAGTTTTGATTTAAAAGTGATGCTTCCTCCTATTTCATTTATAAAAATTTTTACTGCATAAAGTCCTAATCCAGTTCCTTTTTCACCCTTTGTAGTGAAAAATGGTTCAAAAATTTTATTCTGTAAATCTTCAGGAATACCTTTACCTGTATCAGAGATTTCAATTATAAGTTTGTCATTTTTTATATATTTTTTCAGTGTGATTTCACCACTATCTTCTATGGCATCTCTTGCATTTAAAATAAGATTCAGTAAAGTCTGAGTAAATCTTTCCTCATTTAACTCAATTGCTACACCTTTGTCATGTAGAATCATGTTAAATTTAATATTTTTTCCTACTATTTGAGAGAAAAATTCTTTTTTGCTTGTTAGAAAGTTGTCGATAAAAATAAGTTTTTTCCCATTTGAAATTCTTGAAATGTTTAGCAATGATTTTAAAAATGTAGAAGATTCTTCAGAGACCTTAATTATTTTTTTGATTATATCTTTTTGTTCTTCTTTTAGAGTATTATCTATTTTCAAAATAGAAGCATAATTAATAATTACACTTAAGATATTGTTCATATCATGAACCACACTGTTTACAATATTTGAAACAATCTCATCCTTTTGTATTTCATTAATGATCCTTTGCTGCTTAACTTTTAATGTATTATCTAAAAATAATGCTACATAGCATGTTTTGTCAGTTAGAATGATTTTTTTTAGATAAATATCCAGGATTTTATTATCAATCAAATTATCCATATCAAAGAACGATTCTGACATATTGTTACTTTGCATAAAATTGGTTATGAGATCTTTTATTTTAGAATCTAAATTGTTTAACTGCATGACTTTGTAATCGTATCCTAACCAGTTTTGAAGTGTTTTATTGATAAAAACAGTTTTTTCATCAATCATGAGGATGCCGTTTGGTGAGTTTTCCACTACAGTAAAATATAGATTTTCGTAAAGGAGTTTAGAATTTATTGATTGAATTGTTTCTGTAAGATCAAGTCCAAAAAATAAACATTGTGTTTCTGAATTAAATACGGGATAAATATCAAAAAGGATAGTTTTGAAACCACTTTTCGTTTTAATGTTAATTATATTGTCTTCCATAGGATTTGAAAATTTTATGCAATTATCTAAAAGGGCTACAATGTCATCTTCTATTAAAGAGTTTATGTCGTGGATATCTGTTATGCTAAATCCCGTTATAAGCTCTGCGCCTTTGTTCCAAAATCTAATTTCTTTGTTTTTATTCACTGTAAAGATTAAAAAGGAGGGGATGTCAATCATTGCTTTTAAAAGTGAATTGTAGCCTCTGAGTTTTTTATTTGTTCGAATAGTTATAAAGAAAACTAATATAAAGAATATGAGAGATGCAACTAATACTGTGATAATTATTATAATACTTATATAGTCTGATAAAGACACAGGTTTTGTTATGTAAAACCATTTGTCTATTAAATTATCTAATTCTCCTGATGTTTTAAGTTTTAATATATGGAGATCTAGTAGTTTTTTTAAATCTTTATTCTTTTTAGGAATAAAAAAAGCTATTTCTGCTTTTTTAAAGAATAAAGGTTTGTTCTTTACTGAGATAATCTTAAACTTTCCTCTGAATTTTGTATAAATCAGGTTGAGTGAATTGAAATAATCATTTAAAAGCCAATCTATATGGTCATATTCAAGTGCCTTGAATGAGTTAAGTGTGCTATCAAATACGTTTATTTCAAGGTATGGGTGTCTTTTTGAAAGTTTTAACACAAATTCATGTCCAGTTGCATTTCTTTTAACACCTACTTTTTTGTTATATAACTCATTTATACTACCGTTAAAATTGTAAGGGACTACAGCCACTATTCCTGTTTCTAAATAAGGTGTAGAAAATAATCCAATTTGTTCTCTTTCTTTAGTTTTATAAAGTGCTCCTACTGATAAATCACAGTAACCATATTTTACAGCATTGATTAAACCTGAGAAGGTGCTTTCAATGAAAGAGCAATTTAAGTTATTTGCTTTGCAAAAGCTTGAAATAATATCATACTCTAATCCGCGTAATTCACCTGTATAATCTCTGAAAATAAACGGTTCATAATCTGTATAATATATTTTTAATTCTTTAGCCAATAATATTGAGGGGAATAAAATTAGTATAAAGATTAAATAACGACATAACCTAATGTTCATAAAGAAAATATATCATATACAAAAAGATATTCAACAAAATCTCTAAAAACTTTTTCCATGAAATTTCCTTGACAGGTATGGTATAGGTCGTGTATTATTTGTTATGAAATGGTATAAATTGGAATAAAATGTTATGAAAGTTGCTAGCAGCTTCAAAGGGAAATCGATTCATACCATAAACGACTCGGGTCGAATCAGTATTCCTGCGAAGTTTCGCGATGTTTTAAAATCTAAATACAATGATGATTCTTTAGTTTTGGTTAATTTGGGGAAATATTTAGCAGCATATCCGTTAAAAGAATGGGAAAAGGTAGAAGAAAAATTTGAAGAAAATCCACCTAAGAATAAGCAAGCTGCTAAATTAATGAGAAAGCTGTTTTCCACTGCTGAAGATTGTGCTCTTGATAAGTTGGGCAGGATATTGATCCCTCCCCACTTAAGAAGTGATGTTGGCTTAAATGGGGAGTGTGTAATTGTGGGGATGATGAACAAAATTGAGATATGGCCAAAAGATGTATGGGAGAAAGAAGTTGAAGATGTGGATATGAGCTCTCTTATGGATGAGATGGGCGACATTTATCCAGAAATAACGTTGTAGACCTATGCACAAGCCTGTTTTATATAACGAGTTGATTGATTTTTTTAGGGGTTTTGAGGGGAAAGTCATTGTGGATTGTACCGGAGGCGGTGGTGGACACGCTTCAGGTATTTTAGAGAAAATTAAACCAGAAAAACTTATAGTTTTAGATAAGGATGAGGATGCTATTTTGAGATTACAGGAAAAATTTAAAAATGATAATAGAGTAACTATAGTGAAGAGCGATTTTATTGATGTTGATAGTGTGTTGCAGAATCTTGGTATAGAAAGTGTGGATGGATTGTATGCTGATTTTGGTATTTCTTATTATCATGTCCTTGATGCAGAACGTGGATTTTCTTTTAGAAAAAGCGGTCCTTTAGATATGAGAATGGATAAAGATAATCCAATTACTGCTGAAAAGATTGTTAATGAGTATTCACAGGAGACGTTAAAAAATATTTTTGAAAAATACGGTGAAGAAAGGTTTGCTAGTAAAATTGCCAGACTGATAGTTCAAAAAAGAGCAATTAAAAAAATTACTACCACTTTAGAACTTGCTGAAATAGTTAAAGAGGCAATACCTAGGAAATTTCACAAAAGTGGCGTTCATCCGGCAACAAAAGTTTTTATGGCACTTCGTATTTTTGTAAATAAGGAACTAGACTCCATAGAAGGTCTTATGAAAAAGTTGCCAAAGATTGTATCAAAAGGCGGAAGAGCTGCATTTATCTCTTTTCATTCTTTAGAGGACAGACTAGTGAAAGAGTATTTGCAATATTATGAGAAAGAGTGTATTTGCCCACCTGAATATCCTGTCTGTAGATGTGATAAAGTTAGAGAGTTCAAAATCCTGACGAAGAAGCCAATAGTACCTTCGGATAAAGAGGTTAGGGAAAATCCTTTAAGTCGAAGTGCAAAATTGAGAGTAGCAGAAAGGGTATGAGTAAGATTATAGTATTAACATATAAAACATTTGAAGAGATTTTTTTGAAAAAGTATTTGATAGGAGTATTTGTGATAAGTCTTGTTTTCGGTGTTATTACAGTAAAAGTGAAAAATATAGAGCTTGGTTATGAAATAAATAGATTAAAAAAGGAAAGCCTTGAGAAAGAAATAAAAATTGAGAGTCTTGAGAGAAAGATTTCAAAAATTAAAAGTACAGCTAATCTTTTGAAAAAAAGTAAAGAGTTAAACTTGGAATTACCTGAGTTTAATCGGGTTTTTTATGTTGAGTGAAAGGGGTAAAATTGGTTTTGTCAGTTTTGTTGTAATTTTGTTATGCGCAGTAATTGTTGTGCGATTAGTTTATTTGCAGATGTACAAGCACGATTATTATGAGGATATTGTGAAAAGACAATCATTTAAGGAGATTAAAATAAAAACGGAAAGAGGAAAGATTTACGACACAAACGGAGTGTTGCTTGCAAAAGAGAATAATGTAGCTTCGGTTTTCGTTTATGGTTTGGATAAAAAAGAAGTTAACTATATTAAAAAAAGATTGAAAAAATTTGGAGTTAGAAAAAAAATAAGAGATGGAAATTTTCACTGGTTAGCCAGGAATATCGGAATCGATACTGCTAGAAAAATTAGTGCTATATCAAGCAATATTAACTATGTGATAACAAAACACAGATTCTATCCTTTTGGCACTAGTTTTTCTCAGATTATTGGTTTTACAGGAGTTGATAATCAAGGGCTATCCGGTGTTGAGGGTATTTACGAAAAATATTTAAAGGGTAATGATATTTCTTTTACTTTTTTAAAAGATAGTAGGAATAGACTCATTATGAATAGTGATTATAGGGATGATATTCAAAATAATCGTTACATTAAACTTACTGTTGATTCAAAATTACAAAGAATGAGTGAAGCTGTTCTTATTGAAGACTTAGAGAAGTTTAGAGCAAAAAGAGGCATTGTCTTAGTAATTGATGTAAAAAGTGGTGAAATAGTTGTTTCTGTTTCGAAACCTGATTTTGACCCAAATGAATTTAAAAGATTCGATAAAGAGACATGGAAAAATTATGCAACTCAATACACTTTTGAACCTGGATCAATTTTCAAACCTGTTACATTTTCATATCTTTTGAACAATTATAAGCTAAATCTGAATAAAACTATTGATTGTGAGAATGGTAGATATAGAGTGTATGGTCATGTTTACAATGATGTCCATAGATATGACAAAATTAAAATTTCAGAAGTTTTAATTCATTCCAGCAACGTCGGAACAATAAAGTTAATGGAAAAAGTAAGTGACTCAAAATTTTACAATTATTTAAGAAAGCTTGGTTTTGGTAAGAAGGTAAATGTAGTTGGAGCACTTGAAGAACGAGGTATTTTAAGGGACTATAAGAGTTGGTCTAAACTTTCGAAATATTCAATCTCTATAGGCCAGGAGATTTATGTTACACCTATTCAAATGATCAGATTTTATGCCGCTGTGGCAAATGGAGGCTATTATATAAAGCCGACATTCATCAAGGAAATCTATTATGGTGATGGATTTTTAAAAGTAAAATCTGATATTGTAAGAGTTTTTGATGAAAGAGTTGCAAAAAAGTTGCAGCACCTTCTGAGAATGGTTGTAATTGAGGGGACAGGGCAGAATGCAAATAGTGATTATGTAGCTATTGCTGGAAAAACCGGGACTGCTCAGAAATTTGATAAGTTGAAGGGAAGTTACTCAACTAAAGATTATGTAGCAAGTTTTGCAGGCTTTTTCCCTTATGATAAGCCTAAATATGCAATGATAGTAATTTACGATAGTCCAAGAAAAAGCATTTATGGTGGATCAACAGCTGCTTTAACTTTTAAAAGAATTGCTGAGCAAATTATGCTGCTAAATGGTGAAAAAATTAGAATTTACAGGGTGAGTGATGAGAGTAAAAGAGCTGCTTAAAGGGGTTGATTTTCTGTGTAAAAACAGAAAACTGCTTGATGTTGAATTAGCAAATATCTCTTTCGATAGTCGTAATATAAAAGATAATTCCCTTTTTATTGCATACAAAGGGACAAATTATGATAGCCATAAGGATCTGAAAAGATTAAAAAATGAAAAAAAGATCAAAGTATTTATTACTGAAAAAAAGATAGAAGATGTTGATTCAATTATTGTTGAGGATGGAAGGAAAACCCTGTCTCTTATCTGCAAAAACTTCTTTGTTAATAATAATGAATTTAAAACCATAGGGATTACAGGGACAAATGGTAAAACGACTACGTTGTATCTTATCGATCATATTTTAAATTGTGCAGGTTTGAAAACAATAAGGATCGGCACGGTAAATTATAAAATTGATGATGAATTGTTTGATGCGGATAATACTACTCCGAATCCTTATGATTTTTATAAATTTATTGGAATGGGATTGGAAAAGGGTTGCAAATGCGTTGTTACAGAAGTATCTTCCCATGCTCTTGATCAGGATAGAATTTACGGATTAAAATTCGATTATGCAGTTTTTACGAATTTAAGTGGTGATCATCTTGATTATCATCAGGACCTGGAAAGCTATTTTGCTTCCAAAAGAAAGCTTTTTACTGAAAAATATTTGAAAGGGGTTTCTGTAGTCAATTTTGATGATGATTATGGTAAGAAGTTAATAAATGAGCAGTTTGATCATATAAGTTATGCCATTGAAAATAAGAAAGCGGATGTTCATATAGAGAGCTATGAATCAAGCCTTAGCGGTTCGATATTTACAGTGAATCTGTTTGGCAAGACATTGACTTTTAAATCAATGTTGGTGGGTAAGCATAATATTTATAATATACTGGCGGCAATTTCAGTTTGCTCACATTTTGGGATTGATAATGAGTTATTGGTAAAAGCTATAGAAAGCTTTGAGAATGTACCCGGACGCCTTGAGAAAATTTCCTGGGAAGGAAGATATTTTTTTGTGGATTATGCTCATACAGATGACGCATTGAGAAATGTTTTGGAGAGCCTTTTACCTTTTAAGAAAGAGAGAATAATCACTGTGTTTGGGTGTGGAGGTGACCGAGATAGGACAAAAAGGCCAAGAATGGGTAGTGTGGCTGAAAAATATTCAGATGTAGTTATTATAACAAATGATAATCCAAGAAGTGAGGATCCGGAAAAGATAATAGATGATATAGTTGAAGGTATTAATGATAAAAGAAAAATACACGTTATTCCTGATAGAAGAGAAGCTATTAGAAAATCAATAGAAATCAGTAAACCGGGTGATATTATTCTGGTTGCAGGCAAAGGGCATGAAGATTATCAGCTGATTAATGGCGTTAAGTATCATTTTGATGATAAAGAAGAAATATTGAAGTGTTGTGGTGAGTATGAAAGAGCTTAAGTTAAAAGAGGCAATAAAAAACATGATTGATTTTATAGCACCCACATCTGTGGAGTATAGAAACTTTGTGATTAACAGTAAAGAAGTGAAAAAAGGGGATATTTTTGTTGGGATAAAAGGGGTGAGGAACGACGGGAATAGTTTTTACAAAGAAGCATATAGAAATGGTGCGAGTTTAGTTATTTTTGATAATCCTTATTTTTACAACGAAGCTCCATTGAATAAAGTGCTTGTAAAGGACAGTGTTGAGGCGATTAAGTCAGTTGGAAAATGGAAACTTGAAAGAAGTGTGGCAAAAAGGATTGCTATAACAGGTAGTATGGGTAAAACGAGTACTAAAAATCTATTATACAGCATATTTTCAAATCAGTATCAGACATATATGTCTTATAAAAATTATAACAATGAGCTAGGGATTGCCATTTCTTGTGCAAATATGGAAGATGAAGTGGATTATGCTATCTTTGAACTTGGGACAAACAGTGAAGGGGAGATTAAGACTTATTCAAATTATATTAACCCTGAAATAGCAGTTGTTACCAAGATAGGTCATTCCCATATTGGAAATTTTAAGACAAAGGAAAATATTGCAAGAGAAAAGTTTAGTATTATTTCTCCAGATACTGTAAAGGAGTTATGGATACACGAGGATGATGAGTTATTTCTTAATAAAAAAGATTTAGGTCGAATCAAGCTTTTTACCTATGGAATTAAAGAACATTCTGATGTTGTCTTAAAAAGTGTTAGTAAAACTGGAAGCATCTATCAGTTTGAAGTTGAATTTAAAGGGAAATTGTATCGTTTTGAACTGAGACATTTTTTCAAACATTTTATAATGAATGCTGTCCTTGCTGCAGGGATAGCTCTAAATGAAGGGATAGAATACGAGTATATTTTTGAAGGGATAAAATCTTTTAGACCTGAAGAGAAAAGGGGAGAGATTATTAAACTCGATGATTATATAATCATTGATGATACATACAATGCTAGTTTTGAATCTATTATAGCTGCCATTGATAGCCTTGATGAATATGAAGTTAGAAGTGAGAAATTTGCAATAATTGGGGAAATGGCAGAGATAGATGAGTTTGAAGACAAACTTTATTCAGAGCTAATTAATTATGCAAAAGCGAAAAAAGGAATAAATTTTCTTTTTTGCGGTGAATATTTTTCAAGTTTTTCTTCTCAGGAAAATCTGAAATATTTTAAGAACAAAGCTGTGCTTTACAGATATTTAGAGAAAATAAATGCAGGTGTATTTCTTGTTAAGGCTTCAAGAAGCAGAAAATTTGAGGAAGTCGTTGATTATTTAAAACAGAGAGGTAGTAAGAAAAATGTTATATAATCTTTTATACCCCTTGAGTGAACATTTTATAGTATTCAATGTTTTTAGATACATAACTTTCAGGACAATTTATGCAATAATTACTGCTTTTATTCTATCCATTATTTTTGGACCAAAAATAATTAAAGAATTAAAAAATATGCAGATTTCCCAAAAAGCAAAAGGTTATGAACCTGAAAGGCATAAAGAGAAAGAAGGAACACCTACAATGGGTGGAATTTTGATTATATTGAGCAGTGTTATTTCTACTCTTTTATGGGCTGATTTACGCAATTACTATATTTGGATTGTAATTTATGTATTTATTTTTACAGCTGCCATAGGCCTTTTTGATGATTACATTAAGACTGTGAAGAAAAACCCTGAAGGGTTAACACCTAGGGCAAAGTTTTTGTCTCAGCTAGTGGTTGCTATTACTGCAACTATTCTAATTATTTATGTTGATAAATCAGGTTATTCTACAAAGCTTGCTTTCCCTTTCTTTAAGAGGCTTGTGATTGATTTATCTTATTTTTACATTCTTTTTGCAGTATTTATTATTGTAGGCACATCAAATGCTGTTAACCTTACTGATGGTCTTGATGGTCTTGCTATTATGCCTACAGTTATTTCTTTCGGTACATTCATTCTATTTTCTTATCTGGCTGGACATATAAAATTTTCCACGTATTTGCATATTCCCTATGTGGTTGGTTCAGGTGAGCTGGCCATATTTTGTGGCAGTATGGTAGGAGCAGGTCTCGGTTTTCTCTGGTTTAATGCTTTCCCCGCATCAGTTTTTATGGGTGATGTGGGCAGTCTATCCATTGGCTCTGCCCTTGGGACGGTGGCTATCATTGTAAAACAGGAGATAGTTCTGGCAATTGTTGGTGGTGTATTTGTTTTAGAGACGTTATCGGTGATTATGCAGGTAGGATTCTTTAAAGTTACCAAAGGGAAAAGACTTTTCAGAATGGCTCCCATACATCATCATTTTGAGCTGAAAGGGTGGTCAGAGCCTAAGATTATAGTGAGATTCTGGATAGTGTCATTTTTATTAGCATTACTTGCTTTGAGTACATTAAAGCTAAGGTGATATATGAAGGTTGCGATTCTGGGTTACGGTAAGAGCGGACAGAGTGCAGAGAAGCTTTTGAGAAAATATTATCAGATTAATGAAATTGTGATCTATGATGATAGATTGGATGAATATGAAAGTTTAATAAATTTTAATGATGCACTCTTTGATATGGTGGTAGTGAGCCCAGGTTTGGATACAAAATCTTTACAAATTAACGAAAAAAAGATTGTCAGTGAATATGAGCTTGCGATTAATCTTATAAGAGATAAGAAAATTATTGGAATTACAGGAAGCAATGGAAAATCCACCACGACTTATCTGACAGCTCAGTTAATGAATAGGGCAGGTATTAAAAGTGTAGCCTGTGGAAATATAGGTTTTCCTTTAGGTGAGGCAATCCAGGATGATTATGATGTTTATGTTGTTGAATTTTCAAGTTTCCAAATTGATTTAATGAGAAATGGTGAATATTTGGATGCTGGAGTTATTACAAACATTACACCTGACCATTTGGATAGATACGGTTTGTTAGAAAATTATATTAATTCAAAGCTCAGATTGAGAAAACTTTTGAAGTGTGATGGTGAGCTTATTACTGGCTCTTCTGTCGCAGAGATGATGGATGAGACAGAAGAGATAATCATAATTGACGAAACATTAGAGCAATATCCAAAGAAAGATGGCAATATCTTAAATTTTAGAAATTTTTATGTAGATTTGAGTAAGTTTTCATTAATTGGTAGTCATAACATTATTAATCTTTCTTTTGCATTGTCGTTAGCAAATGTTTTTTTAGATTTAAATGGAGATTGTACACATCTTATCGAAAATTTAAGAGGCTTACCTCACAGATGTGAATATCTGGGTGAAAAGAATGGAATAATTTTTATCAATGATTCTAAGGCTACAAATGTGGATTCAACATTTACTGCATTAAAGGGGATTACACGTCCTGTGGTTTTACTTTTGGGAGGTAAGGATAAAGGCGGAGATTTTTCAAAATTAACAGAAGTTATTCAAAATAAATGTAGGTATGTGATTTGTTTTGGTGAGCATGGGTTAAAGATTTATGATCAGTTGGCTAACGTTAGAGATAAAATCTTAGTGAAAAATTTATTTAATGCTGTGGAGAGAGCTGCTGAAATTGCAAAGAAGGGTGATGTAGTTTTACTTTCCCCTGGATGTGCAAGTTTTGATGAATTTCAAAACTTTGAGCATAGAGGGGATTATTTTAAGGAGCTTGTGGAAAAGCTATGAAGAACAAAGAATTTGTAAGATCGGTTAACAGTTTTGACGCAAGATTTGATGAAAGATTATTTCTTTTCCTGATGATATTGTTCCTTTTATTTGTAGGGTGTCTTTATATCTATAATGTAGGTTCGATGCAAGCTCATAGGCTTCATAAACCTGAATACTATTTTGTTTTCAGACAGTTTATGGCCATAATAATCGGTTTTATTTTAATGATGGTTGCGTATAATTTGCCTCTTGAATTATACAGAAAGGTGCTACCTTTTATTTATTTTACAACTTTGTTTCTATTGATGGTAGTCTTTTTCTTCCCAGCCATAAATGGTTCGCATAGATGGATAAAGCTGCCACTTATAAATTTTCAACCTAGTGAACTGGCAAAATTTACATCGGTTGTTTACCTAGCTCACTATTTAGAAAAGAAATCAGAAAAATTATCAGATTTTCTTAGAGGATTTATGCCTGCCATGATTTTACTTGGAGTTTTGGCTGCGTTGATACTGCTTGAGCCTGATTATGGGACATCGTTTTTGATTATGGCTGTATCTATAACTGTTATGTTTATAGGTGGGGCAAGTCTTAAACATATTCTCGGTATAATTGCTTTTACAATTCCCCCTATGTCAGTGCTCCTTTTCAACGGTTACCACAGAGAAAGACTTTTGAGCTTTTTAAATCCGTGGGATTATTACCATAGTTCAGGATATCAGCTTGTACAATCGTTGATTGCAGTTGGTAGTGGTGGAATGTTTGGCAAAGGACTTGGTAACAGTGTTCAGAAACTTTATTTTCTTCCTGAAGCACATACTGACTTTATTTATTCAATAATTTCTGAGGAGTTTGGATTTTTTGGAGCATTAATAATTCTTTTTGTAATGCTTTCGATATTTTTTGAGATTAAAAAAATTGCTATGAGATGTGAGGATAAATATAAGAGACTGCTTTGCCTTGGTGTTGCCATAACATTTATGTATCAATCCCTTCTTCATATTGGTGTTACATTAGGATTGTTACCAACAAAGGGGATTGCTTTACCTTTTGTTAGTTATGGTGGTTCATCTATGATGATATCTCTTTTTATGATTGGGATTGTTTTGAGATGCAGGAAGGAGCTGGAATGAGAGTGATTATTGCTGGTGGTGGCACAGGTGGACATCTGTATCCAGGAGTGGCTGTGGCAGAGTATCTAAGGAGTAGAGAAGTGGAGTTTTTATTTCTTGTTTCAGATAGAGGTATAGATAGAGAGATTTTAAGTAGATACGGGTATGAGTTTTATGAGCAACAAATTACAGCGTTTAAAGGTAAAGGGTTTATAGAAAAGATAAAATCTCTTTTTAGAGTATTTTTGGTATCACTTAAAGTTAGCAAATTCATAAAAAAACACGATAAAGTATTGCTTTTAGGTGGTTTTGCAGCTGTGCCTGCGGGTATCGTATCAATTTTTAAAAGATGTGATCTTTATCTTCATGAGCAGAATTCTGTAATGGGTATTGCAAATAGATTTTTAGCTAAATTCGCTAAGAAGGTATTTTTAAGTTTTGATAATACAAAAAATGCCGCTGGCAGATGTATTGTTGTTGGAAATCCAGTAAGGAAGGAATTTAAGGATTTTAAAGTAAAAGATGTTTTTAATAAACATATTTTTGTTACAGGTGGAAGCCAGGGAAGTCGTATAATCAATAACGTGGTATGTGATGCAGCAAGTAAGCTACTTGAAATGGGTTATTCAGTTATTCATCAGACTGGTACTAAACTTTATGATGAAACTATAAAGAGATATCGTGAAAATGGAATATATGATGATGAAAGAATTAAAATTTATCCTTTTATTGAAGATATGGCAGAAAAATTTAAGTGGGCTGATATAGTTATTTCAAGAAGCGGTGCCGGTTCTGTTTTTGAAATACTTTATTCAAAAAGGATAGGGATTTTTGTCCCATTGAAGATAGCAGCAGATAATCATCAATACTTCAATGCCTTATATGTGAAAGAAAAAGGGGCAGGAGAGATAATTTTAGAGGATGAGTTTAATCCTGATAGTTTAATAGAAATGATAAAAAAAGTGGAGAACGAGAAAGAGTCTTATTTGAAGGCGCTTGAAGGGATTGAGTTTAAAGATAGTGCAAAACTTATTTGTGAGGAGTTACTCAGTGCATAAGTTGTTTGGAAAAGTAAGAAAAGTTCATTTTATTGGTATAGGTGGAATTGGAATGAGTGGAATAGCTGAGGTTTTACATAACCTTGGGCTAGAGGTTACAGGTTCTGATTTGAATGATGGAGCAAATGTAAAAAGGTTAAGAGAGCTTGGAATTAAGGTATTCATTGGACACACCAAAGAAAATATAAAAGATGCGGATGTAGTGGTTTATTCATCGGCGGTAAGGGATGATAATCCTGAGATTTTAGCTGCTAAAGACATGCATCTTCCGGTAATTAAAAGAGGGGAGATGCTTGCCGAGCTTACTAGACTGAAGCGATCCATCACAGTTTCTGGTAGCCATGGTAAAACAACCACCACTTCAATGATAGCTCATATATTTATGGAAGCAGGATTTGATCCTACAGTTGTTGTGGGAGGAAGATTAAATAAGACAAATAAAAATGCAATGTTAGGAACAGGCAATTATTTAATATGTGAAAGTGATGAAAGTGACAAATCTTTCTTACTCCTTTACCCTACAGTAAATGTTGTGACCAATATAGACCTTGAACATCTTGATACATATAAGGATTTAGACGAAATAAAAGAGGCTTTTGTGGAATATTGTAATAAAGTTCCTTTTTATGGATTAAATGTTCTTTGCATAGAAGATAAAAATGTCGTGGATATTATTCCAAGAATAGAAAAGAGATTTCAAACTTATGGTTTTAAAGGTTCTGCAGATATTAGAGGCTATAATGTTGAAAAAATTGGATTTGGTACGAAATTTGATGTTTCTGTTCTTGGTAATAGAGCTGGTGAAATTAGTTTACATATTCCAGGATTGCATAATGTGTTGAATGCTCTTGCTGCTGTTGCAGTTGCAGTAGAATTTGAAATAGATTTTGCGGTTATAAAGAAGGCACTTGAGAGTTTTGAAGGGGTTCAAAGAAGATTATCAATTAGATACTGTGATGAAAAGAGAACAGTTATTGATGATTATGGACACCATCCAACAGAAATTAGAGCAACTTTAAAGAGTATTAAAGACGCGTTCCCAGAGCATAAACTATACACAATTTTTCAGCCTCACAGGTATTCAAGGACAAAGTTACTATTTGATGAATTTTCCAGTGCTTTTTTTGATACTGATGTTTTGATTGTGACAGATATTTACCCAGCCAGTGAAATGCCAATAGAAGGAGTAGATTCAAAGAAATTAGTGGAAAATATAAAGGAGCATGGGCTGAAAGAAGTTTATCAAATAAATGATATAAATGAAATAATTAAGGTTATTGAGGATAAAAATGATTTTCCTCAAATAATTTTAACCCTTGGGGCGGGTAATATAACAGAATATTCTTATAAGATTGCAAATTATTTTCGTGGAGCTGCAGATGAGTAAGAGAATAGCTGTGCTTTACGGTGGGCTCTCTAGCGAGAGGGAGGTTTCACTTAAGACAGGTAAAGCAGTCTATGATGCACTGGTAACGCTAGGGTATGAAACACATTTAATAGATGTCGATAGAGAAGTTGATAAAAAAATTAGGGAGTTTAAGCCTGATTACTGCTTTATAGCGTTGCATGGTAAATACGGTGAAGATGGTACAATTCAAGGGATGCTTGAAGTTATGGGTATTCCATATTCAGGAGCAGATCATATTTCAAGTGCCATTGCCTATGATAAGCATTATACAAAGATTATGGCAGAAAAACTTGGTGTTTTAACTCCTGAATATTACCTTGCTAAAAATGAGTATGATGCAAGATTTTTCCCCTGTGTTGTGAAACCTGCAAGAGAAGGCTCTACCATAGGGGTTAGTATAGTCAATGAAAAAAATGAATTTGAAAAAGGGTACAGACTTGCAAAAAAATACGATTCAAAGGTTTTGGTTGAGCGTTTTATAAAAGGGAAAGAGTTGACAGTAGGTATTGTAAATGAGGAAGTTTTCCCAGTGATATGGATTAAACCTGTGAAAGGATTTTATGATTATGAGTCAAAATATACCAAAGGGCTGACTGAATATCTGTTTGAGACCGGATTGTCAAAAGAAGAAGAGGCAAAAGTAAAGGAAATTGCTTTAAGCTTTAGCAGAAATATTGGTTGTTCAAAGCTTTGTAGAGTAGACTTTATATTTGATGGTAAAGATTTTTACATGCTTGAGGTCAATACTATTCCAGGTATGACAGAAACAAGTCTTTTACCAAAAGCAGCAGCTAAAGCAGGATACAGTTTTAATGAGTTAATAGACCTTATAATTACGGAGTGTAAATGAAGTTTAAAATGTTTTTAAAGAGGTTATTAATAATAAGTTTTGGTTTTGTTTTTATGTTTGTAACGTATATTACTATCAATCATTTTATTAATAGTAGTATTTTTAATATTAAAAACATAGAAATTGTTGGTACAGTAAATTCCAATCAAAAACTTCTAAAAAATTATTTTAAGAAATTCTTAGGTAAAAATATATTTAAAGTTAAGGGAGATGGAGTTTTAACAGAAGATGTATGGGTTGAAAAATATGAAATAGTAAAAAAGTTCCCATCAACATTGCAGGTGAAAATTTATGAAAAGAGACCTGTTATAAAATTCTCTAAAAGGGGTAAATGTTATATTAAAACTGCTGACAATTCTCTGATAAAAAGCAATTGCAATAATGTTAATGTCTTTGTGATGACAAATATTGATAATGATTATTTTAATGAGTTTATTAAAATATATCGTGAGTTAAATAATAATTTAAAATTTTATCTTTACTCATCATATTTTGTGGCAAAGCAAAGTGAAATAGAGATTATAGGTTATTATGATAGTTCTTCATTCCTCGGGAATTACCGTTATTTTGAAAAGATAGCTGAAACCTTATATGAAAAGATAGATTACGCTGATTTGAGAATATCTGAAAGAATATATGTAAGTGGGGTGAAGCGTGAAAGGGGATGAAATAGTAGTTGGCTTGGATATTGGAACTACAAAAATTTGTGCAGTGGTAGGGAAAAAAAATGAAGTGGGCAGTATTGATGTAATAGGTGTTGGTACTGCTCCAAGTACTGGTTTGCGCAAAGGGGTTGTGATCAATATTGATGCTACTGTGGATGCTATCAAAAAAGCTGTTGATGAAGCAGAGAAAATGAGTGGCGTTCAGATTAAAAGTGCCACAGTAGGTATAGCAGGTGGTCACATAAAAAGTTTCAATTCTAGAGGCATTATAGCTGTTAAAAATAAAGAGGTAACAAAAAAGGATGTAGAAAGGGTTATAGAATCTGCTTCAGCAGTGGATATTCCTATAGGTAGTGAAGTGTTGCACGTTATCCCTCAGCAATTCATTTTGGATGGCCAGTCTGAAATTAAAGATCCTATTGGAATGAATGGTGTTAGACTAGAGGTAGATGTTCATATAGTTACTGGTGCCGTGACGAGTGCTCAGAATATCATGAAGAGTTGTGAAAGGGCAGGGATATCTGTGAATGACATTGTGTTGGAGCAACTTGCATCAAGTGAAGCCGTTTTGAATGAGGATGAGAAGGAGATTGGAGTATGTCTAATTGATGGAGGAGGCGGTACAACCGATATGGTGGTTTTTAAGAAGGGGGCAGTTCACCATACCGCTGTCCTTCAGCTTGGTGGTAATAATTTTACAAGGGATTTATCAATAGGTCTTAATACACCAGAATCTGAAGCTGAAAAGATAAAGAAAATCTATGGCTGCGTATGGCTTGATAGGATTTTGGATGATGAGGTGGTTGATGTACCTTCTGTGGGGGGTAGACCACCACGCAAGATATCAAGGGCTGTTTTAACACAGATTTTGCAGGCAAGAGCCGAAGAAATCTTCCAGATGTTTTTAGGTGAATTGCAGAAAAATGATCTGTTAGAAATGCTTGGTGCAGGTGTGGTTATAACAGGAGGGATTTCAAATTTTGAGGGGATTGAAGAGCTTGCAGCATCAGTTTTTGAAATGCCTGTCAGGGTAGGAAAGCCTCAATTTATAGGTGGACTTACTGATATAGTTAAAGACCCCATTTTTGCCACTGGAGTAGGGTTGGCTATTTATGCTGCTAAGCATGGAAAGGCTGGAGAAAAGATCTCTAGAGGCAGTGATGAAAAAGTTTTTAACAAGATTTTTGAAAGAATGAAAAGCTGGTTTTCAGAGTTTTTTTAAAAAAAATATGGGGGTGAGCTTATGTTTGAATTTGAAGAAGTAAAAAGTGGAGCAGTAATCAAGGTCATAGGGGTTGGTGGAGCAGGTGGTAATGCTATCAACAACATGATAAGAGCAGGTATTGAAGGGGTAGAATTCATAGCTGCGAATACTGATGAACAGGTGTTGAAAAATAATCTTGCGCCTATGAAGATTCAGCTTGGGACAAAACTAACAAGAGGTCTTGGTGCTGGTGGAAATCCTGAGATAGGCAGAAAAGCTGCAGTGGAGGATGCAGAGGCAATTGAGGAAGCCCTTCGTGGTGCCGACATGGTTTTTATCACTGCCGGCATGGGAGGTGGAACTGGTACTGGAGCAGCACCTGTTATAGCGAGTATTGCAAAGGATTTGGGAGCATTAACTGTAGCAGTAGTTTCAAAACCCTTTTACTGGGAAGGGAAAAAGAGGAATGAGTATGCAGAACAGGGTATAAAGTTTTTAAAAGATCATGTGGATACATACATAGTGGTGCCTAATGACAGGTTGCTTGATATCATTGATAAAAATACATCATTCATTGAGGCATTCAGAATTGCTGATGATGTATTAAGGCAGGGGGTACAAGGTATTTCTGATACTATAAATAGCAGTGGTTATATAAATGTGGACTTTGCCGATGTTAAAGCCATTATGCAGTCAAAAGGTATGGCTTTAATGGGTATAGGAGAAGCAAGTGGCGAAAATAGAGATATTGAGGCTGCAAAAAGAGCATTGAACAGTCCTCTTCTTGCAGATGCCAATATTAAGGGTGCTGAAGGGATATTAATCAATATTACTGGTGGTGCAGATATAACGATGTATGAAGTGCAAAATATTGCACAACTTATTTATGAAAATGCTGGTGAAAGCGCATCAATATATAAAGGTGTTGTAATTGATCCAGATTTAGAAGGAGTTTGCAGAGTAACTGTTGTTGCCACAGGTCTTGGTAGAATAAAAGAGGAAAAAACTGTTAATATTGATGAATACATAAGAAAAGGCTCCCAAGAAGTTAATAATATAATGAAAAGGGTTAAGACTATAAAAAGTATGGATAAAACATTGAAAAGTATTGGTGACTTTGACGAAGAGGAGCTTGAAATACCAACATATTTGAGAAAACAGGCTGACTAGAATTATTGATGAAATTTTTGCATATTATAAATGTAAGGTGGTATAATGCTACGGCCTGGTATGCCGTTAATTTATCCCGAATCTTAAGGGACTATAACCATGAAGTTATAGTTGCCGGTTTACCAGGCTCACCCCCTATTTTAAAAGCAAAAGAATATGGCTTGAAAACCTTTGAACTTGATTTTAATTCAAATAATCCTCTGGTTATTTTGAAGAATATTTCCAATGTGAATAGGTTGATTACAGATTTTAAGCCAGATATAGTGGTTTGTCACAGAGGGGAATTTTTCTGGTACTTTGCTTTAAAAAGATGGTTAAGCAAACGTTTCAAATTGGTAAGAGTTAGAGGAGATAGAAGAAAACCAAAAACTGATTTGATAAACAGATTCTTACATAACAACTGTACAGATTTGATAATAACATCAGGGGATTTTATAAGAAGTATTTATTTGAATGAGATGAAAGTACCTGAACATAAAGTTAAAACAATATACGGTGGAGTGGATACATCAAAATTTAGGTTTTCTCTGGAGGGAAGAAAAAGAGTCAGAGATGAGTTCGGTTTTGATGAAAATGATTTTGTTGTGGGGATTGTGGGTAGATTTGATTATGTAAAAGGACATGAAGATTTAATAAAAGCTGTATCAGTAATTTATCATGAAAAGGGAGTAAAAAATATTAAACTTTTTCTCATAGGTTTTGATACCACTATTAAAACAGATGATATAAAAAATATGTTGAATAAATACAAAATAGAGGAGATATCAAAGATATCTGGCTTTAGAAATGATATTGTGGATTGTATGTCTGCTCTTGATTTAGGAGTAGTGGCTTCTCATGGATCCGAGGCCATTTGTCGTGTAGGGTTTGAACTGATGTCTGTTGGCATACCTGTAGTGGCGTCAAATGTGGGAGTTTTGCCTGAAATTATACCTAATGAAAACATTTATCCAGCAAAAAATGTAGAGAAATTAATTGAAAAAATATTGAATCATAAGAAAGAGATCAATCTTTTTTCAGATGAAGACTTCTATTCACAGTTTATTGAAGCTATTGAATCATTAAAGTAGAAAAATATCTTCATTCTTTATCCAAAAAAAATAAAATTTAATCAAAATTTTTATCTCAAATAAAGTATTTGTAACTAAAGTTATTGGAGAAGTGATTTTTTATTGGATATAACGACAATTTTATTAATAGGATATGAAACAATTAAGGGGTATAGAATGAAGAAGGTATTTTTGTTTTGGTAAGCCGGTGAAGGTTCCTCCCAAATTTGTTTTAATATTATGAAGATAAAATAAATTTGCAGTACAAATAGATCTGTAATTGACATTATTCTTTTAATCTCATATTTTTCTATTATGAAATATAAAACAATGTTGTTGGTAGTTATTGCTTCAAAATATCTGTATTCTAGGTCTGGAAAGTTGACTCATGATAGATTGAGAGTGCACGCTTATAAGGAAATAGAATATTTTTATAAAAATAAAGAAAGGATTGATTATCCGTGGTATGATAAATATCTGGTAATCCTTTATAATGTTTTTTTAATCAATCTGCTTGCAAGATATTTCGATAAACAGATAAAAAAATATGTGAGTGTATTTGACGATAAATATGAAACATTATGTTACGGTACATATTTTGCACTAAAACATTTTAATAAAAATATTCAATTCTTTAGGGAAGAAATACGTAAAGAATTCTATTTGAAAAGTGTGGCGGAAAAAGCTGCTTTAAAAGTAGAGAAGTATATCAAGAAATTTAATCCAAAAATAGAAGATGATGGCTTTATATTTTCAAACTCGCCGATAGGTATAGAACTGGAGTTTAGCAATATTGGTTTGAAAGCTGGAAAGTTTTTTATAAATGAATCAGATGTAATGGAAAACTTTTCTAAGTACCATTATTTTCATCTTTTGAAGCATTTATGGAGGTTTGGGGCTTATATTGATTCCAATTATAGAATTAAACAGTTTATCAGAAAGGGTGGTTTTTTAGAGTATACTTTTACATCAAAAGATGAACTTTTCAAAGAATCAAAACCTCTTACTTCGAGTCCACGCTTTGCTTCTTTGTTGGTTAGAGAAGCTGTGAAATTTACACCGTTAAAACCTCACAGTATACATGTTTCACTTGAGCTTAAAGATGAAAAAAGTGTTGTTCCTTTGAGCTTTGATTTACTCAAGTTTCTAATAATGGTTACAGGAGATTTTGGTGTAAGGGATGGTAAAATTGTTGAAACGAGAATTTATGACGGAGATATAAAAGGTATTGCGGTAATTAGGATGAGGAGAAACAAGGGGAGATTTATACCTACAGTGGAATTTGCTCATATGAGGTTAAGAAGAGAGTTTTCCAGAAATGATTTTTATGAAAATGCAATAAATATGTTTATAGCTTATAAAAATCTTTTTAGCTTTCGAATTATTGATGAGTTTTATAAAAAACTTTATCAATGGGCTTTAAATCCTTCTTTTAAAGATATCGATTTGGAGAAAAATCTTGAAATATTAAAAAAAGGGCTTGATTTTGAGGTAGCTTTACCGGTATCATATAAATACAGAATTATTCAAAATATAAAAAAGCAGTATTTAAAAAATAAGATGGTGGTCGATGGGAAATAGAGTCTTTGTATATGGTACTTTAAGGAAGGGGTTTCCTGCTCATAATATATTGATGAGCAAGGCTAAATATATGGGTGAAGCTAAAGTTAATGGTGAGCTTTACCATCTTCCTTTTGGTTATCCTGTAATGTATGAATCAGATCAAGGGCAGGTTTTTGGTGAAGTTTATGAAGTTTCTGATGAAATTTTAAGTCAGTTAAAAGGGTATGAAGGGGTGGATAAATTAAATCCAATATATAAGATGATAAATGGAAAAACTGTTCTTGATGGTAAAACAATTGAGTGTTACATATTTGTGGGAACACTCGGTAAAAAGAAGATAGTTCAAACTATTGGTACTAAAGTTGAAGGTGGGGATTGGATTAAATTTTACAAAACCCATAAAAATAATTTTGTATTAAACTTTATAAAATCGGCAGCAGCAGCTATTTTGTTGACAATCTGGATTTGATAATCTATAAGCAACGCACGTTGTAATTCCTGTATTTGAATGGAGTAGAAAAATGATTATTGTTGAGTTTGCCAACGGCAAGATTGAAATGTGTGAATGCAAAACGGTGAAACAACTTTTTAAGTATTATAATTTAAAGGAAAACAGTGTAATTGTTGTTCGAGGAGAAGAGCTCTTAACGGAAGATGATAGGTTGAAAGATGGTGATAAAGTGAAAATTATTCCTGTTGTGAGTGGTGGCTGATGAAGTGTAAAATTTGTAAAGAAAAGGCAATTATAAAATTAAAAAGACACAATATAAAGCTCTGTAAAGAGCATTTTAATGATTTTTTTCTTAAGCAGGTGGATAGGGCTATCAAAGAGTATAAAATGTTCAAGAAAGAAGACAAAATCATGGTTTGTGTTTCTGGGGGGAAGGATAGCCTTGTGCTCTGGTATGTTTTAAAAAAATTGGGCTACAATAGTGTTGGGATGTATATTAATTTAGGGATAAGCGAATATTCTGAAAATTCAAAAAAGAAGGTTATAGAATTCGCAAAAAGATTTGATTTACAATATAAAATAGTTGACCTTGTGGAGTTGGGTTATCCTATTCCTAAAGTTGCAAAGGAATCCAGAAGGGCAGAATGCTCTGTATGCGGGATAATAAAAAGATATTATTTTAATAAAGTTGCTTTTGATGAAGGGTTTGATGTAGTAGCTACTGGGCATAATCTGGATGATGAGGCCTCTAGGTTGCTTGGTAATATCCTTCATTGGAATGAAGAGTATTTAAAAAAACAGTTACCTGTTTTGCCAGCAGAAGGTAATATGCTCAAAAAAAAGGTAAAGCCTCTCATTAGACTTACGGAAAAAGAGATAGCTTCTTATGCCTTTTTGAATAGGATAGATTATATTATTGATGAGTGTCCTTTGAGTGAAGGGGCAACTAGTCTTGTTTATAAAGATGCTCTGAATTTAATCGAAGAGAATATTGTGGGGACGAAACAGTTTTTTTATTTTCAGTATGTTAAAAAGTTATTGAAAGAAATTAAACAGAGTCAGAGTGAAAAAAGATATTTGAAAAAATGTAAAATTTGCGGGATGGAATCATTTCATGATATTTGTTCATTTTGTAGATTGGTAAAAGATGAAAAACAATAGATTTGAATTTGGCGACTTTGTAATAATTATTGACGAAAAAGAGCGGACTAAGATGTTTAAGCTCAAAGAGGGGGGAAGGTATAGCTGTCAATATGGGTACGTTGACCATCAGGAAATTGTTGGGTTGGAGGATGGTTCAGTAGTTGAAACAAATAAAAAAGGAAAACTTAGAGTTTTTTCACCTACCTATATTGATTATGTGATGAATTTAAAAAGGAAAGCTCAGATTGTTTATCCCAAAGATAGCGCAATTATCCTTATGTGGGCAGATATCTATCCCGGATTGAAAGTTTTAGAAGCAGGAATTGGGCAGGGAGCTTTATCCATTGCGATTTTAAGAGCTTTAGCGGGTAAGGGTAACCTCACTACTTATGAGGTGAGGGAAGATTTTATTGAGATGGCGAAAAAGACCATAGAAGATTTTTTACCTGAAGTTAATAATCATGATGTTATTCATGGAAATATATACGACGGCTTTGAAGGGGTTTATGATAGAATAATACTTGATTTGCCTGAGCCGTGGCATGTTGTTAAGCATTGTAAAGAAGGACTTATTTCTGGTGGGATAATTGTTTCCTATGTGCCAACTATTTTACAAGCAAAAAGTTTTGTAGATGAATTAAAATCTTCAGGTTTTTTTGATCAGATTGAAACTTTTGAGATAATTAAAAGACCATGGAAGATAGAAGGGATGTCTGTTAGGCCTGAGATGTGGTTTTACAGTCACAGTGCTTTTCTGATAAAAGCAAGAAAATTAAGTCTTTAAAGCCTTTAATTTTGCCCCAACTACTTGTCCTAAAATAGAAGCGATTAAGAATAATGGGATGTACTTCCAGCTTGTTTTGGTAGTTATTCTCAATATTGCCACTATAGGTATGGGTGCATGAATGCAGATAAACCATTGGATACTGAATTTTCTATATTTAATTCTAAGCATTCCAAAAGGAAGATTTAAAAGAAAAGCTATGACTGTTATAAAAAAAATAGCTTGATAGTGCTCCATTCCTCTTATATAACTTAATCAAACGGAGGATGCAAATGAAAATTTTAGTGATTGGTCTTGGTGGTTTTATTGGAGCAATCCTAAGATATGTATTTTCAAAAGGTTTTACCCTTTTTTTGGGAAATATAATTCCTTTTGGTACACTTTTTGTAAATGTAGCTGGTTCTTTTATGCTTGGTTATATTCATACATTATCAGTGGAGAGGCTTGTTGTTGGAGAAAATTTAAGATTTTTTATTAGTGTAGGGATGCTTGGTGCTTTCACTACATTCTCCACATTTTCTTTAGAAACAATACATCTTTTTGAAGATGGGGTATACATATTGGGTCTTCTTTATATGTTTTTAAATCTCTTTTTATCTTTAACCGCAGCGTTTTTCGGTATTCATTTTGCAAGAATATAAGGAGCGATTATGGCACGTAAACTGGAAGGAACTCAAAAATTAATGAGAATATTTATTGGAGAGAATGATAAGTTTGAAGGTAAACCTCTTTATAAAGAGATTGTTGGTTTGTGTAGAGAAAAGGGGATTTCTGGTGCAACGGTTATGAGGGGTATTTATGGATATGGTAGAAGTTCTATTATTCATTCTTCAAGGACATTAGCTCTTTCCAGTGATTTACCGATAATTGTGGAAGTTGTAGATACTCCTGAAAAGATAGATGAGATTTTACCGGAAATTGAAAAAATGGTTGATCATGGTTTAATCACTCTTGAATTAGCACATGTGATAAAGTACGGATAAAGTTAATGAGTTTTTTGAAAGATATCGGTACTCCTGTTTTTAATGCTGAACGTTTGAAAGAAATTCCAAGTAAAAATGAATATCTTATTGAAATTTCTTATGGAGAGAAAAAGGAGAAAATATTTTATAACGACTTATACAATATTTTTGAAAAGAAAGTTGTAAATTGTAGGCTTACTTCCGTAAGTAGATGGAGTGTAAGGGCCAATTGGGAAGGGATTTTGTGGAGTGACTTTGTTAACTATTTAGAGGTATCCGATTACAAGTATGTTTATTTTGAAAGTTATGGGGGATATATCACCACCGTTTTTGGTGAAGATATGAACAATCCAAGGATCTTGATTGCTACCCATGTGGATGGGGAAGAGATAGAATTTGAATATGGCGGTCCTGTTAGGATGATAATTCCTAATTTGTGGGGGTATAAGAGCTGCAAGTGGCTTAAAAAGATTTATTTTATTGATGAATATATTGTGGGATATTGGGAAGGTTATGGGTATGATGATAGGGGGCTCATAGAGCCTACCATTTTGCTTGATATTAATAGTAAGGAGCATAAAAGGATTAAAGGTGGAGAAGTATTGGAGTTTTAGATGGCAGGAAATAGTTTTGGTAGAATTTTTAAAATAACCACATTTGGTGAAAGTCATGGTAAAGCTGTCGGAGTTGTGTTGGATGGATGTCCTTCGATGCTTGAATTATCTGAAGAGGATATACAGAGAGAGCTTGATAGAAGAAGGCCTGGTCAGAGCGAGATAACAACTCCGAGAAACGAAAAAGATGAGGTTGTAATATTAAGTGGCGTTTTTGAAGGGAAAACAACGGGGACTCCCATTTGTATGCTTGTTTACAATCAGGATTATAGGTCGAAAGATTATTCTAAGGTCAAAGATCTTTTTAGGCCAGGTCATGCAGATTTTACATATTACCAGAAATATGGGATAAGGGACTATAGAGGTGGTGGAAGATCTTCATCGAGGGAAACCATTGGTAGGGTATGTGCGGGAGCAGTTGCGAAAAAGATATTGGGTAAGTTAGGTGTATCCATATATGCATATGTTAAACAGGTTGGAAATATTGTAGCTGAAAATATAGATTTGAATGAGATTGAAAATAATCCTGTGAGATGCGCTGATAAAGAAGCTGCAAAGAAGATGTATGATTATATACTTGATGTGAAGAAAAGAGGGGATTCTGTAGGCGCTATTGTTGAGGTGGTAGTAAAAGGTGTCCCTGTTGGTATTGGCGAGCCTGTTTTTGATAGACTAAATGCAGAAATAGCTAAAGCAATTATGAGTATTCCTGCTGTGAAAGGGATTGAGTTTGGTCGTGGGTTTCAGGTTGCCACTCTGCATGGAAGTGAAAACAATGATGAGATAACAAGAGATGGTTTTGTAAGCAATAATGCAGGGGGGACCCTTGGTGGAATCTCAACAGGTGAAGACTTGATTTTTAGGTTTGCTGTTAAACCACCATCATCAATATTGATACCTAAAAGGAGTATAAATATTTACGGGGCTGAATGCGAAGTTGTAACTGAAGGTAGACATGATCCTTGTGTAGCGCCAAGAGTTGTACCTATTGCTGAAGCAATGACTGCGATAGTTTTGGTAGATTTGTATTTGATTGATAGAGCTAGAAAAAATATTTTTTAAAATTTTTTAAAAAAAAGTGGTTGACAATTTGGAATTAATTATATATAACCACCTTCCGCTGCGGGAGAGGGCAGCGGGGAGATGCTTGAAAAGAGAATAGGCCAGCCTGTGATGAGGGATATAGA
>NZ_VFJB01000007.1 GCF_008362905.1 Deferribacter autotrophicus
TGCCTGTATCGCTGACATTCGGACAGTGATATCGTTTTTATTCGGACACCGTATCGGAAACATTCGGACACCATAGCGCTACTATTCGGACACCTTGAGTTAAGCGAAACTAACCTCTAAACTCCCCATAAAGTAAACAAAGGGGGAGTAAAAATGAAGAGGTTAGCTATGGCTATGGTAAAAGATGTTTTACGTTTAAGATTTCAAAATAAGTTATCGTATCGGGCAATTAGCCGTTCTTTAGGAGTTCCCAAATCAACGGTATTAGATTACTGTACACGTTTTCAAATAACGGGATTATCGATAGAAGAAGGGCTAAAGCTTTTGGATAATGAGCTTGAAGATAAGCTATTCCCAGAGCGTAAAGCAAAGTCAAGAAACAACCGTCCATTACCTGATTTTGCATACATAGCTGAAGAGATACGCAAAAAAGGTGTCACATGGTTACTATTATGGCAGGAATACAAAGAAAGACATCCGGAAGGTTACAACTATACTCAGTTTAAGAAATATTGCCAAGATTATATTCAAAGACTATCCCCTACAATGCGTCAGATATATTATGCTGGGGAGACGATGTTTGTTGATTATTCAGGATTAACGATGAATATGGTTGATGTAAGTACAGGAGAGGAGAAAGCAGTTCAAATATTTGTAGCAGTACTTGGAGCCTCGGGTGCGGTATTTGTTCATGCGACTCCTAATCAAAAGCAGTCTTCGTTTATATTGTCTCATACGTTGGCTTTTGAATATTTTGGAGGAGTTCCGAGACAAATAATTCCTGATAATTTAAAATCAGCAGTAATAAAGAATACTCGAGAAACCCTTGAATTGAATTCCAGCTATTTAGATATGGCAAGATATTACAATACAGTAATAATTCCAGCTAGACCTAACCATCCAAAGGATAAAGCGAAAGTGGAGCAGGCAGTTCAGGGGATACAGCGCTGGATATTAGCCAAATTGAGGAATAGGGTGTTTTACGGAGTAGAAGAGATAAATGCTGTTATAAAGCCTCTTATGGAGCAATACAATGAAAAAAAGATAAGGGGTATAGGTAAGAGTAGGTTTGAGCTGTTAGAGGAGTTAGAGCGTCAAGAATTGCTACCATTACCTAAGAAGCGTTACCAATATAGAGAGCACTTATTACGAACGGTTCATTTAGATTATCATGTGGAAGTTGCAGGTAATTATTATTCTGTTCCTTATCAATATATAAAATCAAAGGTTGATGTATGGTATTCCAACACTACCGTAGAAATATTTTTCAAAGGTAAATTAATAGCAGTTCATCCCAGGTTATTTATTAAAGGTCAAGCTTCTACTTTGGATGAACATATGCCACCTAACCACGTATTGAGTAAAGAAAGATGGAGTCCAAAAAGAATATTTTTTTGGGCATCTAAAATAGGCTTAAATACGACTAAGTTGATGAAAATGATAATGGAATCAAGGAATCACCCTGTAAATGCTTATAGAACCTGTATTGCGATATTAAAATTATCCGATGAATACTCTGCAAAGGAATTGGAATTAAGCTGTCAAAAAGCGATTTCAATAGGAGCGTTTACAGTAAAAAGCGTAAAAACTATCTTGAAGACCAAATCTTATCAGCAAAGACCGAAAAAAGATATCACCCCTTTAAATAAGCATGAGAATATAAGGGGTAAACAATACTACAAGGAAGAGAAGGAGGAAAAGTAATGGAACTTGATAATCTTTTATCACAATTAAGTTTAAAAGGGTTTAGTGCTGCACTTACCAAACAACAAGAAAACCCAGTTTACAACGAAATGCCCTTTGAAGAAAGATTAATTCAGTTACTTCAAGCCGAACTATCGGAAAGGCTGAATCGAAAGATTAAAAGAAACTTGGCTGCCGCAAAACTGAAAGAGAAGATGGCAAGGGTGGAAGATATCGATTACGGTATTCAACGGGGATTGAATAAAAGTATAATGACTTCTCTGATAGGAGGTGATTATTTGAGAAGAAAACAGAACATAATTATTACTGGGCCTACTGGTACGGGGAAGAGCTATATAGCTCAAGCACTGGCAAACAGAGCAATTCTTGATGGTTATACTGCGAGATATTACAGGGTTCCCAGATTAATGGAAGAATTAAAACTGGCAAGGTTAGAAGGTGATTATATAAAAATGCTTTCCCGTCTTGCAAGGTTTAATCTTCTCATTTTAGATGATTTTGGTATCAGTGCGTTTGAGGCTGATGAAGCTAATGATTTATTAGAAGTAATAGAGGATAGAGTTGGCGTGAATTCAACAATAGTTACTTCTCAATTACCAATTGATAACTGGTATGATTGTCTAAAGAATGCCACTGTGGCAGATGCAATACTTGACAGATTGGTACATAGCAGTCATAAGATAAAACTTAGCGGAGAAAGTGTTAGAAAACTGAAATCAGAGGAGAATATAGTTTAGTGATACTAAAAAATACCGTGAGGTTAGTTTTGCATAGAAGGGGTCTTAAAATTAGTGTCTAAAGTGTCCGAATGATAGCGATACGGGTGTCCGAATAAAGCGATACGGGCATTCCAAGAATATAAGAAATCCTTTCAATGGTGTCCTTACTTAAGTTTCCTTGAAGATTTTTTTTCCATTCATAAAATGTTGATTTTGACGTTAGCCCGAGTAAAACCATCTGGTCTTTATACGATTTAATTCCCCATTTCTCGCAAATATTAAAAAAAGCCTTTAATGCAAAATGATTTAACTTTTTGGTATCAATATCTTCAGGTAAAAGAGTTTTATCATTAACCAACATAGTAACCTCCTACTTAATTAATGTAGTCCATATAGATAAATTTCAATAAATATTCCAAATATAGAAAAACTATTGAACTTTATATTCAAAACCCTATATTGTGTAATAGGGGTGGGAATAAGAGGGTGAGGTGAACTATGATGAATAAAAAGACTTTTCAAGAGTTAAAAAAGCAGAATGAGCTGTTAAAAAAAGAAATTCAAATATTAAAAAATCAACCCGAAGAATTTGCAGAAGAAATTATAGATAGAGGTGTTAATTTATATTTTTCCTACAATGTATTGATTCCTTTAGCTGTAGTGTTATTGATGATTCTTGCACCCATTATATTTCCAGTAATGTGGGTGAGTTTTTATTTTTTTGCTGGAATAGGCGCTTTAATTGTTTTGGTGTTTATAATTTTTTATATTTGTAAGCCTCTGTTTTTATTATTCAAATTATTGAGAGATAAAATATAAAAGCCCCTATCAAAAGGGGCTTTTTCATTGTATCCATTTAGGTTTAAAGTCTGGTTTAATTGAAGGATTATGATAACCGGTATCAAGTTGATTTGATCTATTAATAAGTCCGATAACTTTGATATTTCCTTTTTCATCTTTGGCAAATACCATATTATTGACTAAAGATTGAGTTACATAACCTTTTTTACCAAAATAGTTTGAATATACTTTGAAACCGTCATCAGTCTTTTCTACAAAAAAACTATTAGGGTCAAAGGTATCAGTTTTTGTAATTATATTTTTAGGATTTATAGCCTTTCCTGAACTATCAAAGTAAGAGGAATTTCCTGTTTTAATAGATTTTGCAGGCATAATATCATCTATTTTATCGCTCAAACCAGGGATTTTTTCATAAATATTCCGTAATTTGTCTATTTCTTTATCTGAAAGCAACTTATCAGTTTTCAAACCCATAGTTGCTAATTCTCCTCTTACTCCAAAGGCTGCCAAAGCGTAAGCACGAGACAAACCAAAATCATGCATGTTACTATTTAATTGTTTCTCGGTTAGATAACCTTCTCTCAATCCACTATATAATTCTTTAGCATAATGTTTGATTGCGGTCATTCTTGGATCACTGCCTCTTAATGCAGCTTCACTTATGCCAAGCTCTTTAGCCATATCCCTTAACAACATATAATAACCTTCATTATAACTAGCCTCAAAATATTTTTTATTAGCGAAAATTTGTCCAAGTTTTTCTGGTGTAATTCCTCTCTCATTAGCCAATGCAGCAAACGCTTTCATGCCTTGATATGTTTCGCCATATTTCATTCTTAAAGATTCAAGCGCTTTTTCAGGGTCTTTTTCAAATGTTTTCCAGAATTCTCCAGCCTCAGCCCTGTTCATAAGTGTAGTCATCTGCGCATATTCTTGAGCTGTTGCTTTAGCTTCGGCAGCAGTTAATTTCCCGTCACCATTCAAGTCAAACCCTTTAATCCTGCCGCTCATCATAGCTTCTCTAATAAGAGATTCAGATATAACTGCCTTTTGATAAGCACTACGACTACCCCAGAATTGCTCTCTCCCTTTAATTTCACCATTAAGCAATGTATTCTGCCAGTGTTTAATTTCCTCCCATCTTTGAGGATTAAAATCTTCTACTAAAGCTTTCCTTTCCGCAGCACTCATTTTGCCTGATTCAATCCATTGTTTAGATGACATAGAAATAAACTTACCCAATTGCTCTTCTGTCATCCTCTGTTCATATGTACCTTTATTTGCATCAATAACAGCATGTTGTTTAATATAGCCAGCACCATCAGTTGCTTTGGATGTAGCGTCATAAGACAATATCGGCGCAAAAGCTCCAGCTTTCTTTAATGTTTCAACTCTATTTAACATTTCTTGGTCGTTAAGTTTTGAGCTTGCTCTCATCATTTCCGCAGCCATTTCAAATCTCTGAGCATTTCTATAATCTCCCTGTTGTCTCAAAATATCCGCATATTTTTCATAAGTATTCGCAGTCCAGTTAAGGGCTTCTCTTACCTGTTTAGGGGAATCAAGAGTCGAAATAGCGTCTTTAACAGTATTCATCCCTTGAGCAGTTCCAAGCTTGTCCCAACTGATATGTTGTTTTGAATAATCAAATTGCTTTAATTGTGCCAATTCTCCATAGGCTTTAGCATCGATTGTTCCTTCCATACCGAATTTATCAACAACCCGTTGTGTTTCAACAGAGTTTATATACGAGCGTGTTAAACTGCCTTTTGAAATAGTATCTGCGACACCAAAAACACCTTTACCTGTTGTTATTCCTAAATTATCATAACTCATCATTTGAGCGGATTTTAGTCCTATATCCTGAAAAGCTTCATATCTAGCTGTATTAAATAGTCTCGTTTGTTTATCTACTTGAGGATCACCAAGCATATCAGCCGTAACATTTTCCCTGAGCCATTTTCTTGTCATTTCAGGGGAGTAAACTGCCCCAGCAGTAGCCATAGCCGTTCTTGCCATGCCGTCTGCAATTCTGCCTGCAACCCAGTTACCGCCATAAACAACGATAGTAGCAATCGCAGGTATGCTCATCATCATAAACCCCGTTACTCCAATCATACTACCTGCATATTGGGAATATAATGTTGCAGTCATAGGAGAATAACCAGCGCCAACAAGATTTGAAATCATTGCGCTCTTTTTTAATGCCATTATTACAAGTATTGAATTCATTACAGAAGCAATAGGATGCCACAATTGTATCCAGAATAATGATAAAATATAGCCTTTTATAAACATCCATCCTCGAGGAAAGATAAACATTATCACAATTATTGGAAAAACAGCTATCATAATAGCTTCCATTACATTCCTATATGCAGGGATATATTCAGAAGCATAATAAACAAGAGATTTACCTTGTTCATTTGCTTGTAAGAATGACATTATCCCTGTAAATTTATATGGGTCAACTCCAGCATCAACATTACCATTAACAATATTTTGAAAAGTTGCTTTGATTAAGGCATTTTGTAATAGAGCTTGCTTCATTGTATAGCTATCATTGGTTAAAGTTGTTAAGACGTTATCGAGACTTGTTACTTTACTCGCTAATCTTGGTTCAGAAAAATATTTATTATAATAATTATCCATAAAGTCATAAATATCTGGAGCTAAAATATTTTCACATGCTTCTTGACAAGTAGTGTCTACACCACCAATAGTTGTAGGCAATGTCCATCTTGTTCCAAGTCCGTTAGGAAATCTATCACAATTTAAGTTACCATCAGAATCAACAAAGTATTTATTCTTAAAAAAAGTTTCTAATTGTGAGTTTGTCGATGCCAGCATTTCATATGATAAACAGTTTTCATAATAGTCCTGAAATTCAGAGTTGACTTTATATGACAATGAAAATGATTGTATTTCATTTAAAGATTGAAAAGCCCCTCCCAGACCTATTTTAGAATACTGTAAAGCTTCAACGACATCATTAGGTTCGCTAAACAATATAGTAGTCGTTGGTATGGCAAAAGCCTGCTCATATATTTTTGTAAAATAATAACCTATACCTGATACTGTAGTTGCTCCGTAAGCAAAACCAATAGGAACATTATCAACCACATCATATTCGTCGAAGGTTTCATCATATATAGTTACACTTGTTTTACTCCAGAAAAATAGTCCCAGTATAAGCAAGGTTACAGCAGGATATTTTATTACATCATATCGTTTAGCGTATATGCTATAAACAGTTGCAAGCACCATACCAACAAGCATAACAAATTGTAATAATCTGCCATATTGAGAACTGTTAGTAATCATTGCGATTGCATTAAGAGTTGAACTGATAACAGGCAAATTACCAAAACATCTATAAACAAAATCATCAGCAAATGCTAAAGAAGGCAATAAAATTAAAGCAAAATTAAAAACCAACTTACGCATTTATAGCCCCCTAAAAGCTGAACTTACTTAGAGATTTATTAAACTTGCCAGTGACAAAGTCACCTACCTGTAATGATTTTTGTTTTCTTAGTTTTTCAAACATTTCCATATTATTTATGAAGTTGATTAATTCTTTTCTTGTCTTTTCAAAATACTTGTGAATATCACCTCTAAGAGTTGTTAATTGAGAAACTAATTGATTGTATTGTTTCGTAGCTTCGCTTGGAGCATTATGTTTAGAGAGTATAACCGAAACGTTCATATTTACTGCTCTGTCAGCATATATTGAAAGAGCTTCTATAACCCACCACGCATAATATTCAGATATGACATCAATTTGTAAAAGTGTTAAACCTGGGTCTTTTAAATAATTGGTTGCAAGATACATAAACAGGTCAGCGGAGTTTGGTATTGCTTTTAAGGCCACTACATCGTAATCACTGCTTGTAATTGTCTGTCCATTGGCTATTTTTTGAACGACATTTTTAATGGAATCGTAAAATTTATTTTTTATTCCGGAATAACTGCTATCATTAACAACGCTTATGTTATTACAACTGCTATTAACAAAGCCGGCAACTGCACAAACATTACCGCAGGAATATCTCTGTATTTCACCTCCATAAATATATTTTTTAAAATCCTCTATATTCTTAACAAGTGGCGGTTTAACGGATACGGTTATATCTGCCTTTTCAGGCTCATTTATGTTACAGCTTCCATCACCGGGAAACCACTCCATTGTGCCAAATAAACTCATGGCAAGGTAGGCATAATCAGCTGACATTCCAGCGTCTACAACTGCGTCATAAACAATATTACCTCTTGTTCTTTTTGAGTAGTCATCAGGGTTATCCCAGAAATCAGATATTGTCTCAACAAAAGTTCCTTTTGCGCCGCTTGCTATCTCACGAGCTGATTTATCCTGTTTATAACCCTCTTTAATCGTTGTAGCGATTGATTGTCCCAATTTTTTACCCAATGCGCACATATTACCGCTTAACTGTTGAATCATGCGAACATATTTTTGTATTTGTTCAAATACATGCGATACGGTGGGTAAAGAATATGCCAAACCGATGAGCAATCCCCACATGAGCGAAGCGCCGCCCTGCTGTAAAAGCTGTTCAATCATATCAAGATTAAGGATTGATATAAAACCTGCATTAAAATCGAGTCCAGAACAGGATACACGTAAATCAGGCGGTCTAAAACTTGCCAGAGGAGGCATTGAAGTATCTATTCTTATGCTTGCTGATCCGCCAAAATATCCTATTCGGTTTCCAACTTTAAAAGTTCTCGGTTCGCTTATATTTGATAGAATGTTATTGTTATTAATAAAATCATCAATAGCGTCACCAATACCGGCGTAAAGAGTGTTCGTAAAAACCAACAAAGCAAGAAAAAAAGCTGTAATATGTTTCATCTATAACCTCCTGTAAAACTAATGTTTGCCAAATTGTTATTAGATATATTCTCAGGGTTTACCCCTGCTTTAGACAAGAGGTTGTAAAAGATTTCAGTATATTCACCCTTCCATTGCTGGAAAAATTCTTCTTTTGTGATAATACCCTGCTGTAACAAGAAAGATTTTAAATTAAGCTCAATTGCCGATAAGGGAGTATAGCCTTTAGCGATAACTTGAAGAACATTCTTTTCTGGATAATAAGCCGCAAAAGTTGGAACAGAAGTTATCTGAAATTTATAAAACAACCCTGGCGCAACCCTTGTAGGGAAAGAGAGCGAATCATCTTTATCTTCTTCAGTAAAAACAATACCCCTAACCTCTATATCGTATTTTCTTGCAAACATATCTATGATTGGCTTTTCAGCCTCGCAGAATTGACAACCTGCCTTATAAAAAAACAGCAAACCCACTTTATCTTTAGCTTTTGCAAAGGCGTCTTTATAAATCTTGTTTTTCATCCTTGAGGCAATAGGAACGGCTAAAGGTTGCTCTGCATAGCCTTCAATAGGATAAATTGTATCACCATAGTTGAGATAAGTATTTCTTAGAGTTCTTGATATTTTATGAAGATGATTAAAATATTTTGCCTGCCAGCCTAAAAACTTTTTTGCGTTTTCTTCGTTAGGATTTTTTAAAAAATTGGCAATAACAGGCACTCTTTTAGCTTCGTCAGTTAAAGGAAATTCAAAATCTTCAGGGCTTGTGTTTACCTGTTTTTCTTTCTTTTTTGTATGAGGGGGAGTGATTACTGTAACAGTAGTCTCATGTGATTTATTATCGTTTTTAATTACTTTTTTTTCTTTCTTTACTTCTTGTTTTACAGGGTCTTTATACCAGAACCAACCTTTCTTTGGATCATCTTCACTAAAAGAGGTAGCAAAAACATTTATCGAAAATAGCAACAATAGGACGATGAAAAACTTACGCATAATACACCTCTATTGTTTTTTCTAAAGATAAATATAGAAAAGAACTGAAATCAAAAGTGTGGTATTTTAAGACATTAAAAATTTCTTAATTCTTTCAACACCTTACCTATTAGCTTATCTTTCGAAGCCTCATAAATCTTTTCAACAAGATAATCCAGTCTGCTATCGCCATAGACTATATAATCATAATCACATTCTACAGGCTGTTCCGTGCAATGTGCATAGACAAGAGCAGGCACTTGTGTAACATTCAAATCCCTAAAAAAGAAAGGATCAAGCCTCACTTCAATATTATCTATTTTACCTTTCTTCACCTGCTTCTCTATAAATTTTCTTAAGTCTTTAGACGTATTGCCTATAAAACCTTTAAGACAACCTGTAAACTCAATTGATTTAATTTTTTTTGCCTGTTTAAAAACACTCTCAACGGTGGTTTTGGGCACGCTATCAGAATACAAATATACCAGTTGAGGCTTTTTATATCTTCCATATTTTCTATACATTTCTCTAAAACGTTTCGTTTGTTCAATAATATCTTTCATATCATACTTAATCATTGGTTGAGGAAATTTATATGTGTCAGCATAAACCACGTTAAAAACAAATAACACTAAAAAAATAAAAACAACTCTTTTCATATATCCTCCTTAATTGCTTGATGATTGAGGATGTGTTCCTCTTTGATCCATTTCATTCATAAAATCAGTGTAATAAGTTCTTATTCTATTCTTTAAAGCATCGTTAATCTTATTTGTTCTTGACTTGATTTTAGACTCAATATCCTGTTGTATTTCAGAAAAATCCATTCTGTCCCAATCAAGATTATTTAAATCATCAATAGTTAGTCCATTACAACCTTCATCCCAACTTTTCCCTAACTGTATATATGCTTGCTCAACGATGACTCTTGCTAATTTAGAATCGTAACAACAATATTTTCTAGTGTGTTCGATACAAATACTACCAAATCCCAAGTCAATCTCATTTGTGCATTCTGTTCCTAAATAATGACAAAGCCCTTTTTTATTCATTTCATAGGCTTTCTGTTGTTCAGGTTTTTTTTGAAAACATAGAAATCCACCTTCACCTTTGCAGTTATTACAGTAAACTCCACCATATCCATTAACAAAATAGCCATAAGAACAATATTGATACTCACCGCTCCAAATAGAATTAATATCATCAAGCATACCTAGAATTCCCATTGCCGGTCCGAAATCAGTAAAATTATCATTTTTCATTTCAATGTTAGGTATTGGAAATGACTGATCATTACAAACAACTTCTTCATTATATTCAGCGCAAACATTTTTTGTAACAGTTTCAGTGCAATTGTAGTAAACTTCTTTTTGTCTGCAAACCGCTTTAGTTGAATCCCTTGCGTCTTGATGATAGTCTAAACACAACTCATCATTTGTAGCTGAGCAATTGAAAGGAACTGAAGCAGTGTTGTAATCTGTATAGCAGTAATACTGTTCGTATGTTTCTACATAAGTGACATCCACATCAACATATTGGTCATAAGCGTCATTGCCTGCTCCAAAACAGCCCGATTTATTAGAAAGTCCACCAACTCTGGTTTCATTAGCAACGTTTACAACCGGTTTTGGAAAAACGCCTTTTACCGCATTAAATAAATTGTTATCAAATTGGCTTACGCAAGCACTCCAACTGCTTGTGTTTGGCCCTGTTTCTCTACATATACCTCGATAATTAATAAAGCAGTTTTTAGAACTACCGTCAGCATCCCAACCGTTTATAAACCTAATTCTTTCAGTGATATTTTTTTGTTTATCTCCAATATAAATACACAAGGAATTGTTATTTAAATCAGAGCATCCTGTTGAACCTTTAACACATTCTTTTACAGCATAATTCCTGTTAAGCACAAAACTTTTCTCACTTACCTCATTAATTGTCTCTTGCACCCATCTTACACATTCTTTTTTATTCTGGCATAGTGTTTCACTTCCATCTGGACAAACCATTTTATATTCTTTATTTTCACAATTCCTAACATCTGCGCTATCACACTCATATTTTTCTATTTGAACATCATAGAGCCTTCTATCGTCTGTAAGACTAGCAATTTGATTAGGATCAGTTGTGCAAACTCTACCGTTTACAGGGTCAATAATCCAAACGCAATCAGTATTCAATATTGTAGGCTCATCCCCATATACCGTAGTTCCTAAATCATCAACCCTTCTGCAACGAGGATTGTTTTCTAGTTGTTCACATTCATTCACGTAACACTCTGGAGGTCTTTCTCCATTAGCAAGCCTTTCTGCACAACTTGGAGCTTGTCTTGGGCTATAATACTTTTGACAAGTTACCCCGCCACCGGTTAAAGTCATTGCGCTACCCCCAGAGAAAAAACCATATTCATATTCTTCCATTGTAATTGTTCCTGTTTGTCCAAATTGACTACAATCTTCCTCTGTTATATTGCCAGTGTATCTTAAATCATACCCTTCAGGACAATTGTCATAATAATAACCGGGATAACAACCAGAACCTCTTTTGCATGTTCCTGCTACGCTAATTGAGTCATTACAAGTAACCACTATTTCGCAATGCTCTTGATTAATCATAGACATTATATTGCTTAAATCGCAACCAGCCGAATACCTTGTAACTGTTCTTTTCGATTCCTTGCAAATAGTCTGGTATTCTAAACATTCATCACCGACATAATGAGTACAAATAGTTTCTTCGTCTAAACAATGCCAATCGGTTGTTGCATAGGATGTTATAGTATTTAAAATTAGAAAAAATAAAGCTAACTTTTTCATAAATCACCTCTAATTTACAGGGACTGATGTTATATTATAATTACAGTCAACGTAGGTATGCTTAATTTGTTCTTCACATGTTCCGCTTCTCGTGTATTCCCAGCAAACATTTTGATATTCAATACAATTGCCAGCGCTGTCTTTTGTAACACACGTGTTTCTGCTATCAATACATTGATAAGGATTAAGAACACAATTTACTAAAGGATCAAAAGAAGATGGTTGTTCTATATAATAGAATTTTGCTTCTTGAACCGTAGTTGAAATCATTTGCTGTTGAGTAGAACAAGGTTCTTGAACTAGAACATCATAAGGAGACCATGGAGGATTAGTATTACCATTGGCTACATAAGCTCTAAACCCTGTAGTTGTTGATTCCAAACAAATATAATTTGCTACTCTACCATATTGCCAATACTTACTGGAACAACCTTTATTGTTCTCAAAAAGTCTAACACTTGCTAAATGCATAAACCCTGAATAAGTTAGAGTATGAGTAGATGGTTCATATTTAAGACAAGGAAAAAGATCAACACACACGGTTGTAGTCTGAGTAACTTTTTTAGTATCCAACCAATCTGAATAGTGAATTCCATTATAATTAACAAGCACTCGGAATTGATAACCTCTAGCTTGAATTTTAAAAGCATCTGTCTCTAAGCTATAAGTGTAAATTGTAGTTGATGGAAAATAACCATAACAACTATTATTACATTCCGTTGAAGTTGAATACGTTTTATCAGTAACATCACAATAATAAACCGTAACAGTTTCCGTCGTTGTTTTTGCCTCGTAGTCAGTATGATCTAATATTTTATCTTGCGTTACGTCCACGTCACGATATTCATATTCGGTCCTATTATCACAAACAGCAGTTTTAGTTTCTTCATAAACATTAACAGTGCAAGAGTCTGTTAATGTTGTTCCGTAGTCTAAAAATTTATCAGCATCCGCTTGACTTTTAGGACAATCAGAATTTACGCAATTCTCATCATAATTAGGGGTTCTGTTTTTTAAACTATTAACAAAGTTTTCATTTGCGTAGTTACTGTTTGCGTTGTAAAACTCTTGTATTGTGTCAGCTTTTGCTTTTGTGTTTAAAAAAATTATATCTAACAATAACAAGAAAGATATAATAATGATTTTAATAATTTTTTTCTTATTCTTTATAGCAGACAACATATCCTCTTCCTCCATAAAACAAATACATAATCTTCAAAACCGGGCGCTTTAGCAAAGGTTGAAGTATAAGCTGGAATAGTTCCTAAAGAATAACCAAAACGCATTACAGGACACGCAGGTTGTAGCCAGTATTGAGATTTTATAATACGGGGGAAGGGGACAGGTTGACATAAACTATCAGGTATTTCTTCACTACCTACTGCCTCACCGGGACTTGTCGCCCAGAATAAAAAACTAGAATGAGCTTTATCAATTAATCTTGTAGCAATTAAATTTGCGCCAGTAATATCATTGCCACCTTGTTCTTGCGCATTGCCGGTATCGGGGAATATGCCTCCCCAACAACCTGCGCACCAATACAAGGCGTTTAAAGGCTTTTGAAATGTGGAAGCAACGCAATCAGCAAGACAAATAGATTGAGCAATGGGATTTGCATACAATAACTTTTCAGGTTGCAAATAGTGATTTAATTCATCATATGTCCATGTCGGATCAACTTCCGATAAATATCCAAAATCAATAGAAGTTGGGTCAACCTGCATACAAAGAACATCTGACAGAATATTTAATACCCAGAATACAGGATACCAGAGATAATAGGTATTAACAGTTGTTCCGCTAACACCTAACTGATTGCCAACCTTATATAGTCCAGAAAAAACACCTAAATTAAGGTTTAATGATGGAAAGAAGAAGGGTTTTTGTGTTGTTTCTATAAGTCCGATAGGTTCAGCATATCTAATTTTAAAACCTATACGGGGTATCGGATCACCGCAGGCACAAATACCTAAAAATCTGAATTCTCTGACAAACATACTCCAGTCGACATTTGTTATCGGATTAAATATTGGAACACAACCAGCAGAATAGCTCTTATTAGAAATTGAAAAGAATAGGTTAGATACAATAATGGTTAAAACGATAATCTTTTTCATTTATCACCCCCAGCAGGGATTTCTTCAACGATAAGTTTTTTCCCTTTTTGGTAAACAAGTGATGGGAGTTTTTTTACAAACATTTTATCAAGCATTAGCTTTGTAGCTTTGCCGGCAGGGATAGGACGTTTTTGGAATTTCTTAATTGTTTCGTAAAAATAAGTTAAAGAGCCTTTTACAACTATTGGTTGTATATTTTTATATCTGTCTGCATATTCGAGATAACTGGCTATATGTGATCTTTTTTCAGCATTTAAGAAGAAATAAACATGTTTAAAAGTTACATAATCAAATACGTTATAGCTATATCCTTTGGGATATAAAATATTGCCATTCTGGTCTTTTATATCGTGATCCAATATATAAACAGGTTCATATTCTTTAATTTTATGCTCTTTAGCATCAGGCAAATCAAAATCTACATACAATTGTTTATCAACAAAGTTATAAAGTTTATTTTTATCAATTTTTGGTATTTTATCAGCATTCTTTTTTACCTGATTTATAATCCATTCGTAAAAATCATTTTCAACAATAGGGTAGGTGTTTCCAACTGTTCCAAGGTTAACTACCGCAAAAGCATTTATGCTAAACAGCAAAATAATAGCTAAAATCGTTATTTTACTTTTTATCACCGTTTACCTCTATTTTAGGAAGTTTTTGAAGGTTATCTAAATCCAGTTTGTAACCTTTTTTGTTCATTCTTTTGATTACAACATCGGTCAAATCGTAAATATCGCTGCTAACAACAGCTCCTTTTTCGAGAACAATTACATTTAAAGATTTTGACATGGAATCGATTGTGCTTTTTAGGTCTTCAATAAACTTTTCAAACTCAGCAAACAATTGTTTGCTATCGGTTATGCTTTTAGCTTTTTTAGCCAGTTCAATTCTTTCTATTTCAATTATTTTGCTAGTATCTACGGATACAAAATTTCTCTTAATGATGGCTTTTGAAAAGATTTGGGCAGTTACTATTTGAACAATAACGGTAACTAGGAGTACAATTATTACAACAGCAAAATAGTTTATTTTGTTCTTTTTCTGTATTTTAGGGTTACTGATAGCATTTTCTTTTTCTTTACTCATAAATTTAACCTCCTTCAATCTTCTCTGATTACAAGTTAGTAAATTTCTGAAATCAAATTTGTGGTATTTTGAAAAACCACAAAAAAAAAAATTCTTGGCGATATATTTTTCAGATAAAACAAAGAAGAGGTAACAAATGGATGTTAATAACTGTTTTGAAACTATATCAAATCTATTTGCAGAATTCGAAAAAGTGAAAACTGAAATGAAAAACCTTATAGAAAATCAAAAAAAATATTACAAAAAAGGACAGATTTATCTTGAGCTAAAATATTGCGGGAAAAAAGACTGCTTTTTTTGTCCACATGGATTCGTATGGGTTGTGTCGTTTAATCTTGGAAAAGAAAATTCATTGAAAAGAAAGGAGTTAGGTAAAACAATAACTCACCAGATTTTAAAAGAGTATAATAAAGATTTTTTATATTCACGATTAAAAAAGCTGGAATTAAACGTAAAAATTCTTGAGTCAAAAAGAAATCTGATAGCAGGAACAATAAACAAATTAAATAGAATATTATCTAACTACTCAAAATCATTGAATAAATATGATGATCTTTATTCGAAAGAATGGCTTTCGATTAATGAAGCCGTTTTATTAACAGGCAAATCGCATACTTTATTATATAAATACATTAAACAAAAAAAATTAGAAGTAAAAACTGAAAATAATTTAATAAAAATAAAAAGAAGTGATCTGATTAAACCAAAATAATTTTATCCCTTTACTATCCCTATAACGATCAACTTGAGCAACTTGTTGGCTTTTTAAACCCATTTGTTTAATTGTTCAATATTTTTGTAAATTTGAGCAAATCTATCAGAACAACTATGTCCCCAACCACTAAACCATTGTACTAACGTGGATGAACTATTAAATTCCTCATCATTTTCTAAGAGACCAACTTTTTTCATAACTGATTGAATGTCTTCGCCTTCTTTTAGTTTTAATCCACCTCCAGTTAAACACAGCATAAACCACCAATCGTAACTATTAATATTTAAATCATCTTTAAAAAAAATAAATGCTTTCATATAATCAAACTGCTGCGTACCTAATAAATGAAAAACATCTTGCCGTCCTACTTTAAGAACTGACATCATGATTGAAGCTACTCCTAAACACCAATATATACTACCTCTTTTTTCTTCTGTAGTCTCAAGTAGATGTCCTAAGATTCTGAATACCTCTTGTATTTGTCTTGGAGTCAATTTTAACGAACTAATTAGCTCAACAATATTGTCAACACAATGACTATCCAATTTCATTAAGCAATATCGCTCTCCTTCACGTTCGAGGTAATAATCAACATATTTTCTCGCTATCTTCCTATAAGCATTTTCACTAATATCTGGAAGAGTAACTTCTCTATGAACAAATTTTCGATAGTATTCATTAAAGTCAAGATCAGAACCAAAGGCAGCTTTTGCAGAATTTTCTAATTGTTGACGATCTACTGCCAATAAAAAAACAGCACCTTTTATATCGAATATGTGTTTTATAGTTTCTAAATACGAAATGGCATAATCTGGCCTGCAACGATCTAGTTCGTCAACTAGAAATAATACCTTTGGTGAAGAACTTTCTACAAATTCACGAATAGCTTGTTTGAGAGATTCCATAGCCTTTTTACGGGCTTCATAAATAGAAAAAGCGTCAGAATGTAACGGCAATTTACCATTTCTTTCCAACTTCTTTGTTGCAGCAATTTCTCCTGCTTCAAATGCATCAATTCCAGTAAATTTTTTTACTATTTGCCCTCCCATAGCGAGAGTAAACCAACCAAAGTCTTTAGCAGCATTGATTAAATTCTCTGCGGACTCACCATGCTTTTTTATGCACTCAATAAGTGCAGAAATAATGGCGAAAAGAGGATCACCATAATAATCACTTTCCCAAGCGTTCAATAAAATTACTAGTGGTTTATCCGCTTTATTCTGGTCTTCCTGAAAGGAAGACATCCACATCTTCAAAAAAGTTGTTTTTCCTGAGCCGAATTTGGAATTCAGTCCTATAACAAGGCTACCTTCAACATAGTCACTTTCAATTTTTATAAATTGCTCTAAGCGTTTTGCAAAATCTTCTAGCCCTAGTAAATCATCCTTAAAAGTGGAGATTTCCATACAGTTCCTTTTTCAAGCCAACTTATCCATATATTGCAGCACTGCCTTTTAAAGGCTATCCTAAAGCAATCGCTTTTGTCAATAAAAATCAAAATTAAAACTTTTTAGAACTTACGTATATTACGATATTTTACACTAAATTCTTATATTACAACTATATAAATTTGAAGTTTATTATCATAATTCAAAAAATTCAGAAAAAATTTTTCCAAAAAATAGATAAGCAAACTCCTACACTATAACGATTGCATTATAGAGATTATAATATAACGATCACAATATAACCGTAACAATGTATCCGTTATAATATATTGGTCACAATGTAATGGTTACAATGTAACGTGAACAATATAACGGTATACTCAGATATAAAGAATTTCAACTCATCATTGCATATAAAGGAAAAGGAAGAGAAATATGCAATGTGAATAGTAAATTTTTGCTAAAGGAAAATAGAATATGCAATCATGCTTATAAACTTTTTCAAAACTGTTTCACAAATCTTATCCAACTTTTTCAAATATGCTAATCCCTTACAATGTATGTCTCACAATATATCGGTTACAATGTATAGGGTATAATGTATCGGTCATAATATATTGGTTACAATATACCGGTTACATTATAACGGGAACATTATTCTGGTTACAATATAACGGTTTTAAATATAATAAGAATATTTAGATATAACCTATTGATAGATAATGATATAATCTTATCAAAGCAATTGTTTTCTATTTGACTGCTTACATTATGACGGGAACAATGTAACGGGCATAATATAACCGCCATAATGTATTGGGAACAATATAGCGGTTACATTGTAACCGGAACAATATATTGGAAACAATGTATCCGTTACAATGTATCGGTTATAATATGTTAGTTAATGTTAGATTAGTCTAATAGCTCATTGTTGTTTTTTCACAAAATACCACAAAAGCACAATCAAAATTTGCCTATGTTGATATAGCAAGCAGGAGTCTGCCAAAAAATATCGGAGGTGTAAACTATGAACGAAGCAGTAAAAAATGAAGTAATACCATTTGGTTACGGAGACCAACTGGTGAGAACAGTAAATGTTGACGGTGAGGTATGGTTCGTAGCCAAAGATGTAGCCTTAGCTTTGGGATATTCAAATTACAGAGATGCCATTTCAAAGCATGTAGATGAAGAAGATAGAGATGCCGTCGCAATTCGCGACGCCATCGGTAGAGAGCAACAAACAACAATAATTAATGAATCAGGCTTATATTCCCTGATATTTGGTAGTCAGAAAGCAGAAGCCAAACAATTCAAAAAATGGGTAACCTCAGAAGTTTTGCCGGCATTAAGAAAAAGAGGCTACTATTCAATCAGAGAAAAAGACGTGAAATATATCGAACGACTTGAACAGCGAGTAAGAACACTTGAAGAAATGATCACTGCATATTTGCGATATGAGTCGGAACCTATACTCGCAGGTGACTATATTTTTACAACAGAGGACTTAATAGCTCTTGTAGTTGAAAAAGTAACTCTTTTTAACAGTATGACTAAGATGTCTACAGAATATCTTGTGAACCTTGTATGCAGGAAGTTAAAGATCAAGAAGCTTGAGGACATTCGGCCATATCACTACGATTTGCTGAATCAAATACTTGACGAAATGGAAAGATATTGCATTGAGAGAGAAGAAAACACGGAAAAAATACTGAAAGTTGCAACAGAGTTCAAAACAATCAGAGAAATTGCCGAAGAATCCGGTTTATCATCGTATGTAGTAGGCATAATATGCAGATTTTTAGCAAGAAAGGGATATATGGAAGAAGAGAGAGTATCTCATCCTGAGAAGAAAAGAAAAACGCTACTCAAATATAAAACTATCAAAATGTTAAATGAATAGAGGGCGGAATAGCCCTCTTTTAAACTTTATATTGGTTTTTGAATTTGATTGATTAGTATTGTGCAAAAATAGTGAGTAAATAAAATATGACTCCTAAATTTGATCAAACAGATAGAATTAAAAAGCGGTTTATAAAAAAAGATAATAAAAAATCATAAATTAGATTTAAAACTTTAAAATCTTACATCTTCATATTTATAGAATTCATTATTTGAAATTAAATTATTTTCTTTAAGTATTAAATAATAAATAGATTCTTCTTTATTGTGGAAATACCCAAAAAAAGAATAAAGTATTTGTTCAATTAATATTTCTTTAATATCATTATGTAGCATAAATCCAGAATATTCTAAATAAGTATGGTAAACACTATAAACTTTATCTAATCTTATTATAGAGTCAGTTAAATTTCCTTTTCCATCCGTTTTGACAAAAAACAAATTATTATATTTAAGCATCCTAACTTTATCGATAAAATCTTGGTCAAATTTGCTTTTTAACTTGCCCATATCGTTATAAATTGAATATAAAGGAAAAACTAAACAAATATGCTGATCAATTTTAAATGAATCGTAATATTTAAAAAATAAGCATGGTCGTTTTTTAGCTTTTATTACAGGAAATTCTTCTGTACTTTCCAATTTTGGCTTTTTAAGAGGTGCTTTTCTTTTATAAGCGTCTTCACCAACTGAAGATATTTTAAAACACCTAGCGATAGTTTTGTCTTCATCCAAGAAATCAACTGGTCTCCAAATTTCTTTATGTTCATAAAAATAAGGTATAATTGCCCAAAAAATATAGCCAAATTCATATTTGTGTTCTTTTTGATAAACTAAAAAGGATGATAAATTATAAAAAATATCATCCACGTAAACAACATCAGAGCTCATCTTCCTGTTCCATAATTTTTACATTTTTATAATATAAATCATCATATACAGGTGCTATTTTTGAATTTTGCAAGAAAATTTTCAACAAAGTGTCTTTTTTGTTTTTCCTGATTTTATCAAACTTTTCTCTTAGTAATTTTATTTTGTCGGGATTGCTTTTTGTATACTGAGGTTTTCTGTAAACAGTTTTTTTTCTATCTATTTTACCAAAATCTAATTTATCTTTAAAATTTACGTTTTCCATTGGTTCTGTTTCATAATAAACAAAGTCTAATAATTTGTTCAAATCGTAACTAGAGAATTGATCTAAAATTCTTTTTAATATAATTTGGGATTTTATATCAATATTGTTTTTATCAAAAAATTTTTCAATATTGGCATCATAATCATCCAAACTATTGATAAAGTAAACGTCATTAGTTTCTTTAATAATTACACCACTTTCAGTTAATAAATTTTCGAATTCATAAGCATATGGTCCAAATTTGTAATAAATCCAATTGAAGTCTGTAAGTTTTTTCCCTGTAAGTCTATAATATTCAACGTCTAATAAATATAATAATTTGATTAATTTAGTTTTTGTCAAAGGAGTATTTTTCTGTTTTGTTATATAATTTGTAATTACACGAATTAATTCTTTAACATTGATAGATGCGTTCATCATAATTTATTTATAAAAGTTTTAAATTAAATAAAGAATGTCTTTTTTTTTGTCAAGTTTATTGTTTTAATACTATATTTTATGTTTTTGTTATTTACATCATGCAGATTTTTAGCAAGAAAAGGATATTGGAAGAAGAAAGGTTGCCGAATCCAGAAAAAAAGGTCGGTAATTCTCAGGTATAAAACTATTAAAACAGATGAATAAGAGGGTGATATAACGCCTTCTTTAAAAAATTATTAAAGTTGTAAGTAAAAGTAGTTTAATTTTTAAAATAAAAAAACACCATTTGTTTTAGCGTAAGATAAAGCGATTTTAGTTTTGTGAATATGGTATTTCGGAGACAACTTTAAGTAGAAGTATTGTACAATTTTTTAATAAAAGGTGAAATTGACTTGAAAACATTGTTATAAAAATGTATACTCTTTTAAAGAAATATATACTATATTGTCGTATATTATCAGAAAATTGAGGTTTATGTGATTTGTTTTTATATAAACTAGTTATACGCAATCATATACCGGGAGGCATAAAATCATGATGCATCCAATATATTTACCATTTACTGAACAACAATTGTTATCGCACTTTGCTGATGTTAGGCGCAAAGGTAAATGTATTAAAAATGTTAAACATGTCGAATACTACAAACAGAGTATTGAAAGATACGATAAGTATCTCAAGAACAACACTGACAGGAAAGGAAAACCTTTAAGTGAGATGAGAAAACCTTGTCAAATAGAAAAAGATGAAAGATTTTGGATTGCCGCCTGCATGATGACTATTTTTTACAGCAAAAACAGAAAACAAGAGCTTATCCAACTTTTTGAAATGGCTTATGGTAGATTTCCACCAATTGAAGGATTAGAGTCTTGGGAAGATTGTTTTGATGGGAAATTACACTTATTTTTCGAAGTGAGTTTGCCATCTCCAAAATCATATAAAAAATGGCTACAAAAAAATCTCACTAAAAGACAATTTATTCCTTATGTCTTGGATAATGCTCATAGCAATGCTAATCTTGAAGGTGCTACAAATGTTGATGCAATTCTTTTGAATTCTCAAAATGGTTTTTCAGTTATCATTGAAGCAAAAGTGTTATCTGATATATCTTATGAAGTTACGTACAATACTATGCGAGACCAAATTGCAAGAAATATTGATGTCATGTTGGAAGAGAATTGTGAACTTTGTTTTCCCTTAAATAAGAGGGATCCTGAAAAATCATTATTTTTATTGGTTACTCCTAAGATTTTTAAGGACAACCCATCAAGCCGTTTATATGGTTATAAATTCCATGAATATAAAAACAATCCAAATGCTCTTTCAAGGGATCTTCCACATATTGAAGACTGTAATTGGCAGAATATATCTGACCGATTGGGATGGTTAACTTGGGAAGAGTTTAAAAATGTAAATAAAGATTGTTGTAAGTGGTTAGATTAAATGATTTTGTGTGCGGTAGTATCTAAAAAGTATGTGTATTCAATATTTTTCTACAATTCTAATTAATAAAACTTCAGATACGCTCGTAACGTTAGCAGAAATTCAGGGGGTGCCTGTGAATGATAAACAAAAAGAAATAGTAAGAAACTTAATAAATAAAGGAGAAAAACTACTAAAACAACCATACGAGAAAATAAAATTTACTGGAAATTCAGAGGCAGATAACTTACTTAATGATCTTAAGAACTTTCCTCATGCCTTTGTATTAGCATGTATAATGGATAGGCAAGTTAAAGCAGAAAAAGCTTGGTTAATTCCATATGAGATCTCAAACGAAATTGGAGGTTTTGAGTTTTCAAGACTTTTAAGATTAAATCATGAAAGCATTAAAGAAATATTTAAGAGAAAAAGTCTTCATAGATTTAATGATGATATGGCTCGGAACTTCTATTTTGGAATTCAAAAAATACATGAAGATTACAATGATGATGCTTCAAATATTTGGAAAGATAGTCCAAAAAGTGCCACAGTTGTTAGAAGATTTTTAGAATTCAAAGGGATTGGTGTAAAAATTGCAACTATGGCAGCGAATATACTGGCAAGAGAATTTAAAATTCCTATGAGCGATTATATATGTATAGATATTTCGCCAGATACGCATGTAAAAAGAGTTTTTAAAAGATTGGGATTTATATCCAAAAATGCAAGCAATGATGAGTTAATTTATGCTGCAAGAGAACTTAATCCAGAGTATCCAGGAATTTTTGATTTGTCATGTTGGGAGATTGGAAGAAAATGGTGTAAACCCAAAAAAACACAGTGTAAAAATTGTTATTTGAATGATTATTGTCCAAAAAAATTTGAGGAGAGAACGTGAAAAAGTAAAAATAATCAAATTTGTTGCAAACTCTCAAATTCATTGGCACTTCGTACCTTTGCCCAAATCCTCATATATTGGCTCGAACTTCAGATATCCGCAAAACGTTATAGATAAAAAATTACCAATTTTTGTATATTTTTGACATTCAAGTCAAAAACCACAAAACTAGAATGTGTATGAACTATAATAAACATCATGAGACTCGCATCCCACAAAGCAATAGGAGTATCCACAGCATTAGTGTTAGGATATGACGTTTATGGTGTAATTGGCGTAACAGTAGGTTCCATATTGCCAGATGTTATAGATATGTTTATATCTGGCGGAGGAGATTTTTTCTTCCAGAAAGTTCATCGGAAACTATCACATTGGTGGGTATTGTATGCAGTTTTAATCTACGTTGCATATAAAGTTTATTTGTTTAGTGTTTATATAAATCAAGTAATATTTTACATATCTATAGGAGCTTTATTGCATATAATCTGCGACAGTTTAACAAAGTCAGGCGTGCCTTTGTTTAATCCTTTTAAACAGGATTTCCGCATAGGGTTGTTTAAAACAGGATCACCTGTGGAATATTTGTTGGTAACGGTGGTGACGACTTTGTTAATGTATATGAGGTATAAAAGTTGAGAGTGTTGGTTATTTTTTTAGCAATTATGGTAAGCGTAAAAGTGTATGCAAAGAGTGTAAGCGATGAGATAATAGACTGTGTAATGAAAGCCTCAAAGAGGTATAGCGTGCCGTCAGAGTTGATACTGGCAATAATAGACGTGGAGAGCGGATTTCATCCTTATGCGTTAAATGTTGCTGGGAAATCGATGTTTTTCGAGAGCGAAGAAGAGGCGATAAAAAAGGTTAAGGAGCTTGGCAGTAGTAAAAAGAGTTTTGACATAGGGCTTACGCAGATAAACCGGTGGTGGTTTGAAAAATATGGCTATTCTTATGAATTTGGGTTAAATGTATGCTTTAATATCAACTTTGGGACATACATACTAGCGTATGAGATAAACCGAAATGGGTATAACTGGGATGCGATAGGTAAGTATCATTCCAAGAAAGAGAGAAGAAAGCAAGAATATGCGTTAAAGGTTTGGGAGAGGATGAAGAGATTAAAGTAGTTTTCGAAATATATGCGAGAAGGAAAGCGCAAGGGAGGTGTAAATATGCGTATTTACATACCAACCAGCGGAGAAGTTTTTGAAGCGGTGAAGGGGTTAGGTGTTGTAAACATTTATTTTTAATTATTTCGGTGCCGTAATACCCCGCTTCTATAGTTATTATAGTATATATATAGCTTATATATAAAGAGAGAGGGGCGCTTTTTAAGAGCGCCCCCTCTCTCTAATCTTAAAAAGGGAAGTGAGAAAAAAATGGGAAGAGAGACCGACTGCAAACAAAAATCTTATTACCTGCTTTAAGACTGGAGTTAGGATTAAGAACTGGTAAGTAAAATCTCCTCCCTGAGCCCGTCAGAGGCTCTCAGAGCGTCGTTTTGGCATCGAGTAATGGTATCAGGTCGGATGCGAAACGTGGCTTACAGGGCGATTTTTGGTGTCAAAGGTAGATGTTTTTTCTATGGCTAATTCTTATTATCAAAATTACCAATTCGTTAGCATTCTTTTGATAAATTACACGATAGGTTCTAAGTCTTAACCTATAAAATCCTTCCCATTCGCCTTTTAATTTTTTTATTTTTCCAGTCTTAATAAGTTCTGCTTCGTATTCATTTGAGAAATTATTGGCAAATTCCTTAAGAGAGTTTAAAATAAATTTCTGGATATATACTGGCAGTTTTTTTAAGTCTTTTTTAGTTTGAGGCGCAAATTTGAGAGTATAACTCAAAGTCTAAGCTCTTTTTCTATTTCTTCTATAGAAAGACATTTAAGGTTTTTAGTTTTAATTTCATCGATTCTTTCTTTTGCAATTTTCAAGTCCATATAATCAAAAAACATTTCAAGAGCTGAAACGACAACATTAGATTTTTTTAAACCGCTTTCTTTCGCATAATTGTTCAATTCATCCATAATTTCTTGAGGAATTGAAAAAGTTGCTTTAACTGTATTCATACCACACTCCATACTTTTTTACATAATATAACCTCAAGAGAGGCTTACGTCAACTATCCAATCGGCAAAATTCATCCGATATTCAAATCCAAATGAACACTTATAGCATATTCAATTTTCTTTGTAATATCATCTGGTAGTTTTCCAATTTCTTTTACAATTCTTGACTTATCTATTGTTCTAATTTGGTTTGCTTTTGCTTTTGAGTCTTTGTCTAAATTAGCTATATCTTTTGGTATTTTTACTTCAAAAGGATAAATTTTTTGAACATTACCTGAAGTGATGGGAACTATTGTCACCGTATCAGCATATTGATTATTTATATCGTTCGATACGATAACAACTGGTCTAATTTTGTTGATTTCTGCGCCTTTAGTTGGATTTAAATTCGCAAGATATACATAACCTCTTTTTATATCAATCAATACCGTCTCCTATTGTATCAATCCATTCATTTGATAATTCTTTATCTTCTTTTTTTGTAGCGATATATCCTTCTTTAAGGGCTTCAGTTAAACGTTTTTTTTCTTCCTGTTTAACATATGCTCTAATAGATTCAGCGATAAAGGCAGATTTATTTTTCACGTTTTTAAGCATATCAGCAACATCAGCCGGCAAGGTAATGTTTAATCTAACTGTATTCATAATACACCTCGTTTATGTATTTATAATACAGAAGATAATACAGAGTCTGAAAAAATCAATAATTACTTTTAAATTAAAAGTGTTCTTTTCGCCTGTGGCGGCAAGACGCCATCCATGATGGCTATAGAGATGTTCGCGGGAAGAAAACTAAAAAAGTAGACGGTGTGATGGAATCTGATATGGTCACTGAACGAAGAATAGTAAAGAAGGTTGATTCTCGGGTATGATGAGGGTAAATTCCGTAAAAAGAAAGTGAAAAACGGTTGAATATTTTAAGAAGATAAGGCATTATTATATGTAACTTGAGAGGTGAATTAATGTGCAATATTGAGCTTTACTGCGGAGATTGTCTTGATGTGCTTCAAAATATCCCTGATAATTCTGTTGATTTGATTTTTACTTCACCACCTTATGCTGATAGACGGAAAAATGTATATGGCGGGATACATCCGGATAAATATGTTGAGTGGTTTTTGCCACGTGCGGAGCAGTTTTTGAGAGTGTTAAAACCTACGGGTTCTTTTGTGTTGAATATTAAAGAAAGAGTTGTAAACGGTGAAAGGCATACTTATGTGCTTGAGTTGATTATTGCTTTAAGAAAACAGGGCTGGTTATGGACGGAAGAGTATATCTGGCATAAAAAGAACTGTTATCCGGGTAAATGGCCAAACAGGTTTAGAGATGCATGGGAAAGATTACTGCATTTTACAAAACAGAAAAAGTTTAAAATGTTTCAGGATGAGGTGAAAGAGCCTATAGGTGATTGGGCTAATACAAGGTTAAAACATCTTGGCAAGAATGATGTGGTGAGATTTAATTCGAGGTCTGGCAGCGGGTTTGGTAAAAATATTGCGAATTGGCTGGGTAAAGATTTGGTTTATCCTACTAATGTGTTGCATATGGCCACAGAATGCGGATACAGGGGGCACAGTGCTGTTTTTCCTGTAAAACTACCGGAATGGTTTATTAAACTGTTTACTGAAAAGGATGATTTGGTGCTCGATCCTTTTGTTGGTTCGGGGACTACATGTGTGGCAGCTTACAATCTTGGCAGGAATTGTATAGGGATTGATATAAAAGAAGAGTATATAGATTTGACAAAGCAGAGACTTGAAGAGATTAGAAAAGATGAGGAGATTTTGAATGTCGTTGTTGGATGAGATTAGGGTTTATGTTGCAGAGAATATAGGCAAGTTTCACGGTAAGAAGCTTGCGAGATTAAGGAAATTAAAGCTTAAAGAGATATTGAGAAAGAAAAATCCTTATCTTTTTAAAGTGAAAAATTTTGAAAGTGCCAGTGAAATTGTTAAAGGGATTGTGGACGCTTTTATATCCTCACAAGAAGAGACAATGTTTGGTGACTGGCTTGAAGATCTGGCTATATTTGTGTGCTATAAAGTTTATGGCGGGATGAAGTCGACTGCTCTTGGTATAGACCTGGAATTTGTAAGAGATGGAAAAAGGTATCTTGTGTCTATCAAGTCAGGGCCTAATTGGGGAAATAGCAGTCAAATTAAGAAAATGGAGCAAGATTTTAAAAATGCTAAAATACGTCTTAGAGGGCGAGTAAATGAGGAGATAGTATGTGTAAATGGATGTTGTTATGGACGTGTAACTGTAGATAAAGGGGGTTATTTAAAAATATGCGGGCAAGATTTTTGGGAGCTGATTTCAGGAGAGCCTAATCTTTATATTGATATTATTGAGCCACTTGGTTATCAGGCCAGAGAAAAGAATGAGGAATATTTGGTAGAGTATAATGCTAAACTTAATTTGTTTACTAATGAGTTTATTGAGATTTTTTGTTTTAAGGATGGGAGGATTGACTGGGAGAGGCTTGTAAATTTTAATTCTGGTTCAAGAAGGGGTTAGGTATGGCTGATAAGATAAATCAGGAAAATCTTGTGAAGAGAGTTTGCAGAAAACTGGAGATTATGCAATAGGAGTTGGTAAATATAAAAGTTAATGCTACTTGAGAGCCAATTTTGATGTTGTTTTTATCCATAACCACCCCCTAAATTTATAATTTAACATCAAAAAGGCAAATCATCTTCACCAAAGATAATCTTATAGTTTTTGCCAATTTCAAACTCCTGGATAGGCGAATAACATTCACAGCCATATAGTTGTTCATTTCCGTTGTATTGGACAACAACTGTATCAATTAATCCAAGATTTAACAGTCTCATTGATATGGCTAAAGGGGAGCAATTATTGTAAATATCATACAGGTGATATAGATTGAAGCCGTATGCTTTAGCCTGATCTGTGAATTCATCTGAGGGCATTAAAAATTCAGCGGCGGCCCAATTAAAATCTTTTTCAACAAAGCCAATATATCTCCTATTTAGAGTATCTTCAAAAATTTCGTGAGCAAGGGTGAATGTTTTTCTGTAGTAATTTGTGTCGTGCAGATAAATAACTTTGCTAAAAGGTAAAGTGCATCCGTCAAATTCAGGGATGTCATGTTTTTTATTAAAAGTTATTTTATATCCCAAACATTCGGCAAGACTGTAAGGGTCGTAAGGAGGGAACGGTATATTAGAAATTTCTCTAAAACGCTCTACAATATTAGAAATTATTTTTTCTTTTACTTTACAATCCGTAATAATCTTCCGATTTGTTGTTAAACTTGCAGATTGAATAAAAGACATATATCCCCCACTATAAAGATTTACAGTTTATTTTTTGCCGTTAATTTCCTCTTCAATTTCATCAAGAAGGATATCAACCATATCTCTGGGGCGATAGCTTTCGGAATCTATGGCGAAGTCTCCGGAGCGGATGAGGTCTAACAGTTGGAGATAACCTTTTTTAGTGATGTGCTTTCCTCTGAATTTAGCTCCAATAAGAGCCTCAAGTTCTTTTATAGTAACGTTATATTTAGGATCACGATAAATTTCCATAATAGTATCGAGGGCTTCTTTTTCAGGCAGTCCTCTTAAAAGAGTGAGAGGTGAAATTTTGAGAGCTTTTGCAATCTGTTCTATTTTTTTGAAAGATAATCCAGCAGTCCCCGACTCTATTTTTGAAACATAAACACGTGAAGTGCCTAATCTTTTGGCAAATTCCTCACCTGTTAATCCAAAAATATTCTTTCTCCAAAACTGTATAGTTTTGCCTATTAGTCTCTCAATTTTTTTTTCTGACAAACTCATAATTAATAATTAATAAATAACTAATAAAATATCAAGTTACGTTTAAAAGATATTTTATTTAAAAAAAGGAGGTTACTATGGTTTCTGAATCAACTATAAAGAGAAATATTAAATTAGATAAAGAAACAGCCAAAATAATAGAATACTTGCACTCATCTACATTAATTCCAAAATCTGGAATAGTTAAAATTCTTATACTCAACAGTATTTTAAACTCAGACACATTACCAAAAGTAATAAGGGTTTTTATAACAAATGAAATCAAAAACATAAGCATTTCAATAATGAAGAAAGGAACTAAAAAAAATGAAAAAAATTGATAAATTAATAGGAAAGACTATACAGTTTTGGCGTAAAAATGTTTTTGGTTATACAGCAGAAAAATTTGCTGAAAAATTAGGTATCTCAAAAGGATATATATCAAAAGTTGAGTCAGGCTATACGGGAATATCTTTAAGTAAGATCGAACAAATCGCCAAAATATTAAAAATTTCTCCATTAACGATTCTGTCTGGCTTACCCGTTAAAGAATCTCTCGACGCCATTTTAAGAATATATCGCAATCCCAAGTATGAAGTTACCATTAAAGAGCTTGAAACACTTGTCAATATCAGATTTAGAGACAAAGTAATCAAGGAAGAACATTACTTACAAATACTGAAAATGCTCCGTTCTTCTAATTCTAATCTTAACTCTTACCGTCCTAAAAATGAAATAGATATTTTGCTTTTAGATATCGAAGAGGAATTATCAAACAATTAAAGTGAAAAGGGGTATTAAAAATGACAATTCCTACTAAAAAACCAGAGAAACTCAAAAGAGGAGTAATAAAAGAAGAGCTTGTCTTACTAACTGGAGACTATATTAAGGCTTTAATTTTAAATCAGTTTTTATTTTGGACGCAAAGAAGTAACGATTTTGATAAATTTATTGAAGAAGAAAGAGAAAGATTTTTAAAAGAAGGAAAAAATATTGAACTGCAAAAAAATTACGGTTGGATTTATAAGAAATCGAGTGAACTTTCACAAGAGATTCTGCTGGGGCTATCTGATAGTAATATAAGAAGTCATATAAAAACTTTAATAGAATTAAATTATCTTGAAGAACGCAACAATCCTATACATTCATGGGATAAAACAAAACAATACAGGGTGAATCTAAAAGAGCTGATTATTGATCTCTGGATATACGGTTATTATCTGGAAGATTTTAAGTATGATTTTCAAAGCATTTTCTTAGAATATCTCCAAAACCTTGATTTTCTCGAATTTCTATCACAGAAATTCGAAAGTCTTTCCACGAAAATTCGATTTTCTGATACGAAAATTCGATTTTCTGCTATAGAAACTCGAATTTCTATCTTAGAAACTCGAATTTCTATCATAGAAAAGCAATACCATAGACTACTAACAAAGACTACTAACAAAGAAAATAATAATTCTTTAAATACTACTGCACCGAACGATAACGGATCGTTCGATGCCGAAGAAAGTTTACCGTCATCTCATCCAAAACCTTCTTTAGAAACTGAGAAAAGAACAAACAAAAACCAAGCGTTACAATGTAACGAAGATGTAACAAAATGTAACGATAATGTAACAAAAATGAAACAAAAAAGTAACATAGAGTATAAGAGTATAGAGAATAAGAGTTTAGAGAAAGAAAATAATAATACATATGCACCGAACGATAAAGAATCGTTCTGTGCTGAAGAAAATGGAACGGAAACTCAAGCTTCAATTGAAAAACAAAATCAAGAACAACCTCAAAAAGCAAATCAACCTGAAACACCCTCTTTAGAAATTCAAAATGATACTGAAAACGTAGACAGGAATACAACGGTAAACGAGTCTGATAGCGTAGACTGCAAGATAGAAAGAGAGAGTTCCGCTCGTGCCGCCGCTGGCGATGGATTAGTTGCGAGCGAGCCCGCCGACCCGCCCGCTGGCGATAAGCATCGAAAGATTGGGACTGGATTAGGTAATTCGAATATAGCTAACAAAAAGCCAAAAATCAACTTTAATTTTGAGACTGAGGAGTGGGAAAACATAACGGATAAGCATATAGCAGACTGGAACGAGGCGTTCCCTGCGTGTAATGTTAAGGTTGAGTTGAAACGTATGAGGCTATGGTTGCTTGCTAATCCTCACAAACGGAAGAAGAACTACGAGAGATTTATCCTTAACTGGTTATCAAAACAACAAGATAGGGGCGGAAGCAAGCAGTTAGAAGCAAATACCAGCAACGGCGAGAAAAAGGTTAAATACATAATTGAACCCTATAAACCTGAGAGGAGGAAAGCATGAAATATTTTGAATTCGATTACTCAACCATGCAAGAATATGTAATCAATAGCTTGCTTGTTAATAATGAATTTTTATACCTAGTGGATTTAAAAAAAGAGTATTTTACCGGCAAGTATCACAAACTAGCATCAGTAATCATCGAAAAAATTAAATCTGGAGAAACTGTAAGCCTATCTTCAATGGCGCCAGTAATCATTAAATTAAAGCTAGAAAACGTAATTGACAACGTAAACGGGGCATTTAGTGAAAACGAGTATATTTCAGCGGTTGAGTCTTTAAGAGCGTTCTATCAACTAAAAAGCGTCAAAAATCTTTTAGAAAAATACATTGCCCATATCGACAGACAGTTAGTTCCTGAAATGGATATAGTGTCAGACTTAATTTTGAAGCTTGAAAATATGCAGGAACAGGAAACAAAGCAGTTAGTAGTTGATATTAAGGAAATTGAAGATGAAATAGAGACGGCATTGCAGGAGCTTGTAGACAATGAAACAAAGATTGGTGTTCAAACCGGTTTAGAAAATTTTGACAGAGTTGTTGGCGGTTTAAAGAACGGGTTTATTTACGGCATAGCAGGTCGAACACACATGGGAAAAACAGAATTTGGGTTAGAATTGGCTTTAAGGGCATTAGAGCAAGGAAAAAAGGTTTTGTATTTTAATTTTGAACAGCAGGGTAAAGATATTGCAAAGCTCTTGTCAATTAAAAAAGCCGGTTTCTCTTATACAGAATTTGATAGCGCTAATTTAGATGTTTTTAAAGTTTTTGATGCAAAAGATTGGCTTGTAAATCAAAATTTTATTTTAACTAAAAAAGTATGCACTGATTTTGAAATTATATCGACTATTAAAAAGTTAAAAATACAGAACAAAATAGATATAGTTTTTATTGATTATCTTGGGCTTATATCTCTTAGCAACTACCCATCTTATATGACAAGGCATGAAAAAATGGCCGAAGTTTCAAAGAATCTTAAGAAAGCGGCCATAGAGATGAATATTCCTATTGTCGTAATGATACAAATAAACAGAGAAGTTGAAAAGTTAAAAGACAAACGTCCTTTGATGTCACATTTAAGAGATAGTGGGCAAATTGAGCAGGATTTAGACTGTATTATGCTCTTATACCGTCCGAATTACTACGACAAAAGTTTACCTGATTTTTTAGAAGTAAATGTTGCAAAAAACAGAGTGACTCACAGAACCGGCAAGATATTTTTTACGCTTGAACATGGCAGATTAGAACCTGCAAATGTAGCAATTGAAGCGTGAGGTGGGCTGTGAATTTTTGGCAGAATGAACGGATGAACATTTTTCAAAAAGCTATTCACTGGATAGGAGAAAGATACGACTGGACTGACAATGAAGAAGCGGAAAGGGGGCTTTTTAAGAGGTTAAACAAAATAGACATGCTTATCTTAAACGAGGCAGATATTGAAAGAATTAAAAACGAATGCAGGAAATTATGCTTATTCGTCAGAAAGAATTTTAACAAAAAAGGAGTACAGAATGGCAACAAACAAGTTTATTGAACAGGTTAACAATTCAAAACTTGAATTTGCCGATAAACAAATCAAAAACTGGTATGATGTTTTCAAAAAAGATTATGAGCCTTTTGTTGTGTGTCGTGAATGGATATCTGACACTTCAATAAACATCGGCTCAGTAATAGGTACAAAACACCCCGATTACATAGGTTTGACATGGAGAGAATTTATAAAAGTCGGAAAAAGAATGCCATCAAATATACAGCTATATGAGCAAAATCCCGATTATTACTATACTGTCGATAAAAAACTTCCAGAAATATCATATATTTCAATAGACAAGACTAATTACTACGTTGATGCCGATGGTAATCATAGAACGGCCATAGCAAAATTTATTTTTGAAAACAGTCGATTATTTCAGGGTGTATCAATAACAAATCTTAAGATCGATTATGATTTTTATAAGTTTTATGTGGGTTTTATTCAAACGATTAAAGCTAAAAATTTGCCTTTGCATGTAGGAGTAAATTCAAAGCACGTTGCTCGTGAAGATGGTTCTGGCTGGTGTAGAGATTATTTTGAAACGGAATTTTCTGTAGTCAATTATAGAAACAATACTCATGCGTATTACAGTAAAACTGAATTTGGAATGTTAGTCAGTTATTTTGCGAGAACCAACAGGCTTGTTCGATTTTTCAAAGTTCCTGAAAAGTTTGCTGTATTAAGAGGGATTTAAGAATGCAAGAAACCTATAAAAAACTTGAAATATATCACAGGTTAATGGCCTGGTTAAGGGAAAGGTTTATTTATCCCGAAGGAGCTATTTATGATGAATTCAGACATAGAATGCAGAAACTTGGCGAGTTGCTTGCTGATTATGATGTTGGTTTTGAGCGGTTTGTTAAGGAAGCAAGAAGTATTTGTGTCTTTGCAAAAAAGTATTTTTCAAGGATCAAAATAGGAGGATCTTATGCAGGGGACAGCGCTACAGACTGTAGAAAATAAGCAGAATGCTCAAAATCAATTAAGCTTAAACAAGCCGGTATTAACTCCTCAGGATATTGTACATCAGGTAAATTTAATTCAGGAAGTTATGAAAACAGTCATGAAAGAAGGTGAGCATTACGGAATTATACCGGGAACCAATAAACCAACTCTGTACAAAGCGGGCGCAGAAAAGCTTTTGATTACGTTCAGGCTTGATCCTGAATATGAGGTAATTTCATCTGTTCATGAAAAAGACTTTGTTTCCTATACAGTCAAGTGCACTCTTTATCACATCAATACAGGCAATAGAGTATCTTCCGGGCTAGGTAGTTGCAATAGCCGTGAGAAAAAGTACAGAAAGCAAAACCCTTATGACATAGATAACACCATCCTGAAAATGGCTTCCAAGAGAGCTTTGATTGCAGCAGTATTAAACGGAACTGCCGCATCAGATATTTTTACTCAGGATATAGAAGATATTTCTGATCTTTCGGAAAACAACTCTAAGCAAATAAAAACTCCTGAAAAACTGAAAGAAAAATCCAAAGTAAGTTACAAGCTATTGTTAGGAGAACTTTTGTTCAGAAAATACGGAATCGATTTAAAGACAGAGAAAGAGAAAGCCGTAGAATTTATTTATCAGAGGACTGGCAAACGTTCTTTGACAGAGAATGAAGCAAGAGAATTATATGAAAAACTGAACGAGGAACTTGAAACAAACCTGTCCAGGCAACAGAGGGAAGAACTGGAAAGTTATCTTAAAGAGGCAGGATTTTTCAGTAATCGTATTGAGTTAATTCTTGATACAATTGATTTTTTCAAAACTATTGACGTTCTGAAGCAGTTCAGAAGTGGCAATATTGAAGAAGCTCTAAAATTGTTGGGCTACCGTATCAATGCAAATACCATTGTTACACTTGATGGCGAAGTCGTTGGTGAAATTGAAGAGGACGATGTTCCTTTTTAATTAAAATCAGGAGGTAGTTATGATTATTCAGGTAAAAGATAAGAATTATAAGAAAAGTATAAGAAAACACGCAGGGTGCAGGAATTTCACATGTCAGGAATGCGGGATTGAGTTTGATTATATGGAAGTGGCGATAAATAGGTTTTTTTGTCCGGTTTGCGGCGCATATATGGATATTTGTAATGGTTGCGGAAAATGTGGGAGATGGAATTAGAGGAGACGCATATGAGCGTAAGAGAAAAAGTGATTTTAGAAAAAAGACAGGGGCTTGGCATTCTATTATGTCAGGCGATTGATCTGATTAATAATGAGCAATATGAGAACGCGATAATAACATTGGAGCAAGCTATTAAAAAAGTGAGAGACATAAAAATCTTGAAGCAAAACAACAACAAAAAGGAGGTTTGTCATGCTTAGCACAGTTGGAGCATTATGGAAAAAAGATTACAAAGGTGAGGATGGCAAGAAACATGCTTTTCTTACTGGTGAAGTAAATCTTGGCATTCTTGGTCGCAAAAGGATATCAGCGTTTAAAAATGAAAAGAAGGAAAAAGATACACATCCAGATTGGCGTATTGTTATGTCTGAAGAGGTGGCTAGTGATGATGGGAAGAAGGAATACAAGCAGAATACTTGTGGAGCTCTTTGGTTAAAGGAGTATACGGATAAGGATGGTAATAATAAAAAATATTTTTCTGGCGTTATTCAAATTGGATTAATGGAGCATAATATTGCAATATTTGCCAACGAGAACAAAAAAGAAGAGAAGCATCCGGACTATCGAGTTGTTTTCAGTAAGCCTGACAGGATGACTCCAGACCAAAGTATTGAAGACGATAGTTTTGATGAAGATGATTTGCCTTTTTAGAGGGGATTGCTCCCTCTCTTTTTTGCCGGAGGTAATAAATGCAGAATGTTAAATGGATCAATTATGGAGGTAATCTGATATGCGATATGAAAACAGCATCAAAACTTCTATTGTTAAGAGAAAAGACAATTTACAACCTGGTATCGAAAGGGGATCTAAGGGTTTTCAAAGTAGGGAGAAAAAACTTTTTCACAAAAGAGGAGATAGAAAGATACCAGAGGCAAAGAGTTATATTGAAGTAAGATATTCAAACTCGATACTGGATATAATTGTTAATGTCAGAAATATTGAACTTGGAGAATTAATAGAATTGCTTAAGAATAAACTTCCTGATGTCGAAAAAGTTTTGGGTAAAAATTTGAAAATCAGAGGCAGGTTTCCGTATCAGATAGGTTTTTGGATTGCAAAGAGATACTATAAACTTGCAAGCAGTATAAGCGTATTTGACCCTGTCACCAAAGAGTATGTTCGTATTTTTTAATAAAAGGAAATAAAATGAAATAAAGTGAAATAAAAGGAAGTTTGCCACTGAGTGCAAAAAATAGAGGGGGTTATTATGAATGTAAAAATGATTGAAATAAACAAATTAAAACAACATACAAAAAACAAAGATTTTTTTGAAGATATGGTTGGATATGATTTTGAAGAATTAAAAAGAAGTATTGTTGAAAATGGTCTTATAGAACCTTTAATTGTCACCCCTGATAAAAATGGATACTATAAAATAATTTGCGGAAATCAGAGATATAAAGCCTGTAAAGAATTAAATATAGAGGAAATTCCGTGTATTATCAAAGAATTTAAAAATGAAGATGAAGAATTGAAAACATTGATTGAAGATAATCTTGTTAGAAGACATTTAACACCATATCAAAGAGCAAAGCTAATGAATGAACTATTTAAACTTTCAAACAAAAAAACTAAAACTGAAAGAATCAAAGAATTGAGTCAAAAAACCGAATACAAAGAAAGACAAATCAGTAAATATTTAAAAATAGCAGAGAACCTGATTCGAGAATTTGCGGCAATGCTTGATAAAGGAGAGATAAACATAAATACAGCAAATGAACTGGCTACTCATTCCAAAGAAGTTCAATATGAAATATATAACATTATTAAAGAAAAAGCCGTTGATGATGTAAAAAATACAATAACAGAGCAACTGCAAAGAATAAAACAATTGCTAAACGAAAATAAAAAGAAAGATGAAAAGATTAAACAAATAGAAAAGGAATATTCAGAATTTAAAAACCTCTTAAAAATTAAAAGTCTTGATCCTGAAACTAAAAAACATGATGCTGAAATTGTTCGGGATATAATAACAATAAATGTTCAAATACTGAATTTAATTAAAAAATGTTTAAAATATTCAGTTGATATGAAAAAAATGGGTTTTGCTGATGAAAATATAAAAATGGATGTAACACTTTTTAGTGAAATAAAGCCTCCAGTATTCCCTATATTTAAAGTAGATTTGAAAGATATTGCTGATTATATTGAATTAAGCAAGGATGTAAGGAAATATGAAGAAGTAATTGAAGAGCATGTATTAAAATATCTTGAGTAGGGTATTATGCTCAAATACAGCGATGTAGTTCAATACCTGAAACAAAAGGGGTTGAAAAACAAATACATTGCAGAAATGACAGGGTTATCCTGTTCTTATATAAGGCAATACTATGGAAATGATGACTGTAATCATACTAAAAAGAAGCCTAATGCAAGAGAAATAAAAATAGCTAGCATTCTCATAACAAAAAGAAATAAAAGTTTTATAGATGTTGTGGAAATATTTTCAGACAAATATGATATAAACGTTTTTTACGAGTCACTTGCTGATGAAATAAAAAAGCAATCGCTAAATATTGTTGATTCTTTTTTTGAAGATGCTTCAAAGTTATTAAAACTTGGTCTTTCTTTAAGGCAGGTGTGTAAACTTTTTGAGGTGGCGAACGATGGTTTTACGCCTGATCATTCGTCGCTTAGAAAACATTTAATCAAAAAAGGTATTTATACAAAAGTTGTTAATTTAACTACGCAAGATAAAAAATTGACGTTGAGAGACAGAAAGAAAATATTATTTTTTATTCGTAAAAATAATCTTAAACTCAGAATAGAAGATTTTATGTTGTTGTATTCAAAGTTTTCAGACGTTCATGTTAAAACATTATTCGAATTGTTAGAAAATAGTGAGAATTATGAAGTAAAGAAATGTATATGCTGTGGGAAAGAATATTTGTTTAAAGATAAAAAATTCCGTTTATGTCCGCAATGCCGCAATAAAGCAAGTTATGAGAGTCACTATGGTAGCCTATCAATTTAAAAAGAGAATTTGTTTTTTGGTATTTCGATAATATATTTGCCTTTAACAGAAATTAGCCTTTTGATAGGAAAATCAAAACATTCATTTAACAAAAATTCTTTTGACGCTACTTTTTTCAGTGAGCAAATCACCAGCGGGAATTGCATTTCCATCGATTGAAAAATGTAGATATTGTTTTGTTTAAAAACAAACAACATGCCATCATATGGATAGTTTCTCACATTGCTCAGTCCTTTGCGTCTCAAATAGTTATTATCAGCTATTTGAATATGAAATGTTTTGCCATTAATGGTGATAACATCGCTTGAAAACTGAAAATAATCAAAAATATTAACGATGATTAAAATAATTGTTAAAGTTAATAATATTGTCTTTATGTTTTTTGGGTTCATAATCTTCTCTAAAATCGAAATGTTCAATCATCGGAACATCAACACTTTTTACAGCCATACATTCCGGACAGATATACAGCAATGATAGCATTTTTTTGTTCCTGTCAATAATTGCCTTAAAAACAAGGTAATCGATACCGCATTTTTTACATTTCATGCTTTTACAATAATAAAATTTTGTCAAAAAAATAGTGGTTTTCTGAAATACCACAAACAAATCCCATAAAATCGGCAATATTTAAAAATGATAAAAGTTGAGGTGCGGTTATGCCAGTTATGATTATTGAGAAGAATATTGATTATTACAAATATCATGAGGCAATAAATAACAAAAGCAGACAGTTTGTTATCAGTGAAGAACAGTTAAATTATCCATCAGTAAATCCTTTTGCGATTTTAGGTCACAAGAAATCAAATATTAATCGAGACAAACCATTGAAAACTGGAATAAGAAAGGGGGTGATAGGAAACATATACTTTGATTTTGATAAATATAACATAAAGCCTGAAGAACAGAGAAAACTTCAACAAATCATCAAAACTCTCAAATCAAAATATTCCAACAAAATAATCAAAGTCATCGGATACACTGACTGGTTTGGAACAGAAAAGTATAACGATGAACTGGCAAGAAAACGTGCTTATCAGGTTGCTCTTCACTTATGGAAGGCTGGGTTGACAGTTAAACCTGAGGGGAGAGGCAAGTGTTGTTATAAAACCACACCCGAAAAGTCAAGGAGAGTGGAAATTATCATTGAAGATAAAAAGGAGGTGAAATGACAATGAAAAAGAAACTTAAAAAATTAGCAACAAAGTTATACGTAACCTTATGTGATCCCAGAGTTCAGGCAGTTTTAATTGTTGCGTTTGTTATTGCTTTATCAAGCGCAGATGTAATGGCACAAACATCAGATCCATGGGAAACTTCATATTCTACCATTTCTGACTGGATAAGCGGTAATTTGGGTCTTTTAATGGCTCTTGTAACATTTATCATCGGTGTAGGTATTTCAATTGCAACAAAGTCTCTTGCTACTCTTGGATGGGCGATTGTTCTTGCGTTTGTAATTGGTGGTCTTGGCGGTATTGCAAAAAGCTTCTTCAACTTAGGTGGAACTGCTTTTGGGCATTAATAAACGAAGAGGTGGCGTATGAACAATGAGGATTACAGAATACCGAAATATTTAGACTCACAACCGGTTATTTTGTTCTGGGAGTTAGATGAATTTATATTGTTTATAGTCATAATCTTTGTGAGCATGTTCATACGCCACCAATTTATAGGGTTTGTTATAGCCTTTACGGTTGTGCAGACATTTAAAAAAATCAAAAAGAAAAAGCACAAAGGATTTTTATTTCATGTCGGATATAAGCTTGGACTTGTCCAGATAAAAAACATTCCGCCATATCACATTAAAGAATTCGGGGATTAATATGAGCTTTGTAGAACAATGGGAAAACATCAGAAAAAGTAAAAATCTGCTGACTTATGTAGCAATAGGTTTGTTTGCGTTAAATATTCTTCAATTGATTTTATTGGGGTATGTGAGCGCTCACAGGAAAGTGTTAATTCAACTTCCCCCTACAAGATTAGTAGAAAGCATAAATTACGCATCAAACGAGGCAAATCCGGCATTTTTTAAAATGTGGGCGAGATACATTATAGCGACACTAACAAATTATACTCAGGATACAATAGATGATAATGTATTCATAATTTCTCAATATTTGCATCCTGAAATTTACAACAAGGTTACTGCCGATCTCGAAGAATTAAGAAAAACGGTTAAAGAGAACAGAATGAGCCAGGCTTTTTACCCAGACTGGGAAAGAGCTGAATACGATTACCGTGGAAAATACGCTCTTGTCAGAGTTAAAGGCAAGGGCTTGAAATACATAGGCTTTAAGAAAAAAGAAATCAAAGAAGGCTATGAATTAAAAATGCTTATAGAGGATGGTCATTTATATATCGTTGGTATTTCAAAACTTGATGATAATGAAAAGAAAACTCCTGAACAAAACAATAAGGGGGCAAAATGAGAAAATTATTAATTTCTACGATTTTAATTATAAGTGTTGCATCAACTATATATGCTAAAGTTATAAAAAAAGATTTTCGTGAGCTGATAGGTAACAAATTTATCAATGTATCAATAAAAGACATAAACCTTCTTAGATTTCCGTATCAGGTTAAAGAGGTTCAATCAAGCAAAGATTTATCCATGAATATCAGAGGTAAAAATATATTTGTTAAATTGATTGAAAAAGTGCCAACCGAATTGTTCGTTATGCTGAATGATCCAGATGAAACGACAATTAATATTATCTTAAATCCAAAAGACATTCCATCACAAACGATAGAGTTTACTGACAAATCAGCAGAGATGAAAAAAGTCTATGAAGAAGAAAAATCTATGCCTTATGAAAAAGCGATAAGGAACATTATCGTGTCAATTTCTAAAACAGGAAAAGTAAAAGGTTATTCTGTTTTAGAAGCGGATAATGAAACAATCAAAACTAACGAGCTGGAATTAACAAAACTTAGAACATACCAGGGCTATAAGTATAGCGCCGAAGTCTGGAAAGTTAAAAATATCTCTAATAAGGCTTTATATCTTGAAGAACCTTTCTTTTACATGATTGGCATGAGGGCAATCAGTATCGAAAAGCATAATCTTGCACAAGGTGAAGAGACCTTACTCTATATTGTGAGGTGACAAATGCTTGATAAGATTAAGAATATATTTAATAGAGACGGTTTGGTTACTAATGAGGATATTTTAAACAGGAAAAGAATTTATATTGGTATAGGAGCAATAGTTCTTGTTTTAGGTGTCATAACATACAGTTATATCAGTTACGCAAATAAAGTTAAAGAATATGCTAAAAGAAATAAAATTGTCCGTAAAGATTCCATAATTACAGATGAAGATAAAAGAAATTCCTGGAAAGTATATATTGAATCAGAACTTGAGAAGATAAAAAATGAAAATGAACAATTAAAAAAGACGATTGAGGAACAGAAGAAAGTTATAGAAACATACAAAAATCAAAATACCGTTGTTGATACAAATACAGTAAAAACGAAAGAAGCGGTAAAAAAAGAAGATGCCGAACAGATAGAGAAAGAAGTTTTAGCAAAGTATAAAGAGAAGAAAAGAACGGAGCCAGAAACTGCAAAGTTTGACTTAAATTTATTGCCTCCGCCTCCGGCGCCAAGAAAGAATATAGATGTTTCATACAATCGCCCAAACACAAGAAATGCTAAGTACAACAGAACAACAAGGGCAGGGGGAAATAAAGGCGCTCAAGATGCAGGCATAAGAGTTTATAAACCAGCGGAAGAGCCAAAGCAAACACAACAGGAAAAACCTAAAAAATCTATATACATTCCGTCAGGTAGTTTTTTTGAGGGCATATTATTAACTGGACTTGATGCTCCAACCATGCAAGCTGGAACAAATAATCCTCAACCCATATTAATCAACGTAAACAAAGATGCAATACTTCCTAATAATTATTCAACGGACATAGTCGATTGCTTTCTTTTAGGTAGCGGATATGGTGATCTATCAAGCGAAAGGGCTTATATCAGATTAGTAAAGCTTTCATGTATAGATAAAAATAAGCAGGTAATTGATACTGATATAACAGGATGGGTAATAGGAGAAGACGGAAAAGTTGGAGTAAGAGGCAGACTTGTATCAAAACAAGGTTCTTTGCTTGCAAAGGCATTGTTAGCTGGGTTTGCTGAAGGAGTATCTAAAGCGTTCACAAATTCAGCAAGCAATATAAGTGTAACTCCAGAGGGTTCGGTAAGCACTATTGACCCTAACAAAACGTTTCAAGCCGCCGCATATACCGGCATAGGCGAGGCTATGAAACGTTTAGCAGATTTTTATATGAAAATGGCTGAGAGTATGTTCCCTGTGATTGAAGTTGGAGCAGGCAGAACAGTAACCGTAGTTATTAAAGACGGAAAAGAGCTAATTTTAGATAAGAAGAAAATAGTTCAAACAATAAACTACAACATTAAGGAGGCAGAATAATGAAAAAGGGTATTTTTATAGCGTTTATGTTGTTAATTTCAATGGTGGCTTTTGCGAGAGATATAACAATGGCAAAGACGGATTTTGATCATAGCAGATTTGAGTTAATTACGATGGCTTATAGTTATAGAACTCAACCGCTTTATATGGATGTCGGTCTTGGTATTGAAGAGCTATTAAAAACAACAAAAAATATGTGTTTGAAACTTCCGGATTGTGTTGGCGTGTATAACTTTGAGATGAATGTTTCAGCATCACAAGGTGGTAGATTTTATTATGCTACATTTGATCTTGTAAGGAGAAAGAAATGAGAAAACCAGCAATAATGTTATTAATAAGTTTCGCGGTAATGTTTTCAGGTTGCGCAAAGATGCTTAGTCCGGGAGCAACTGAATTTAAATGTCCGGCTAGCGGGACTGGCGTATGTGCGGATGTTACGACTGTTTATCAGAACAGGCACAACATAGAAGCATTAAAGTTTAAAGATTTGCCTGATAAAAACACATATATTGAAGAGAAATGCGGATTTTTAAAGAATTCAAGCGAAAGCGAGGGGAATTTTGAATACAACGATTGCGTTTATAGGGCAGGTAATGAATATGAAAAACTTAAAAAACAGGCAAAAATTGAAGATAAAAATACAAAGCTTAAAGTATTAGCAACCGGCAATGAGACATTATACAAAGCTTTGAGAGCCGACGAGGGCATTCCTTTAAGACAACCTGATGAAGTTATCAGTATCTGGATTGCTCCATATAAAGCTGATACAGGCGATTTAGTATATAGCCATTACATTTATGCGGTTAGGAAAAAATCTGACTGGTTATTTGTTCCGGAAAGCGAACAGACAAAAATATTAAGACAGAGCAAACAGTTTAATCCGCTTATGCCATACCTGCCTGAAAGCAAAATTGTAAAATAGGGGAGAAATACATGGGATTGGCGGTAAAAAATCTGCAGGCAATATTTGAGCGTGGAAGGATAGCGGATTATTTAAGCGTATATCATTATGTAAAAGACGGTATTTATGCTTTGCGTGACGGATGGGGGTTCTGTATTGAATGCGAACCCATGCCGTTTGCCGGCACAAATACAGCTAAGGCTATTGAATCGCTATTAACGGCTCCGAGACATTCTGATGACTGGTATTTGAATATTTTTTTGTATGCTTCTCCATACATAGATGAGTTGATGGATGAATACCTTAAAAGAAAGGAACAGGGAAAAACAAATATCAACGATGAAGTTATTCTTGAACTGTTCAAACAAAGACGAAAATATTATGAAGAACATACTAAAAAATCTTTTTTTGATGAGTTTGATTTTCGGGTTAGAGATTTCAAATTATTTATTTCAGTTATCATTCCATATAAAAATAAAAAGCAAACTGCAACCGAGATAGATGTAAAGATTGAGTTAGAAGACGCTATAAAAGCAAAGAATGCTTATTTTGGAGTTTTAAAATCTGAGGGTCTGGCCCCAAGAATAGTATCACCTGAGCGATATATTGCGATAATGAAAGAGATTTTAAATCAAGAAAAACCAACCATAAATAACTACAACCCTCATAAAGAAATAAAAGAACAGATTATTTATCCGTCAACAAAGATAAAAATAAAAGAAAACGGGGATTTATTGATAAACGGCAATCCTTTGCGTGTATTTTCAGTTAAAACTTATCCTAACGTGATAAATCTTTTTCAATTTGGTGAAATAATTGGTTCGTATATTGACAATATGAAACAGATACCAACTACATTTGCTTTAGCTATGAATGTTAAGCTGGTTGATCCCGTTAAGAGTAAAGAGAAGTTTCAAATGAAGTCTAATTTTATAACACAGCAGGCTGATGGCAATCCTGTTGCGAAATATATTCCTACATTGCACATTCGTTATCAAAACTACCAGCTGGCAATGAAATATTTTGAAGAAGATGGAAAAGTTTTAACTCCGACACAATTAACATTTTGGGTTATTGGGGATGATGAACATCATCTTGAATATTTAGCGCAATTTGTTCGCAATCACTGGTCACAACATAAATTTGAAATTGCAAAAGAAAATGACGATACTTCATTTACCGTATTTTTATCAACTCTTCCAATGCAGATGGACAGTTATTATGATAAGTTTTTACATAGGTTTGAGCCTATATTCTGTCACAATACATCCAATTTAGCTCCAGTGTTTGGCGATTACAAAGGCAATGGTTATCCGCTATTAACTTTTATCAGCAGGCGTGGCCAGATTATGAGTTTCGATCCGTTCGTATCCGATGGCAATTACAATATTGCGGTGGCAGCGGAATCAGGCAAAGGAAAATCATTTTTTACAAATGAGCTGATTACTTCAGTTTTAGGGGAGGGCGGAAAAGTTTTTGTTATTGATGTGGGTCGTTCATATGAAAAGTTATGTGAGCAATTAGGCGGTGAATTCATAGAGTTTGATGAAAAGAAAAATATAGTTATTAACCCCTTTACAAACATAAAAACAAATGAAAACGGCGAAATAGACAGTTCGGAATTTGAATTGCTTGTTCCGTTTATCGGTAATATGTGCGGAATGAATTTAATGGCATCTACGGAAGAAAAAGATCCGACGAAAAGAGTTCTTGCTTCATTTATTGAACAGGCTTGCAGGGAAGCATTCAGGCAAAAGCAACACGATACAACAATTAACGATATTTATGAAATTTTGCAGAAACATCCGGATAATAGAGCAAAGGATATTGCTCAGGCATTGTATCCATTTTCAATACATGGTCGTTATGGCAAATGGTTAAATGGAAGGGATAATTTTCAGTATCAAAAGGACTTTGTAGTACTTGAATTGGATTCTCTTGAGCAAAAAGAAGATTTAAAATCATTAATTTTAATGCTGATGATGTTCAGGATCAGTCAGGATATTTTCTTTGATTTTAAACGCAGGAAGATGTTTATTATTGATGAGGCCTGGCAGTTGTTGAGAGATAATATTTCATCTGCTTTCATCGAAAAAGGTTTCAGGAGATTCAGGAAACACAATGCTTCTGCAATGACAGTAACCCAGACAATAAACGACTATTTCACCAACGAAACCACAAAAGCGCTTTTTAATAATGCAGAGTGGAAAATATTTCTTGGGCAGAAGAATGAGGCAATTGAACAGGCAAAAGAAGAAAAGAAACTGGTAATGCACGAATATTTTTTTGATTTACTCAAGACAGTTGATACTGTGAAAGGCAGGTATTCGGAAATAATGATTATCGGATCCAAAGGTATTGGTATTGGACGTTTATTAGTTGATAGGTTTACATATTATCTCTACACAACGGACGCTAACGATAAGATGAAAATTGCGCAAATTCAGAATGAACTGGGTTGCAGTTTATCCGAAGCAATTAAGATTCTTGTTGAGAGGGAACATGGTGCGAAAAGTGGAACATTACTGGAAAAGTAGGAGCTACATTTATCTGTTAAGGGATGGAGAAAAAATTTTAAATGCGACAGGCAATGTAATCTCCCGAATAGGAGATATAGCGGTACGCAAAGGTTATATAACTGAAAATCAACTCAGGAAGGCTTTAGAAATACAGCAAAAAGCCCCTTTTATTCGTTTAGGAGAGATATTGGTGGAGCAGGGATTTATTAATGAAAGGCAACTTGAAGAAATCATTAACGAACAGATTAAAGAAGCGTTACAACTTATTGATAATTGGGAATATTGTAACTATGAGGAGAAAATACTGTAATGTTTAAAGTAGAGCCTATCGTAAACATTATATCCAACGAGGTTATTGGTTATGAAATATTGTTTAATGGGAGTATTCCTAATGATGTCTTGTTTAAAGAGCCGAGTGTTTATATTGATTTGTTTATATTTGATAAAATCAAGCAGTTCTTCTTTGATAAATTCAGCAAGATAAAGAAGAAGATTTTTATAAATATCAATATAGAAACGCTTTGCGCTAACAGTAATTTATTTTCGGAGCTTCCAGGAAATGTTTATTTTGAAGTGATTGAAAACGGCAGAAAGTTTAATTTTTATGAAAACTGTTTATGTAATGAAAAGGATAAAATTATTATTGATGATTTTGGAACAGGCAATGCGAATATTGATACGATTATAAGGTTAAAGCCTTTTGGAGTTAAACTAGATAGAATTATTTTGAATTTTTCGGATACGTTTTTAATCAATTTATTATCAGAACTGAATAAACACTGCCAGATTGTGATTTTTGAGAAGATAGAAACTCAGGAAGAATTAGAAAGAATCAAGAGTCTTGGATTTCAATTTGCGCAAGGTTATATTTTCTCAAAGCTCAAACATTACGAATTCCTTTTCAAAATACCACAAAAATTATCCGTAAAATCGATATTCTAATTAATAAATATTAAACCAGGAGGCAGTTAATGAATATTGTAGCAGTTGATATAGGGTATGGCAGGATAAAACTATATAACAGTAAGATAAAGTTTAGTTATCCGTCATATTTAGTCAAATACACTCCTTCTGATATAAGTTTTTTTGCGACACCAGACTATATAGAAGTTAACGACAATAAATTTTATGTCGGTGAAGACGCTTATACTATGGGTAAATTAATCCCTTTGATAGGAGAAAATTTTCACGGATCAAACGAATGGAAAGCGCTTCTAAGTTATGCTTTATACAGGTATTTTCAAGAAAAAGGTGGTTACAGCGATATTGATTTGCTTATTTTAGGTTTACCACTTAATCAGTATAATGAAGAAAGAAAACAGAAAATCAAATCTATTAAATCAATTACAGCAAGCGTAAATGACCAGAGTTTTAGCCTAAAAGTTAAAGATGTCATTGTGTTGCCTCAAGGCGCTGGGGCAGTAATGTTATACCAGGACAAATATGATTCAATGGCCATAATTGATATTGGTTATTACACGATAGATTTAGCGCTTTTTCTTGATGGAAAATTTGTTTTTAACAGGTCATTGTCATTCAATTTTGGCATTCACGAACTATATAAAAACGTTGCAAAGAAAATTAGCAAAAAATTTAACTACCGTCCTGATTACAAGAAGATAGAGGAAATTGTAAAAACAAAGAAAGTTAGAATCAAGGGAGCGGAACATAAAGTAGATGATATAGTTGACGAATGCAAATTGAATTACTGCTTTGACTTAGTGAATATGATTAAAGATGAGTGGGAAGATAGTCAAAAAGAAGCGGAAAAAATGCTTTTTATTGGCGGTGGAGCTGAGGTTATTAAGGATATACTGCCTGCCGATCCGCAGTTTTTGGTTCCTGATAATCCGGCTTTTGCAAATGCAATCGGATATATGAAGTATGCGGAGGTTTTTCATGGACAAAGAGAGGCAGATGTGGCGGAAAGGGAAGAAGAAAATGGTAATTAAATGTTTGAGATGCGGAGATAAATTTGTAAGCGAAGGCGCTCACAATAGATTGTGCAGAAACTGTAGACGATTGGTAAGTTCGATTAATTTTGTCAATCACAGGATCATAAAATGAGAAAGACTTATTCTTTCTCCCTATATGAAAACAATGAAAAAGATAAAGCTCTAATTCAGTTGCTTGAAATTTTACCTAAACATCTCCGAGGCAAATTTATTCGCAGTATGCTGTTAAAAGCGATAGAAGATAAGGTTTTTGAAAGTGTAGAAGTTTTGAAAAGGGAAGCAGAAACCGAAAATAGAAAAGAGGATACAACGCAAGAGCAAAAAATTGCGGAAAATACCACAAAATCGGAAACTAAAAAGACATATAGTAAAAATAATCCTTTTGAAGGATTGAAAATATAGTTACGGAGGTGAGTAATGAGCAAAGCAAAAAACGGAACAATTGAAATAATACCAAACACACCAATTACAAGAAAGCTTGCAAGTGAGGTAATCAGGGCGGACAGTATTCTCAGAAGTGTGAATAATAGACTGATGGCTGGTCATCTGGATTACGAGACTCATCAAAAGATAATAAGCGAATATCAGGACATAGTGGGCAAGATTACAGCAATGAATAGCGAATTGACAAAGAAACTGTTTTCAAGAGGAAAGAAGGAAAAAGAAAAAACTGTTAAGGCAGATGATGAACCAAAAGTAGAGAAAGCGGTAGTGGTTTGAATTATTCTGATGAATAATGAGTTTAGTAACCAATTATGGGATATAAAGAAATTTGTCGCTGGCAAAAAATTCAAGGAGTTTTCAATTTAGAAGCACCTCCTCCCCCTCCTGTTTTGTTTTGCCGTCTGCGCAATGCAGGCGGTTTTTTTTAAAAGTAGTAGTGAGGATACAAATATGAAAAGGTTGTATTTATTGATAGTTCTTATAATTTTAATGAGCTGGAACAATACAAAAGCAGAGAACATTAATGCAATAACATTGAAAAGTATCACTGCGTTAAACTGTAAAATTCAGTATTTAATGTATAAGTTTTATAATTCTGAAGAAAGCGGAGTAACGATCAAGCAAAAGGTTGTAAAAGCATTAGAAAAAGCAGTTAAAATTGATAGGATCGATGGGATTAAAGCAAGTGTAATTATAAATAGCTGTAGGCAGGGAATAGATGACATATTGGATATTGGTGAAAGCACAAGAACGTTTACAGATTTGTATAGCGTGTTGGATAGTTTGTTGGGAAATTAAAAAAAGCATTGACAATTTAAAATTGGGATTCATACTATTTAATAGATATTTATGTTGTTTGAAAGCTGAATACAAAACCAGCCTGTGTGGGGCTGTCCGTTGGGCAGGACAGTTGTTAATCCCAGCAGGCATGTGTAGCCCGAAGAAATTAATTACCCTCGCTATTCAAATTGAAATAACTTAACAAATTTGTTAAGTAACGGCAACGTAGATAAATTTTATAATTTTTAAATATCTTATAATTCCCTCCTAATCTAGACCAAGCTTGATCTTTTGTGTTCACGTAAAATATCCATAACTTAATCATTCTATATATAAATCCCAGCATACAATAGTATTGCAGCTAAAATTATGTTTTTTGCCAATATCGGTGTATCTATCTGTCGTTGCAGTGTTTTTGTATGCGAGGGATTTGTAACGAGAGATGAAAAAATACGCCTCTGATTGGCGGTGTTCGATCAGTAGGCGAAATAACCCATAACCGGCTATGATTGGTTAGCGGGTAAAAAAAAGAAAGAAAAACCCCGTCAGGGGGCAGTTTGTCCCCTGACGGGGATACGACTGCCTCCTGACAAAAAAAAATAAAACAAGGAGGCAGAGCTATGTTCAAGTTTATCAAATCAAAAAGAGAAGAAAAAGAAAAAGAATTCTTTGAAATTATCAAGGAGTTCAGGAGTCAATTTCCAGCAACAGAAGGCTGGAGCATTAATACCTTTATTAACAACAAAACTGGATACGTTGTAACAAAAATTGAAAAAAATGGAAAAGTTATGTCTCAAGCAACTGTTGAAAAGGGTGACTCGATAATTGACTCCGAAAGAAAAAGTATAATGGAAGCATTAATACGCTTCGGGTTTGTCCCTGATGTAACAAGTTAAACATTAAAAATTAAAAAAAATATCCCCGCAGGGGGAGGTATTTCTCCCTCTGCGGGAGAGTTACGCCTCCTTTCTGCGGGACTGGTTGGGTCTTAAAGAAAGGAGGTGAGGAGAATGTTTAAGTTATATTTGAAATCACTTTTATTAACAGCAGAGGATACTTTAAAGAACATAACCTTTGCTGGAGCAATAGCTATTTTTATTGATAGGAATTATACGGTTGTAAAACTAATAGTTACATTACTTAGCTTTACATTGACAGTAATATTGAAAAAGAATATTTTAGAAGAAGAAAAGTTGGAGGAATAAAAATGTTAGGGATTGTTCTTTTGGGAGTATTTGTATTAATTATTGGAATAGCAGGAATAATAGCTGGAAGATATTTGATAAATGAAAAAAAGAAAGAAAAGCATAATCACGTTTAAAATATGAGTGGTGTAGAAATAGCATTTATAATTGGAATAGCCGTTGCACTAATAGGTGCTATAGCTGGATTTTTAGCGTTTAGAGAATTGAAAAAAGGAAATCATAACCATGTTAAATGAAGTGTAATAGAGGAAAAAAATGAGTGTAGGTGCAATTTTATTAATTATGTTACTAATAACAGCAATAATAGGGTTTACAGCCGTATATTTTTACTTCAAAGATGAAAAGTAGAAAATAAATATGGAAGGGATAATTTTCATAGGAATATTTTTTGGAATTATGGGAATACTTGCGATAATTGCAGGTTATTATCTTCAAAAAGAGAAAGAAAAAAAGGAAAATCACAACCATATTCATTAAAACATAATAAGTGAAATAGGTTTCACTGCAACATACCTATATTTCAAAGACGAATAAGATGGTCTAATTTAAATCAAAAATAGAATATGAAACTAACACCCCGCAGGGGGAGCAGTCTATTTGCGTCCCCTTGCGGGGATAAGACTGCCTCCTTCTGCGGGTAAAAAAGAAGAAGGAGGTAGATTATGTATTTCAATAAGGTAGTTCTTTTAGGAAATATGACAAGAAACCCAGAAGTCAGATATATACCAGGGAGTGGAACTCCCGTAGCAACTTTTGGGTTAGCGGTTAACAGAAAGTATAAGAAAGATGATGAAAGTATGACAGAAACCTGTTTTGTAGATGTAGTTGCCTACTCAAAATTAGCCGAGTTTATAGGAGAATATACGGCTAAGGGCATGGCAATATTGGTAGAAGGGCGTCTATCATATCGAACTTGGGAACAAGACGGTCAAAAACGTAGCAAACACGAAATTGTTGCTGAGAATATTCAACTTGTTTGGAGGAAAGATAAAACAACGGAAGAATCAGATCTTGTAGAAGAAAATGACTCTGATGAATTTTTTGATGAAGATGATATACCCTTTTAATAAATAAACCCTCCCCGTCGGGGGACTCCAGTATCCCCCGATGGGGGATTACTGCCTCCTTGAAGAGGACTCCCGTGGCGGGAGTGAGTCTCTCGGCGGGAGAAAAACATAAAGGAGGCAGAGTTATGAGTAACGTAGTTAAACTTGAAAAATCTTTTAATGAAAAAGAGCTTGAGGTAATCAAAAAACAATTTTTTCCATCAAATACAAGCAAAGAAGAAATGGAATATTGCCTTGCAGTCGCAAAAACATTTGGTCTCAATCCAATTACAAAAGAAATTCACTTCGTACCTCGAAAACAACAGGTAAACGGAAAATGGATAGAAAAAGTTGAACCGCTGGTTGGCAGAGACGGCTTTTTATCAATAGCGCACAAAAGCGGCCAACTTGCAGGAATGAAAACTGAAAGTTATATCAAAGAAGTTCCCACTCTTGAAAATAGTAAATGGGTGATTAAACCTGACCTGGTGGCAAGATGTGAAGTATATCGTAAAGATAGTGATAAACCTTTTGTAGTTGAAGTTAGATATTCCGAATATGTTCAATATACTAAGGACGGTAAACCAACACGCTTTTGGCAGAAAATGCCTGATACTATGCTTAAAAAAGTTGCTGAATCACAGGCACTCAGAAAAGCTTTCAATATATCGGGCATTTATGCTGCCGAAGAAGTTGGTATAGGCACTTATTCGGAAAATGGTGATCTTATAATTGATACTGAAGTTGAAATAACTCAAGAGGATAAGCCTACTGAGTTATCTAAAGGTTATATTGACCCTGATGAAATTATAGAAGCTTTTAAAGCTTTAGGTTTTGACGCTGCGTTTGGAAAAAATAGAGATAGAATATATGTGCGGGGTAATTTCTACAACAAACCCGCAGCAAAAAAATTACTCGAAATGTATAATTTTACAAAAACAAAAGAAAAAAATGTTTACTGCTTAAGAATTGCTTAAGAGGTGTTAAATGAAAATAATAATCGAAAAATTACTTGATTTAGCCAACATGTTTATTGCAGGCTATGTGATCTCATATATTTTTAAACCAGAATTTAAAAAATTCTGGTATATAATCTTTCCCATCAGTTTAAGTATTTATCTAATTGCGATAACATCATTAATTATTGAATATTTGAAAAAAAACAGTAAATTAAAATAGGAGTAAAAAATGAGGAGTAACATGATAGTTTGGATAGCGTTATATGCTACAATTGCAATTATAATTATAGCAACTGCGATAGGAATGTATATAGAATACAAAATTGATAAGAAGAAATAATGATTGGATTGTATGTAACAATAGGCACTATTGTTGTAATGTTCATAATCGGCGTAATTGTTGAACATAAAATAGAAAAACCAAAAAAGTAATTTCTCAATAATAATTAAAAAACTTCCTACATATTTTAAATCATAAAAAATAAATATCCCCCGCAGGGGGCAGTTGTCCTCCTGCGGGAGGATTACTGCCTCCTGTTAAATAAAAGTAAGGAGGTAGATAAAATGTATAACATTAAAAAAATCGAAAAAGAATTGAAAAGATATGGATATGACAGGGTTTTTCAATGGCTTGATGACCCATGTTACGATTTACCTGACTATTTATCAGACTTCCAGAAGGTTGCCGAAATGTCAGGAGCAACCAATATTCGACAGGTTCTATTTTTTATGGAAATTTTAAATAAACTTGAACGTCTTGAACACAGATAAATAAAAATCCATCCCCGCAGGGGGCAGATACTGTCCCCTGCGAGGGGATAAGTCTGCCTCCTGCAAAGAAAAAATTACTAGGGAGGCAGAAATGATTCACGAAATAATAAAAAAATACTTACCTAAAATTATTAAAGAAAAATCAGAAATAGAATTAGGCAACCGTAAAGAATATATAGGAGCAAGTGATATTGCTCAGTGTTCAAGAAAGGTTGTTCTAAGTAAACTAAATCCTGTTGAACACGATGTTGAGACTTTAATACGTTTACAGCGTGGCCATTTAACGGAAAATCTGTTAAAAATGATATTTGATAAAACTCCTTATAAATATACAACTCAAATGGAATTAACACATCCGGATTTGCCATATCTTAAAGCACATTTAGATTTTGTGTTTTATACCAAAGATATGAGCAAAATCGGTGTATTGGAATTAAAAACTGTTTCAAGTATGCCAGATGAACCTCATGAGAGCTGGATTCAACAGCTTCATTTTCAATTAGGATTAATGATATTGAAATATCCTGATGCGGAAATAAAAGGTTCAGTTCTGGTTATCAATATCAATACAGGCGAAATGAAGGAATTTAACAATTATGAACCTAATAATGTAATTTTTAATGCCTTATTAGAAAAGGCAAAAAAGATAAAAATGGCATTGGACGGACAAATAGAACCTAAGACTGAACAAGGTTTTTTATGTTCCAGTTGTCCATATAAAACTGATTGTCCCGCTTTAATTAAGGGAGAAAAAGTTGAGTTTCCTGACGATATGAAACAAAGAGTAAAAAAACTAAAAGAATTGGTTAAAATCGAAAAAGAAACTAAGTCATTAAAAAATGAAATTAAGCTGTATATGGAATCAATAGGTATCAAAACGGGAATTGCCGATGATATCATAGTTCAGTATCAATCAAGAAAAGGACGTAAAACTCTTGATGAAAAAGCTTTAAAAGAAGCTTATCCGGAAATAGATATAACGCCTTTCTATAAAGAAGGCGATCCTTATAGTTTCATAACATTGAAGTAAAACCCACCCCCATCGGGGGCAGGCAACTGTCCCCGATGAGGGGATTAGTGCCTGCCTCCGATAGTGAAGAAAGGAGGCAAAGATGCTGACAGCTGTTAATGAATTAAATAAAATAAAAGCAAAAGATATTAAAAAGTTTTTAGATTCCATTAATTTAAGCCTTAAAGTAAACAAAAAACCACATAGCTTATCATCAACATATACGATTGTTGATAAAAAAGGTTATCCTGTATTTTACGGAAATTACAACGCATTTATAAAGTTTATTTGTTCACTAAACTACATTCTCAACTATGTGAGAACAAATAATATTAATGAAAGAATGAATTAAATAACCCGCCCCGACAGGGGGTAGTCAATCCCCTGTCGGGGGATTACTGCGACTGCCTCCTGTCCTTTTCTGGGTGGGTAACCAAAAAATATGACAGGAGGTAGAAAATGGCAGTATTAGTTATTACAGAAAATAATTATCAAACTGTTTTCCCATCAATAAAGGAAGCATCTCCTTTCTTAAAAGAAATAGTCCAGCAATATGGAAAGATTAAACAAATAATAACAGATTACTCCCCTAAAACTCCCCATGGCAGTTGTCCAGAATGCGGATCGCCAATGGCATTTGAGGAAGGTTGTCGCAAGTGTCATAGTTGCGGTTATTCGCTTTGTGGATAAGGGGGATAAATTATGAATAGGGAAGAACTAAATGAAATAATAGAAATAATTGCTTCCAACGGTATTTATGCCGGTGGAAAGGGATTTGAAATTCACAAACCTAAATTTAAGAGGATATTTGAACTATATTATCAACTTGTATGTATTAGAGGAAGGGTCCAAACACTTGCAATTAATACAAAGAATAGAACAATAAAAGGTATTCAGAACTTTTGTTCTGGGTGTTCTAATGTAAAAAACAAATCAATAAAAAAATGCTTCAATATTTATACTAGCGCTGATTTTGAGCGCTGGTATGAAAAAAATCATACTCTCATCTTTAATAAGGAAGGTGAGAGAAAAATCCAAGAAACTAAAAGAGCTTTAACCATATAATACCTACCCCCGCAGGGGGCAGTTGATCCCCCTGTGGGGGATTACTGTCTCCTGCGAAAAAACAAAAGGAGGCAGAAATGATTTTGAAAGAATATAAAAGTAAAAAGATAAAAAACCCTAAAGATGTAGCTAAGATTTTACAAGCAATTTTATGTTCAGAACATAAAATTGATCAAGACAAAGAGCATCTCTGGTGCATAGGATTGAACACCAGAAATATCATTAAATATATTGAGTTAGTTTCTTTAGGAACTTTAGACGAAACGTTAATAGAACCAAGAGAGGTCTTTCGATTAGCAATTTTCAAAGGGGTGAAGAATATAATAGTTGCACATAATCATCCCTCTGGAAATTTGAGATTCAGTAATGCAGACATACAAGCTACTGAAAGGCTTAAAAAATGTGGAGAAATATTGGGAATAGGAGTCTTAGACCATATTCTTATAACTGTAGATGATTACATATCAATGAAACAAGAAGGTTTAATGTGAAAACCCACCCCGCAGGGGGCGTAGTCCTCCTGCGGGAGGATTACTGCCTCCTGCAAAAAAACAAAATAAGGAGGCAAAGTAATGGCAAGGTTAGAAAGTCAAAAGAAAATGGGATATTATCCTACTCCAAAGGAAGTAGTTGAACAAATTAGAGAACTATTATCTTTTTCAGCAGGTGCAAGATGTTTAGATACCTGTTGCGGAACAGGTGAAGCTCTCGCTACACTAACCAAAAATGCACCTGTCAGAACCTATGGTGTGGAGTTAGATAAAGAAAGAGCAATAACAGCAAGGCAAAAGCTATATAAAGTATTAAACTGTGATGCTTTATATGAAACACGCATCACAAATAATGCTTTTGACTTGCTATTTTTAAACCCACCATATGATTGGGATGTAAAAGAAAATGAAACTGAGAATAGTGAAAAAACGGAGAAAAAATTTTTACAATTTCATCTCCGTTATCTAAACACGAAGGGTGTAATAATTTATGTAATTCCATTTTTATCTCTAAAATACACTTATCGATTTTTCCTTAGAATGAAAAATTTACGGGTGTTGGCTTTTCCAGAGGAACTCTATAAACAGTTTAAGCAAATAGTAATTATAGGAAAATCAACACCGTTTGCTGATAAAGAACTAATAAACAATAATCGAAATATGCTAAAAAATATAATAAATATGGTTGACTCAGAGAGGGCTTATGAAACTCTCTGGACAACCGAAAGTATATTAACAAGTGATTATCGTCCTCTTTATGAGGTTGAAGCGAATACGGTTGAGTTAAAAACGTTCAGCTCAACTCGTATTGACCCAGAAGATGCAATAGAACAGTTAAAAAATTCGGTAGTTTATACCGAATTCAATAAATTAACGAAAATTCAAAAAGTAGAGGAAATCCGTCCGCTTGCAATGTTGAGAAATGGGCATTTAGCAATGCTTTTAGCAAGCGGTATAATGAATGGTAGATTAAAAAATAATAAATACGACTTGATAGTTAAAGGAAGTATCAAGTCATATATGGAAAAAACAGACTCCGACTATGACGAAGAAAAAGCAAGTTTAGTAGAGAAATCTGTCAAGAAATACCAGATAGTAGTCAGAAGTTTAGATTTAAAAAAATTACGATTTATCGAAATTAAATGACTAAATGAGGTGCAAAAATGGAAAGATATAGAAAAATAAAGTATTTAGGTAATGAAGTATATACTGATAAATATATTGAAAGAGGTAGTTTTATCTATCTTATGTCAATATTTGGAACTCCCGAATTAGTTAAAGGTTTAACATCTGCGATACTAACGGGAGAAGAAATAGAAGTTGAAAATGATGGAGTAATGGCAAGGAGTAATACAACTAAATACACATTCATACAGAAAAAGGTAGGGCAAAATTTGGTTCATTGTTTGCTCTACCAAAAAGAATTATTTGTGTTTAATCAAATAAATAAAGTAGCAGTAATTATTGAACCTACTATTGAAAAGATATATGAGCTGATAGACAGTAAAATATCAACCCCATTAATTCCTGAATGGAAAGAGTTTATAATGGAATTGGTTAATCCAATACCATTAAATACATTCGGGTACAAAAGTGCTGTGGAAATAGAAATACCAGAAGAAAGCTATATTGAAAATGAAATAATTAATAATCTAAAGGAAAGAAGATTAGCACTAAACTAACTAAAATATGGATAAAAACCCCTGCGGGGGGCAGGTAACTCCCCGCAGGGGGGATAATTATGCCTGCCTCCCGCAAGAAAAAAATAAAAGGAGGCAGGTTATGAAAAAATTTCTACAAAAGTATGAGACATATTTCTTTTTTTACAATGTCAAATTAGATTGGTATTGGTTTCCTCTCGAATATGTAGGCAAAAGAGATGGTATAGTATTTGGATTTGTAGTAGGGGATTTCCCAGAATTTGGGGATTTTTCCTTGCACGAAATATTTAGCATAGGCGGAACAGTCGGAGGAGCATTTGAAAAAGCAAGAAAATTGGACGAATTAGTAGAAATAGTCGAAAAAGGCGGTATTTTAGAAGCAGACGCAGACATATATCTTGATGAATTTATAAAAGTTACGAGGAGTAAGGCAAGTTTACAAGAGTATCTTGAAACCTTGCCAAACTCAAAAGTAACATTTAACGAAATAGAAAAAGATGAAGAAAATAAAAAAGAATTATCCTTAAAAGACTTTTTAAATGAATTTGGTGATACACTAAAAGAAAAAGTATTAAAAAAACTAAATCCTATTTATAACCCTGCTCAAATTGGTGAGTGGGAAAAGAAAGAAAATCATAAGTTAAATAAATTATTAAGAAAACCCTTTAATGCCCAGAGGCACGCTATTTTAGCGTTGGCTAAAGGGTTTTATAAGGAAAACAAAAAATCTCTTATCTTAACCGCTGAAATGGGAACAGGAAAAACAATAATGGGAATGAGTGTTGCATATCTAAATCCCAAAAAGAACAAAAGAACACTTGTTGTTTGTCCTCCCCATTTAGCGGAAAAATGGGTAAGAGAAATAAAGGAAACAATACCTAATGCCAAAGTAAAGGTTTTGAGGTCCATATCTGATATAGACAAATCAAAACCGCAAGGAATTGAGTATTGGGTATTAAAAAACACCACTGCTAAATTACATTACTCTGTAAAATATGTGAAAAGACTGAATGATAATGACACCTTAAATAAATGTCCAGATTGCGGAGTCGAGTTATCTATTGACAATGTAATTGGTAACACAATGCCTAAATGTGCGGTATGTAAAACACCTCTATACTACGCAGATAAAGATAGATTCCGCAGATATGGATTAGCAGAATATATAAAAAGAAAAAAAATAAGAATTGATTTTCTAATATTAGATGAAGTTCACGAATTAAAAGGTGGCGACACTGCGGTTGGTCAAGCAATGGCTAACCTTGTAAGTGTTGCTGATAAAACACTTGCAATGACAGGAACTCTAATGGGCGGATATGCAAAAAACCTTTTCTATATCCTTTTTAGAATGTTTACGAAAAGGTTTATAGAAAAGGGATATACTCATAGTTCCGTAACATCTTTTGAAAGGAACTATGGGGTAATTGAAGAAACAAGAGTGTATGTAAAAGACTCTGGTAGAAGCTCTTCTATTGGAGCAAGGTTAAAGAGTGTTAAAGTTCACTCAAAACCGGGTATGTCCCCAGGACTTCTACCAGAATTTATTTTAGATAGCACTTATTTTATGAAGTTGTCAGATGTTTCGGATCAGCTACCTGAATATTCGGAATATCTGATAGGTGTTGAAATGGATGAATTACAATATGACATCTACAAGCATTTTGAAAATTCGCTTGTAGATGAAGTTAAAAGGTTGTTGGTTGTTGGAAGCACAAGGCTATTGGGAGCAATGGTTAATTCTCTTTACGCTTTGCCTGATGGGGCAAGACGAGGTGAAATTGCTATTGATCCAGCAACCAAAGAAGAGATTGCTGTTGCACCACCAATAGATTTGTATATGCTTCCAAAAGAAAAAAAGCTAATAGAACTAATAATGAAAGAAAAACAAAAGAACCGTAAGTGTGCCATATTTCTAGAACACACAGGCACAAGAGATTTAATTCCTGATTTAGTCGAAAGACTTGAAAATAACGGGATAAAAACTCTTGTGTTAAGGAGTGGTTCTCCTGCAACAGACAAACGGGAAGCATGGATAAAAAGAAAATTAAAGGAAAATCCAGATACAGATGTTCTAATCTGTAATCCTAACCTTGTTAAGACAGGGTTAGATTTATTGGATTTTCCTACAATTATATTTTTTCAAACAGGGTATAACATATATACCCTAAGACAGGCTTCTCGTAGGTCATGGAGAATTGGGCAAAAACAACCCGTTAGGGTGTATTATATGTATTACAATGATACTATGCAGGAAAGGGCAATGAAGCTGATAGCGACAAAAATGGAAACTTCTCTTGCAGTAGAAGGTGATTTATCCGAAAACGGTTTGACATCTCTTTCTGAAGGCGAATCAATGACAATTCAAATGGCTAAAGCACTTGTTGATGGTGATAAAGATAATAAGAAACTTGAAGATATATTCTCATCTTATAGAGAAAAGGATATGACAACTGATTTAGAGTTAGATGAGACATACGAAATAGTAAATCTTACTGAAATTGAAAGAAAAGAAATTAAAACCTCAAAGGGTAAGACAAGGACAATTGAAACAGGAATTGAAACTGTTATAGAAAAAGCATGGGAAAATGCTAAAAAGAAAGAAGTTGGTAACTATACACTAGAGTATGTAACGATTGATGACTTATTAAAAGCATTAGAAATAGAAGAAGTGGCTTAGCGGGTTAATCCCGTTAGCCACTTTCTAATTAAATCTCCTATCCTTGGGGGTTGGGCAACCCATAGAGTGCATGGTAACCGTGGTGGTTTGGGGTGACCATCGGGAGAGTCTATGATCTGCCTCCGCTCTCCCTTCCATGTCCTTTGTGGGTTGCCCACCCAAAAAAGGATAGGAGGTAGTCTTATGATAAGATTTAAACTTTTATCAGGCAGAATTTATGAAGTAACTGTTGAGGAATGGTTGGGACTTGAGAAGTGGCTAAAAGAAATTGCAACAATAATTATTGATGAGATGACTTATGCGTGAACATAAAATATCTCAATTGATGTTAGAAATATGGGAAAAAACAAAATACATTAAAGTTAGGGAAAAAAGAAGAATTGAATATATTACCCAGTTGTTTATAGAACTGGGATTGAAACCTCCCGCAAGGGAGTGCCTCTCTGCTTCTGGCAGAGGGGAACATCTCTCGGAAGCCGTTCTCTCAGACTTACTCAAACCTAACCATAGTTAGGTTTTGCTGAGTTCCTGCTTCAGCGAGAGGGTGCTTCTTAGGTAGCACAAGGCTACGGTCGTCCACAGAGCCTCTCTCCACAGGCGTATAGGTTCGGGTGGAACTCACCCTACCGTAATTTAACAGGTTGATAGCGGCGTTTAAGTCTCTATTAATTACCAAACCACAGTTAGGACACTTGAAGGTTCTGTCGCTTAATTTTAAGTTGTAATTTACATAGCCGCACTTTGAACAGATCTTAGAGCTTGGAAACCACCTATTTACAATAATAAGGTTGTTGCCTCTTAGTTGTGTTTTGTATTCAAGTTGTCTTTTAAGTTCATGGAAACCTACATCCGATATAGCTTTGGCAAGATGGTGATTTTTAAGTAAACCTTTTACATTTAAGTCCTCAATCACAATGGTTTTGTAATTTTTGGTTAGATAAGTGGTTATTTTATGCAGATAATCACTGCGAATGTTTCTTATTCTATAGTATAGTTTTTCTATCCTTACAACCTGTTTTTTGTATCTGTTAGAGCCTTTTTGTTTCCTTGAAAGCTGACGCTGTAATCTTTTTAAACGCTTTTCATACCTGTTTAGAGTTTTGATATTTTCAAAAAAAGTCCCATCAGACAGCACTGCAAGTTTTTCTATTCCCAAATCCACACCAACCTCTGCTTGGTTCTCGCAGGGTTGGTATGGGTTTTGAACCACATCAATAGTAAAAGATATAAACCACTTACCAGCTTTGCAGGATACGGTTGCATTTAGGATTTTACCGTTAAACCTTAAGTTTTCCCTCATTCTTACCCAACCGAGTTTTGGTATTCTCACTTTGTTGTCGTGTACTTTTATCTGGTCTCCACCGATGTAAAAACTATCTTTATTGGACTTTTTCTTTTTAAATCTTGGTTTTCTGGCTAATCCTTTAAAATATCTACCAAAAGCTTCTTGTAGTTGTAAAAATGGCTGTTGAGAGGCGTATTTTGTTACCTCTAAAACAAAGGGGTATTCTTTTCTTTTTATAGAGTTGAATTGCTTTTTGAGCTCTAAAGCGTTTGGCTTTTTGCCAGTTTTATACTGTTTTTCCCAATTCTCTAAAGCCCAATTCCATACAAATCTGGCTACACCGCAGGCTTTTTTAAAGTATGTTATTTGCTTATTATTAGGGTCTAACCTAATTTTGTGAGCTAACTGCATCGCTTACTGCCTTTTGCATATTTTCTATTAGCTTTTTGTTTTTGTTTGACCTACTGCCGTATAACCTTACTGAGAATACGGTTATTATCTCAAAAACATCTTTGACTAATTCCTCTTCAAAACTGGATGTATCTTCACCATTGTATTGATTATAACTACCTCTACCTCTTTAGCCTCACAAATAGCAAATATTAGTTCTGCTCCAAACCTTAAAAGTCTATCTTTATGAGTTATGATAAGCCTGCCAACCTCCCATCAATTATGGCGTTGATAAGCTTTTTTAAACCTTTTTTTTGTAGTTTATACCACTTCCTAAATCGCTTATTATTTCAAAATCCCAACCATTAGATGCACAAAACAGATAGGAGCGTTGATAATTTATATCTTCTTTGCCTGCCTTTTGTTCTGGTGTCGGGTATTAATTTATCCTCTTGCTCCCACCTTCTAAGAATTGATATGGAAACTCCAAGTATTTTGGCAGCCTCTAAAATACTTAACAACCTTTCCATATTTGACAATTTAAGCTAAACCTGCTTAAAATCAAGTAGTTTTAGATATAAATAATAATTTTTTAAAAACTGCTGTTAACCCGCTGTCCCTTTTGAGGATAGCGGGTTTTTTATTGTCAAAAAAAATCAGAATCGTCTCAAATACCACACTTTGGATACCAAAATTCGATTATATTTAGCCAAAAATAATAAAGGAGGTTTTACATGATAAGAATATTTAAGTACGAAACAATCAACCAAACAATTCAAGCATTGGCTACTTTAGCAGGTATCCTATTTTTAGGAATGATCCTGAATCTTGCAACAGTAACTTTAGGACATTCGGCAGAAAAAGAATATTCAAAAACAGCAAAAAAAGTCGCAAAAATAATTAAAAAAAGACTTCATCATAAGGGTAAAGTTACAATAGTCGATGAAATCGATCCTAAGGTGCTGGAAGGATTTAAATATGTAAAACTCAATATAACTACCGACGCAGATAATAAAACTTTTGGATTTTATACAGATGGAAAATATGTAATTACCGGCCTCGCAGATTTAAAAACAGGTGAAAATATTATTAACTACATAAAAGCGATAAGCGATACTATTGATGTTGAAATCAGAAGCGATGAATTGATGTATGGAAATATAAATGCTCCTGTAAAAATTGTGGTTTTTAGCGATTTTGAATGTCCATTCTGTAAAAGAGTATCAAAGGAGATGCAATACATTATCAAAAAACATAAAGGAAAAATTGCCATATTTTATAAACATTATCCATTGCCATTCCATAAACATGCAGAGCTATTAGCAAAAATATACGAAGCGGGAAAGAAACTTGGTTACAAGTGGGATATGTATAAATATGATTTTAATGGCAAAAATAATGATGAGATATTAAAAACTTTTGAAAATCAACTGCCTAAAAATAAGCTTGTAGAGTTTTATAAGTATTTAAATTCTCAGGAAATAAAAGATAAAATTGAACGCAATAAAAAGGAAGGACAAGCATTAGGAATTAAAGGAACTCCGTATATTTTAGTCAATAGTCATCCTGTTGAGGGTTACCAACCGAACCTTATCTATGAAATAGTAAATATGGAATTGGATAAGTCTAAAAAGTAAAACTGAGGCAGGCCCAACAATGTATGTTCAAAATTATTACCTGAAACCGTTTATTATAGAGTTTTTTTTAGGCTGTGTGGTTCTATATTTCAGGCATTACTTATTGTTAGGAGACAAAATAGGCATTTTGACAGGAGTTTCAATTATACTCCTGTCTTTTACAAGGTTCTATAAATATCTGGAAAAATCATCTTTAATTAAGCAAATGAGCAAAAATAGTTCTCTAACAGTTAGTCTGAAAAAAGGAAAAATACCAAAAGATAAGGTGTTTATCGGTAAAGGATTTGTATGGCAAAACGACCACGTTCAGAAAATGTATGATTTAAAAAGCATGAACAGATTGGATGGGCTTCTTAATCCTAATAGCGATGGATTATCTCTTATTCATGGAATAGGGAAGAAAGAAGAAAAAAATATTTATTTGCCTGTTGAAGAATTAAATACCCATACAGCCATTGTAGGAACAACAGGCGTGGGTAAAACGAGGGCTTTAGAACTGTTTATCGGACAAGCGATTTTACAAAATGAACCTGTTGTGGTCATTGATCCGAAGGGGGATAATCAACTTGTTGATAGAGTATATGATTTATGTATTAAAGCTGGTAGGAAAAATGATTTTATGTTCTTTTCTCTTGCGCATCCTAAAAGCAGTAGCACATATAACCCTCTTGAAAATTTTTCAAAGCCCACAGATATAGCGTCAAGAATAAGGTCCATAATGGATATAGGCGAAGAACCTTTTTATGCTGATTTTGCATGGAATTTGATACTGGGAATTACATCAGCCCTTTTATCTCTTGATGAAAAACCGACTATCAGGTCAATACATAGATATTCTCTTATTGATTTTGAAGAATTGATGACAAAGTTTACAAAAAGATACAATGAAGCAAAAATGAGTAACGATGAAGCTATAGTAACAAAACTTGAGCCTGCTCTGAAATACCTTAAAAAGATTGAAAGTCATCCGAGAGATCACTTTGCTAAAGTAACAGCTTCACTTGAACCTGTATTAGCTTCTTTAAGTCACGGTGAAATTGGAGATTTGTTATCGACAATACCATCGGATATAACATTTGAGAAAGTTATTAATAAGAATAAAGTGGTATATTTTTATTTAAGCTCAATGATTGACAATCAGGTAGCGAGAAATGTCGGCCGAATGGCTTTGCAGGATTTACTATTTTATGTTGGTTCAATATATGCTCACTATCCTGATGTTGAGTTCCCTTTAAATGTATTCGTAGATGAATTTTACAATGTAATTTTCGATGGATATGTAGATTTACTAAACAAGGCTCGTGGAGCGGGCGTCAGAGTAACTCTTGCCATGCAAACAAGCAAAGACGTTGAAAGTGTTGTTAGCGAACCTAAAGCAATGCAGATACTTGCTAACACAAACAATAAGATTTTCTTCAGAGTGCCGGAAATAGAGGTTGCCAAACTGTTTTCGGAGATGTTTGGGAAGACCGTTATTAAAGAAAGGATGAAAACAATAAGCGTAAGTCCGGATGTTGGCGACAATGGAATATATTATGGAACAAATTCAGGTGAAAGATTGTTAAATAAGGAAGTAGATTTAATAGAACCCCAATTATTAACTTCACTGCCAAAAGGCGAGGTTTTTATGTATACCCAAGGCAGGTTGCCGTATAAAGTCAGAATGCCGCTAATATCAGACAAAATTGAAAACCGCTTTATGGAAAAAGTTATAGAAAGCAATAGGGGGTTAGAGTATGTCTGAAGTGGCAACAGTAAGCACATTTAGATACTGGATTGTATTCTTTTTGCTGATAATAATAGCAGGAGAGTTCTTTATCTATAAATATAAGTCAAATAATAATCCTGATTATAAATGGAATCTTTTAGTGAAAGAACAGGAACATTTTAAAATGGTAGCAGATAAGGAAGATATAGAGTTTGTAATAAATGTAACTAATTTTATAGACAATTTTATGAAAGGAGCATTGAGAAGAGCGTATTATGGTGTAGAGGGTTGGTTTAAGCCTATAATGCAATTATCTATTATCAGATTGTATATGTATAAATTCATGCTCCCTCTTCTGATAGCTGCTATAATATTGGGATTAGTGGAAGGAAATCTACGCTATAAAAAGAAAATAGAAAAATTTGAAATAACAAGCTCGTTAAAATTTCATTGGATTTTAAGACTTGCTTTGGCCATGAAACTTATGTTTATATTCGGTTATGTATTTTCTCCGATTCCTGTAAATCCTTTTTTATTTATCTATGGGATACCTTTAACCACGCTGATGGTTGTTTACTTATTAAGAGCCAATTTACCTCTAGAAAAATTGTAATAGTGGGTGAAATATGTCAAAAGCAAATTAAAAAACTGTGATATCGAAGAACAGGAAAGGTTTTTTTAATTATATTACAGCAGGCTGAAAATATAAGATGCTTATAGAAAACTTGCTAAAACAGAATAGGATCAGCGGCCGTGTGGTATGAATGTGGAGAGAGTATATGGAGGTGAAAAAGGAATTAGAAAAAGATCAAAAACCACAATAAAGGTATTGACAAACTACCAAAGCACCGTTTGAAACTTATAATTATAAATTTTATAAAATAGAAATCAAATCAATATCTCTGAATCTGCTTTATTAAACTATGACATCTTTCAGCGTGAGATATTGCCTTCTCTAAGTCTTCTTTGTTCAACTTTTCATCTTTATAATCAGCATTTACTCTCAATCTTCTTAAAGTTTCAAATATGTGTGGTAAACTCCGTATCTTTCTTTGTTTTATACCTAATATCTTTAAAACTTTAACTATTTCATCATGAGAACCTTTAAACTCACTCATAAAATCATAAAAATCAAATCTTTTAATTTTATCACGTGCAGGCCGGAAAACGGAATAATAAGCCCTACTAATCCCGGTTCGAATAAAATGCTGCTCTTCAACCCATTGTGAGTTATTTTTTATTGTTTTTGAAACTTCAAGAAATTTATAAAAATCAAAACTCATATCCCATTAAACTGTCGTTATAAATATTTTTTCAATCAACGGAAAAGGTTGTTCGTAAATATAATCATAAATATCATCAAGTTTATCATAAACATCAACATCAGCATCTTTTAAAATAAAATAAAATTTCCCATCCTCAACTTTAAACTCCACTTCACCATCAAAAACACTCTTAATTTTATCTTCAATAATTTTCAAAGTATTCTTTATTATTTTATTCAAATAGATATCGCTTGCTTTATTGCTATCAATGTATTGAGGTGTTGTTTGATTAATACACTTCAACACAACTGGCGGTTTTCTAATATAACTCTCAACATACTTTATATGAGCCATATTCTACTTACTCCTTGTCCTTAAAGATCTTTCCTTCCACTACGTCCAATATAAACTGTGCAATCTCTCTAGCTTTATCAGGAGTCATAATCAATTCTATTTCAACCCGTCTTTCACCATCAAACTCTTGTTTGTTTATTTTACTTTCCTCTACTAAACCAGTTTTTTCATCCACATCAAGCTCTACACTCTCCGGCAATGTTAAATCCTCATAATAAAACTTTAATGTAACTAATCCATTCAAATTTAAACCGCCATAAGCACCATTTACAAATTTCTGAGTAAAATCTTTAGTTTTTATATATTTTACTTTTACCTTTTTTGTTTCCATATCAATTCCTAATTTTTCTTTTATTATTTATATCGACCAATTTCCTCAAAAGTCAATAAAATTTTCACTCTCCAACACCCCTCCCACTTAAAGTGTTTTACTATTAATAAACTATTTTATTTCACGTTTTGAGAACTTTTCTAATAATACAGAACTGGGATGGTCTGCTATTGAAACCAACTGATTTACCAATGCAACAGGAATTAGTGAATTATCATACATATCACATTTTAAATACTCAAGATTATTTAAAATAATATCAATATTTTTAAAATTTTCTTTCTGAGGATCTAATACTATATTTTCATCCTCTACCGGTATAGTTAATACATATATATATCCATTCTTTGAATGAAATATTAATTTTGCACTATAATATGAAGTTCGAGCATAAGGTTTTTCATCTTCAGGATCCCCTGGCAAAATATATTTATAAATGTGTTTGTTGCTGAGCAACAAATATTTTCCTCTTTCCAAAATTGGCTTACCATTTGTGGTATCGCATAGTTCAATCGCGTGTTCAACAAATGGACCGCTTTTTTCCAAACCTACAATAAAAACGTTATATTTCTTTGACAGATAATTAAACAATTTTCTGAATGGCTTATGCATATTTGCTGTTTGTCCAAAAAATGCTAAAGGGCCATCTTTTATAAAAAGAATTTCGTTTAATAAATCAGGTTTTTTTTCATAGATAAATTTTATGTAATATGCAATTATTATCTGTTCGATTAAACCAGTAATATAACCTAAAATACCATGTGCCCCTAATTCATCGTCAATAGCTTCATGTAATCTGAAAATATCCGTTAAATAAATTTTTCCATCTTCATGCTCAAATGTAAAATCTTTATTCATTTTATCACGAAATAGTTTTATATTTTTCGCATCGGAATTTTTATTAGGATGACTTGCTAAATTATAAAACTCAACCTTATCAGTATTATAAATCTCAAAAACTAACCAATATAAAACATCCATAAAACTAAAAGCATCTCTGGGAACCATAAAAAAATCATATATTGCTTTACGAATTGAATCAGTTAAAGTAGTTTGTTCATAATAAGTAATATTTCTTACAGGAATAACTAATTTTATTCGTTCTAATTCTTTAAGTTTGGCTATTTGCTCAGGGAAAATAAAAGGATCATGAGATAAATTTCTTAAATCCTCAACAGAAAAAGATAGTGCGCCAAATTGAAAAAATGCCAAAGAAGCAGAAGGAAATTTCTTTTTTACGTTTGCTTCATTATAACCACCATCAACTGCGATAATTAGTTTAATTGGATTATCAGTAATCTCAATTGTTTCATAAATATATTTATTATCAATAGATATTTCATCTTTTTCTTTAGGGAAAGAACACTTTTCTAAAAATGTTCTAACATCATTGTCTTTAATTAAAAAAGTATGAGACGCTTTACTTGCCCATTGATTGGGTCTTCTCCTACCAGTATACCCCATCCTATCTCCTATCTGCTAAAAACTTATCAATTTGAACTGGCACAACAAAAGGATTAGAATATGTCTTCATTCTCACAAAACCTTTATCATTATTAGCACTAAATTTAATTAAAGAATCCGTAAAATCTGAGAAATCATAGTATTTTTTTAATTCTTTTGTTTCGTCTTCATTGTTTAGATGGGCAATAAACCAATTTTGTGTATTTTTCAAAATATTAGAAGATATAGAACTTACTTCCTGAGTAGCATAAATCATCCCTAAATTTAATTTTGCCCCTTCTTTAGCAATTCTATTGTAAATCTGACTTAAATCTTTATCATCCTTTTTAGGAAACAAGTTATGTGCTTCTTCAAAATAGAATTGAATAAAATTATTGGGCTTCGTTGCGATGAACCTTCTCATAGCATCATTGAAAATTTCCCTACATATTCTTTCTGAATAGAGATTTTGAATTTCAGGATCACCCTGCGATAAATCAACTATTATTATTTTTCCATCTCTAAGATTTTTAATTATATTCTTTTCAAATGAAACAAGTGCATTTTTACTATGAAGCTTTTTTAATGGTTTTAACTTTAAATAACCACTAACCAGGCTACTGCTCCCCGGTTCTTTGTGCCTTGTTAAAAAACCAAGAATTGCTTTTAATTCTTCATCTGCCCACTCTCTACCTTTCTCTTCATAATAATTGGAAAAAAAATCCCAATCTTTATAATGATTCCAAACTTTCTCAAACCATGTACAGGCATCTGCCAAGGAAATCCCTCTTTCAGGATTTATTGGATTTTCTTCCCTTATTTTTTCATTTATTTCTTTATTCCCCTTAAATTTTACTTTAAAACCATCAGGAGGTGCAAATCCAGCTTTGTATAGACAACACAAATATGCTGCCACTTTTCTATCATATCTAGTTTTCACACTATAGTCATCTTCATAATCTTCAGGTTTCTCAAGAGATATTGATAAAAAACTATTTACATAATCTGAATTTTCACCAACTTCTCTAAAATGGTTTAATATCAAAGAAAACCCTGCTTCTATGTCCTTATAAAAATTGACTTTCATTACATTAAAACCCTCTTTTTCTAAAACACTATATCGAATTACATCTTCTTTATACAATTCAAAGATAGCAGTTCCTTCATCTTGCATATTTGCATTAGCATATTCACCATTTATATCAAAAATAATTTGTCCTACTGGATATTTTGGTGCCCCACTTTTATCAAACATTTCCAATGCTTCTTCAGGAGAAATAGAATCGTTTAATTTATTTTTCGCTTTTTTAGAAATCTCGGCTGTTGCTTCTATTATCTTTTTCACTGTGTTAGATTTTCCGGTTCTGGTCATTCCAAACAAAGCAGTTCGTTTTCCTAAAAAGTCCTTCGGACTGATGTAAACTTTTATTTCTTCAGGTTCTTGATTTTGGAAACGCCTGGTTGAACTGTATCTAACCTTTCCAATTTTAAACTCATTTTCATTTCCTGGAATAACATCTCCAACTCTTTGATTTACTATCTCTTCTAAAACTTTTCCCCTGGCTTTATATACTTTATAATTATTTGCCGAATAAAAATTTTCCAAATCAGCTCCAAATTCTATTTTTTCTTTACCATCAATAACAGTTTTATAAAAAACTCCCAAAATCCTACATTCTAATCCAGAAAAACTAAACTCATACCTTGTAAAATCATCTAATTTACTTTCCTTTTTAGCCCCAGCCCGACCTGATGTATCTAAATTATCCTTATAATATTCAATCATAGCACTTATAACATTATTATCTGTAGGTAATTTTGTCGGCGTCAAAGCTCTCAGCAAAATAGCTTCTTCCACATCATCTTCACCTTCATAAAAAGCAAGCAGAAATGCACCTTGGGGTATCCCTTTAACTCTCCACTTCCAAGCATCTGAAACCAAAATAAGAGCTTTGTTATAATCCAAATAGAAAGGACGACCTACAAAATTTTCTTCTTTCCTACCATCCCTAAAAATTGTTTTAATTTCGCTTTCAATTTTACTTAAAACTGAGTCCATTATCACAACTCCTGTAAGATTCTATTATTTAATAATGGATCTTCAAATCTTATTTTCGCTTGCTCAGCATATTTCTCATTGATTTCACAAGAAATCCATCTTCTATTCATTTTTTCGGCACAATAACCGGTGGTATTACTTCCAGCAAAAGGATCCAAAATCAGGTCGTCCTCATCTGTAAGAAACTCAATAAAAAACTCCACTATCCCTTTATGCATTCTGGCTGGATGTGGAGTTATGCCACGCTCCCGACACGTTTTAAGAAAGAAATCATTCGAATTGGTATTAGAAAAGCTGAGCACATTATGTGGTAGTCTTACCTCTCGTTTTTCATCTAAAGGCTCCAACTCAAAAAAATTATGAGCAATGCTCCCTCCATTGTTTTTTAAAAAACTTTTTTTACCTATATTATGTTCTGATGGACGCTTACCTGCATTGTATTTTTTTTTGGCCAATAACGACTTCATACTTTTACTATAAGGTCTCAATACTTTACGATTGTCAGCCTTTGGAAAATCACTCTTTGCTATCCACCATATATGTGTATAACTATCAATTGTCCTAATTCTATTTACTGTAACCCATTGCGCAGGAGAAGGAAGTCTCGAAGGATTATAAACAATAAATTCTTGGATAAGACGTAACCCTGCCTCTTCATGATGCACAAAATTTAGAAGACATTCTAAATGTAATGTAGATTGCACTGGCCTTCCAGGCTCCCATGCATTGCCCAATTCAATTACTATAGAACCATCTTCTTTTAATAAATTCGAAAATAAAGGTGCCAACTGTATAAACCAGTTTTTGTATTCATCACCCTGATAATTACCATACTGTTTCTTTGCATTCAAAGGAAAAGGTGGAGAAGTTAAAATTAGCTGAAATTTGTTTTTATAGTGTTTGCTAAGGTAGGTATCATATAATTTGAAAAAATCTTCTATAATAAATTTGCCATTTTCAGTTTGAAAATAAGTCTTCATTGTTATCCCTAAACTCAATTTTCTATTTATAAACTGTTTAAAAAATTAAAATCTATATCATTTTTACATTCCCTAAAATTTTACCGATACTTTCACTTGAAACAAATAAATCTCCAAAATAAACTTTTAAATAATTATATCTCGAAACCTTTTCATTTTCAATTATTTCATCGAGAAAATCATCTTCCTTCTCCACTTCTCAAGCTGTATCACAGTTTGCTATTTTGTTTTTATCCATTTTAATACTCATCATTACCTCCTTTTTTAATTAATGTTTTGATTTAATAAAGCGGGCATCAGCCCGCATAGTTTAATATTACCTCCATAAACTATTTGACTTATAAGTATTCCCAAAACTGTTACTATTATTAAACAAGCTACCTGAAGGATAAGGATTTTTGTATCCCCTCTGTCCCGTATAAGGATTAATATTCCCTCTTGTTGACCAATTATTCCAAACATTACCATCAGGATTGCTTCTATAATGAGGGCTCACATAAGTTCCATTACTACGATAATAGCCATTCACATAAACATCGGCATAGACGAATGACGCTATTAATACAAACACAAGAATAATTAAAGATTTTTTCATGACATCCCCCTTTAATAAATTATAAATAATTTTACCATATATTACTTAATCAATGCAAGAAAAGTTGAGGGAATAAAAATGCGAGCGACGGCCTGCTGTGTTATTAATATTCAATATGGTTAGTTATATTTATCTATCAACTTTAATTACATTTAATTATTTTTTCCAATTCCTTAATTTTTTCTTTAACGATATTTGTCATATAAATACATTGTGAACTGTCATAAACACCATCCCATATCGCATATTTATAAAAAGGGTGAAAGTCTTTGATAAGATTTTCTATTGTAATGATATAGAAATCACAAATTTTCATTACTTCATCACATATATCTTTTGTAATTTCATAATGTTTAGGTATTTCAATAGTGATTTCTGAATCCTTAATTCTTTGAATCAATTCTTTCTTGTTTCCTGAAACTTTTAGGCCATTTTTCTTGCATATTTCCTTTAAGTCTTTTACTAAAAGATCTGACAAATACTTATCTTTAGAATATTCAATCTCTCTTATAAAATTAGTATTTTTTAAAATATCATACCACTTATCATATTCATTAAATATAACTGCATCACTATCTTCACAAAAATAAAGTAAATCTTCTAACATATCAGCACGTAACTTTTTAGCCCACTCTAAATCCTTATTAAAATAATTCTTTAATCTTTGAAAACATTCAACTATTGATTCCACTTCAAATTGCAAGTCATAATAAGAAAAAAACTCATTGAAATCCTCAATGCTTTTAATTCTTATCTCGTCGTCTTTTAAACTTTCTCTAATGTCCTGATAATCAGAAACATCACGAATTCTTATAGGGCTACTAATATTATATTTAGGAAACTTAAAATTACCTTTAGGTGTGTAAAATGCACTTTCATCAAAACCTGTGAATCGTTTTGATTTATAAGTTTTACTGTAAATTATATTATTTGGTTGCCTCTTAGGCCCTCTTACTACTTTTTTAAAAATAAAATAGATAAATCCTATTATTATTAAAGAAGTGATGACATCGTTCATAAGCAGTTCCCATTTTTTATTTCATTCTCCCCCCTTCCATTATTTAATGACTACTTTAAAATTTTAGCACGTAGGAAAAATATTTTTCAAGAAAAGTTGCGGGAATTTTTTACAACTTTACTTTTATATTTTTTATTTTTGCGTATTTGAAACAACCCTTACATTTAAAGGGTTGTTAATAGGAAAATAATAAAATGTATCCTTTTTTGCTATGTTAGTAATTGCTATTTCATCAGGTAATGTCGTCAAAACCATTGCAGTATAACCAGGTGGCAACTTATCTATTCTAATAGCAACAATTTCAGAATTATATTCAGTATATACTACATCAATAGGATGCTTTTTATCTCCAACAAAAAATAGAAAATGGTAAAATTTAAACGTCTTAGTTTTTTTTATCACTATATCAGGTGTAAGCTTAAATAAAATATAAGCCTTACATTCTGGAGCATATTTACCATATTTTTCAAGCTGTTCTTCACACTTCACTGTTTTACCTTTCAGTAATAACTCCCAATTTTCCGCATGCAAATTTAAAGAAAATAATAGAATTAATAGAGCAAAAAGCATCCTCATTTTTTTACCTCTTGTTAATATCTTTTTTTAAAATTTTACCATTTAGGAAAAACACCTTTCAAGAGAAGTTGCGGAAAATTTTCAGAATTTACTCAGAGATAAGCTTATAAAAAATCAGGCAACAGCCCATTTATTGTAATCAAATAAACCTTATCCAGTGCTCTTCAGGAATTATTTTAATATCCAAACCTTCGTTGTTTATATACGTCAAAGCTTTTTCAATTTTTCTACCATGTGTTGAGTGTTTCCAGTTAGGATTACTAATTATCCCAACAACAAGATAATTCACTTGTTTGGAAAAATCTTTTTTAAATATACCACCTTTTTGTTCTACTATCTTTGCTGCTTTGCTTCTTGGCATACTTGCTAGTTGCCCAGTAAAACAAAAAACTCTACCTTCATATTCAATTTCTGGCAACGGATTCGTATATGGCAACCTTGCACTCAAATTATGCAAAGAATAATCCGAATCAACACGCTCTCCGGTTATATCAGCTAATAAGTTAAGTAAATCCTTCTTTTCTTCTTCATCTAATACTCCATCAGCAAACATTACTGATAATCTATCATATATAATATTGTTAGGATACATATTTAATGACTCTTTATTATTTTCAAGCCATTTCAAAATATATTTTGCTTCAGATTCCGTAATAACCCTATCAGCAATCACACCTTTGCATAACCCTATTAATTCATCAACCTGTCTATCGACAACATCTGATAAACAAAAATTGAAAACTCTATCAGTTATAAAATCTACCTTTCTGTTCATAAAACTCCCCCATTATTTCATTACTACTTTAAAATTTTACCACACAGGAAAAATATTTTTCAAGGAAAGTTGCAGAAAAATTTCAGATTTATCAGAGATAAGCTTATAAAATAAAAAAGCGGGCCATTGCCCGTTCTTTTATTGCTTAACCTCAAGTAACCTCTTTACAACTTTCTTTACTTTTTCAGGTTCAATTTTATTATAACCAGTTTCTTTCTTTAATCCTTTTACAATTGCTTTTATAACATCATCTGTTAACAAAACTTTTTTGACTACAGTTTCGCTCAATGCTTGTAGTCTTTCATTATACTTACCAACCTCATTTCTTAAAAAACTATATTTTGTTAACAAACACAATTTTTCCAACATATTGTGCTTATTTTCTAACAGTGATATGTCAAAAACAAGTTCCCAAGATATTGGTTTTTCAAAATTTACATGATAAAGTTTCCATTCAATTCCATTTGTTAAAAGTACCCACTCAACTCCCTCATTTGCAGCATAAGTAGCAGCCTGTGTTAAATGATTGTCGTTTAACTTTGTTTTTAATGATTTCACTTCTATAATAAATAATATTTGTCCATCTACTTTTATAGCAAAATCAGCATATTGATTTCTAATGCGATGTTCAGTTGTAATCTCAAAAATAGTATAATCTAACAATTCTTCTAAAATTTTAGTTACTAAATTACATGTATCCGATTCATTCAGTTCTATTTCTGAAGCTTGTTTTAATATTGGTACAAACTTCTTATATTTTTCTTTTAAGGTTTCAAAATTTTTTATTCCCGTTTTGGTTGATTCTATAAGATCTTTTGGCATGACATCCCCCTATTTCATTATTCCTTTAAATTTTACCACATAGGAAAAATATTTTTCAAGGAAAGTTGCGGAAAAATTCCAAAATTTGCTCAGAGATAAGCTTATAATGTAAAAAAAGGTGACGATCTGCTGGTTCTATATTTTTATTACAAAGTATTTCTATAATTGTAACCGGGTAAATTTATTCCTATTAAAAAATTATTAATTTTGTCTATAATTATAACTGCTGATTACAAGTGTAATATTTTAATTGTTTTATTACACTTGAAGAAAATGAATCAAAACCGCATAAAATAGGTAAAAATGTCTTAGATTAAGAATTGAAATTTTTAAATAAGATGTAATAATACATAATATAATATTACAGTTAAAAGGTTTTAATAATGAAAAGCATTCAGTTTAGTAATTTGCCTCAATTGACAGAATCAGCAAGTAAAATTAAATATTTCAATAATGAAGAATTGAATAGTTTGGTTAGAGAATTTCAAAATTATTATGATAATTCACCAAGACGAAGGTCAGCAGGAAAATATTGGCTAACTTTTTTATTTCTAAGATTTACGGGCGCAAGAGTTAGTGAAGTTTTAAGTATAGATGATACTAAAGATATTGATTACAGAAATTCAAGGATTAGACTAATAACGCTAAAGAGAAAAAAGAAAGTTTATCGAACTATCCCGGTCCCAACAGATTTAATAAATGAGCTATTGCGTTATCTTGCGGAATATCCCGAAGAAAGAGGTAAGGTATTCAAAATTCAGTATGTTCATTTTTATAACAAGTTTAAAAATCTTTGCATTAAAGCTGGTATAGATATTGAGAAAGCTCATCCTCATACTTTAAGACACACAAGAGCAATAGAACTTATAAATGCAGGTGTTCCTTTAAATCATATCCAAGCTTTACTTGGTCATTCAAGCATTTTAAATACATCTATATATTTACTTGTCACGGGTAAGGAACTTGAGGTAATATTAAAGGAAAAAGGTTTGATTTAAGTTATATATAGGGGGATAATATGAAGAAGATTTTGTTTATATTTTTATTAAATCTTTTCTTGTTAACAAATGTTTTTGCTGGTGAGTTGGCAAGGATAGAGAAAATATCTGACGGTGATACTTTCATTGTCAGAAACGAAAAAAATCAGAAAATCAAATTAAGGCTTATTTGGATAGATACTCCTGAAAAATTTTCATCAAAGAAACTCGAAAAAGACGCATGGATGTGCGGAGTTGGTAAAAATAGGATGATCCGTTTAGGCAAGATGGCTACAAGTTATGCTAAAAAATATTTTGAGAACAGTAAAAATGTTGAAGTGGATTATTATGGAAAAGGTTACTATGGTCGCAGTTTAGCTGTAGTTTATAGACGAGGAGCTACACAACCCTATAATTTTGATGTAATTGCTGATGGTTATGCCTGCGTTTACAGAAAAGCTAGATATCCACAAGTTCTTGACGAATTGCTTGAAAAAGCGAAAAAAGAACGAAGAGGACTATGGAGTGTGGATTACGAAGTAATGAATTGTTTATGTAGATAAAAAAAAGGGGGGGATAAAAATGAATAAAGCTAAATTGATACTGTCATTATTGATATTAGTTTTCACAATTAGTTGCACACAGACTCAAAAAAAGAAACTAAAAGATTTCAAAGCTGAAACCATTGGAATAAAGAGAGAAATTATACTTTTTGCAGATAACGGCCAGGTTATAAAAAGATGGGAAGGGAGATTCAATATAGAAAGAAAAGGTAGCAGTCTTTATTTTATTGATGAAAATGGTAAATCGGTGATCATTAATGGTACATACATTGTTCAGGAAAAATAGGCAATGTCATTAATTCCTTATAATGTACCATATATCCTGATATGAGAGGTAAAGTGTTTAAATTGAAATGTCAAAATTTCTACGTTAAAATGAAAACAATTGGTAATAAAACTGATGTAAGTGAGGATCGATTGCATCTGCATGTACTTAGACATACAAAAGCTATTGAACTCATAAATGTTGGGATACCGTTAAACCATATTCAGTATTATTTAGGGCATGCGATTGTTTTAAACACTTCAATATGTCTATCAGTTACAGGTAAAGAGTTAGAACAGGTTATAGAAGAAAAGGGTTTAATATAAGCAGAAGTTTAAAATACGTAGTGTTGCCTTGAGGAGATTTAAAAATAAGGAAAAAATTATATTAAGGAGATAAGGAATATGAAAAGTAATAGCGATGAATTGAAGGAAAAACTCAAAGAAAAACTCAGAGAAATTTTTCAATTTGAAAACAAAAACTTAGATTTTGGTATCTATCGAATAATGAATTACAAGCGTGAAGAAATTGAGGGATTTATTAAGGATGATTTAATAAAGGAAATTAAAGAGCAGTTGGCTTTACTAAATGAAGTGGAAAGAAGGAAAATTGAGGAAAATCTGAAAGAAATTTTATCAAAAAGCGGTGTTAAAAAATACCTTGAAGCATTACAAAAAGGTGATGAAGAAAGAACAAAGATTTATAGAGAAGACTTTGCTAAGGACATAGAGGAATATGAAAGATTGGAGAAGCAATTAGAAGAAATCAGAATTTCAGAAGATTTAGAAAAAGCCATTTATAATCATTTGATCAACTTCTTTTCTCGTTATTATGACGATGGGGATTTTATAAGCAAAAGAAGGTATGGGAAGAATGAAAAATATTGTATTCCATATAATGGTGAAGAAGTTTTTCTTTACTGGGTTAATAAAGATCAGTATTACATAAAAACTACTGAATATTTTAAAAAATATACTTTTTATTTAGACAGTCTTATTGGTAAATTAAAAGTTAACTTCAGGGTTGTAGAAGCAGAAGAGGAAAAAGGTAATGTTAAAGCACAAGAGAAAAAGTTTTTCGTTTTGAATGATAAAATTTTTGATTATGACGGGAAAAAGAAAGAGTTGAATATTTATTTTGAATATAGGGGTTTAACAGAAGAGGAAGAAAAGAAATACAAGCATGGAAACACAGTATCGCAGGACAAAGCCAACGAGGAAACGATAAGAATTTTACAGGAAAAAATTCCTGAAAATAGCTTGGCAAGTTTAATATTTGAAAAAGAAAGAGAAAAAACCATAATTGAAAAACAGCTTTACAGATACACAAGAAGAAATACCACCGACTATTTCATTCATAAGGATTTGAAAGGATTTTTGGAAAGGGAGTTAGATTTCTACATAAAGAACGAATTTTTGAATTTGGAAGATCTGAGAGTTTTGGAAGAAAGTGGGTATTTTGATAAGTTAAGACTTTATCTTATCGGAGTTAGAGCATTTAGGAATATTGCTTTAAAAATAATTGAGTTTTTAGCACAGATTGAAAATTTCCAGAAGAAAATTTGGGAGAAAAAGAAGTTTGTTATTGATACGCATTATGTAATTACTCTGGACAAAATAAAAGAGTATGCAGGAGAAGAGTTTTTAGAAAATATTCTGGACGAAATTTTGTGTAATGAGAAGCAATTGGAAGAATGGAAAGAGTTGTTTGAAATTGAGGTTAAAGATAAGAAAGATTTAATTGTTAATAATACTTTACAAGGAAAAGAATGGAAGAAATTGCCAATAGATACAAAATATTTTGATGAAGAATTTAAGTGGAAGTTATTAGTTGCTTTGAGTGAAAAGAATGATTTAGATGAGATTTTAGATGGGGTTTTGATTAAGTCTGAGAATTTTCAGGCTTTGAATTTACTTTTGAATAAGTATTATAAGAAAGTGCAGACTATATATATTGACCCGCCGTATAATACTGGAAATGATGATTTTTTATATAAAGATAAATATAAACATTCTTCGTGGATCACATTAATGTCCAACAGATTGGACTTATCAAAATATTTTATAAAAGAAGAAGGAAGTATTTTTACAAGCATTGATGATACTGAAGATGCTTACTTAAAACTTCTTTTTAATTCAATTTTTGGTGAGAGAAATTTTTTAAATTCCATTGCATATGAACGTTCAAGTGTTTCGGGATTAGGTCAAGGAAGCACATTTCTAGTTAATACTCACGAAACGATCTTAAGCTATTCAAAAAATAAAATTAAATTAAAAACTTATGATCTAAACGGTGAATATCCTTTCAGATATGAAGATATGAAAAGATATAATAAAATATTAGTAGATGAAGGGATGAAAAATGAATTAATGAGGTTTCAAGCCCCATCTACAGGTGAGGATGTTATTATATATGAACATAAAAATCCTACAATAGAAACAATATCATTAGCTTCTTATGAAAAGAGAATGAAAGAAATAGAAAGTATTTACATCGATAATTTTAATAGAATTTTCAGGTTAACTATAGTTCAAAAAGAAAATAGATTCCAAAGAAAATTAATGGAAATTTGCAAAAAGGGTTTTTTTTCTGTCGAATATCTAGTATCTAGAGGAAAGAATAAAGGAAAAAGAGTTAAAATATTTCTTTATAATGGTCAAGTTTTAGCATGGTTAAAAGATACCGCAAAAATAGAAAATAATAAAATTATTAAAACAAACAAATTATCTGATTTTTGGCCTCATTCGTTTATTCCCAAAGCAGACTTATCTAATGAAGGAAAAGTTACGTTGAATAGGGGTAAAAAACCAGAGGCTTTATTAAAACTTATAATATTAGCTTCATCTAATGAAAGTAATATAGTATTAGATTTTTTCTTAGGAAGTGCAACAACAACAGCAGTAGCTCACAAATTGAAAAGAAAATGGATAGGAATAGAAATAGAGAAATATTTTGAGAATTTGGCGTTAAAAAGAATGAAATATGTTTTAAATGGTGAACAAACAGGTATCTCAAAAGAAGTAAACTGGCGAGGTGGTGGTTTTTTCAAATACCACACTTTAGAGCAATACGAAGATGCTTTAGAAAACATTGAGTTTGAAGAAACAAATAAATTAATGTTTGAACTTCCTGATTATTTTGTTAAATACATGCTTGAATGGGAGACAAAAAACAGCAATACTTTTTTAAATCTTGAAAAATTGAAAAATCCTTTTAATTATAGATTAAAAATAATGGAAGATTATCAGCAAAAAGAAGTTAAAACTGATGTAATAGAAACCTTCAATTATTTACTTGGCTTACATGTTAGCAAATACAGAATTTTAGAAGATAATGATAGAAAATACGTTTTTGTCTTTGGTGAAAAAGAAGGTAAGAGAATTGCTATTGTTTGGAGAAGTATAGAGGATATTGATTTTGAAAAGGATAAGGAAGTTATTGAAGAAAACATAAAAGACTTTGAACCAGACGAGACTTATATAAATGGAGAGGCATTGGTTAAAAACTTTAGGCATATAGAGCCTTTATTTAAATCTTCAATGTTTGAGAAGGTGGAGTAAAATGAAGTTAGAAAAGCATCTGGTTTTAAACAAATATTTACTCAATCTTTTCGGTTTTAATGAATTTAATGAATTAAGAGAGAAGCTAAAAGATACAGAAGAAGGTTATGATTCCATGGGAAGGAGTTGCTTTGTTGATGTTTTAATTGGACTAAAACCAGAATGGGAAGATTTGTTTTTAAGATATGATGAAGCAATAAGAGAGTATGTAGAAAGATTAAGACAGAACAGAAAACAGCCGAACTTCAATCTTAAATACTTCCAGTATTTAGCGGTTTTATTCCCAGAAATGTTTTTAGATAGATATTACAACGATAGACAGAGGTTTTTAAATGAATTAAACGAATTTTTAAAAGAGTTTAACATAGAAAACGGAATAAAAATAACTTCTTTCACAGAACAAGACCTTAAAAAACTCGCCTTCTGGATGGCAACTGGAAGCGGAAAAACTCTTATAATGCATATAAATTACTGGCAGATTATGAAGTATTCTAAAAATAACTGGGACAACATAATTCTGATTACTCCAAACGAAGGATTATCAAAACAGCATTATGAAGAATTAAAGTCAAGTGGTATTCCATGCAAATTATATGATGGAAACATTGATAATTTAAAAACAAGAAATGGAGAAGTTTTAATTATTGATATCCACAAACTTACAGAGGAAAAGAAAGGAGAAGGGGTAAGCATAGATATTTCCTATTTTGATGGGAAAAATTTGGTTTTCATAGATGAAGGACATAAAGGACAAAAATCAGAAGAACGGAAATGGAAAAGGTTAAGAGAGGAAATAGGTAAAGACGGATTTTTATTTGAATACTCGGCAACCTTTGGACAGGTTATAGGAAAGAATAAGGATTTGCTTGAAGAATATGCCAAAGCAATAATCTTCGATTACTCCTATAAGTACTTCTATACAGATGGATACGGCAAGGATTTTTATGTTTATAACATACAATCACAAAAAAAAGAAAATAAAGAATACTATTCAGAAGAACAGCAAAATTTACTGCTTACAGCGGGATTACTATCTTTTTATGAGCAATTAACTATTTTTGAAAATAATAAAGAAAAATTAAGAGAATACAATATTGAAAAACCTTTATGGATTTTTGTTGGGAGTAAAGTTTCAGGGAAAGGTTTAGATTCTGATGTAGTAAGAGTAATTCAATTTTTAGAAAAAACAACAAGAGATGAAAAATATCTAAACGATAATGTTAAAAAGATATTAAAAGGAGAATCGGGACTTATTGACAATGAAGGAAATGATATTTTTAATGGAAAATTTGAATATATAAGAAAACTTCCATTTGAAAAAATTACAGAAGGTATCTATCAGAAAATATTTGGTGGAAAAGGAAAAATTGAAATTTACGAGATAAAAAATGCTGAAGGTGAAATAGGGCTTAAAACTTCTACAGCAGAAAAATATTTTAGTGTTATTAATGTGGGTGATGTGGGCAGTCTTTTGTTTTATTTTAAACCGGAAAAAGTAAGAGAAAAAATAGAGAAGTTAAAGAAAGACAAGAAAAAGAACGAAGAAAAGAAGAACAAAGAAATTAATGAATTAAATGAAATTTTAAATTATATTGAAAAGCATGATAATTTAATTCCTAAAGAAGATCATTTTAGTCAATCGTTATTTTTTGGAATAAATGAAAGTGATTCTCACATAAACATTCTAATTGGCTCTAAAAAGTTTATTGAAGGATGGAACTCTTGGCGTGTATCAAATATGGGATTGATTAACATGGGAAAAAGCGAAGGATCACAAATTATCCAACTCTTTGGAAGAGGAGTAAGGCTAAAAGGTAAAGAGTATTCTTTAAAGAGGGCGGAAAATCCTGACTATAAATTAAAAGCACTGCAAACACTTTTCATTTTTGGTTTAAATGCAGATTATATAAATGCATTCCTCGCAACGCTAGAGAAAGAAGAAGTAGATTATGAGGAAATAACCATTCCGATCAAATTTAACATGTCTGAAAGATGGGAAGGAAAGATTTATACGATAAAAACAAAAGATGACTTTAATTTTCTCAATCATCCTTTGAAACTTACTATAGATGAAAATATCTTGAGAGATATTAATATTAACCTTAGACCAAAAATTACCATAACACGTGGTTTGAGTGTTGGTACTGCTGATTCGGTAATAGATGATTCACTAACAATACCACAAGAGTATTTTGAGATTGTTGACTGGGATTCTTTTTATTCTGAAATTATAAATTATAAAATTACAAAAGGAATGTTTAATTTGATTATTGATCGAGAGATTATAAAGCAAATAGTAAAATCAGGAAAATATAAAATATTTTTACATGAAGCAGCGGGAATAAGTGTTGAGAATAATAATGGAAAACCTGTTTTGAAAATTCGCTCATTTGAAGGTATAAAAAAATTCCACGAAATTATTTTAATGGCTTTGAAAGATTACATTTTCAAATTTTATAGGAAAGAAGAGAAAAGAAAAACTATGGACTATTTGGAAGTTGAACCATTAACAATAAATGAGCATTCTTTCATGTATCCTGAAAATAAAGAGGTCATACTCAAAATTCCGAAAAAATTAGCAAGCGATATTGAAGAGGTTATAAAACAACTTGAAGAATACGATTCAAATAATGATGAGTTGCCAGAGATATGGAAAAAGTGGGATTCTTTTATTGTTCATCTTAATAACCATTTATACACTCCGCTAATAATATGGAAGAAAAATAAGGAAGAAACAAAATCAATTCCTGTTAAGTTGAATAAAGGAGAAACAAAGTTTGTAACGGAATTAAGAGTGTTTTTAAACAGAAATAAAGAATTACTTAAAGAATATGATATATTTTTGCTTAGAAATCTCTCCAGAAAAGGGATAGGATTTTTCTTTAGCTCTGGCTTCTATCCCGATTTTATTATTTGGGTTAAAAATGAGAGCAAGCAGAATGTTATTTTCATTGATCCAAAAGGTTTGCAGACCAGTGGTGTTAGAAATTTCTATCATGATAAAATTCAGTTCTGTGTTTCTTACATTAAAAAAATAGAAAGTAAAGTAAACAAGGCATTGAAGAATAAAAATGAAAAAATTAACTTACAGTTGGATGCTTTTATCCTTTCTGTATCCTCTTATGATGATGTTAAAACAACCTTTGGCGATGGTAAGAATTCCAAAGACGAATTTGAAGCACATAACATTATATTTGAAGAAGACACCAAGTATATTAGAAAAATCTTTGAAAAAGTAGGAGTGATCGCAAATAACTAAAAATTTTGGCGGCGTGAGAACTCTTCGAAAGCTTTCGCTTTGTTCGAATTTGCTATCAGGTGTAGATGTGACTTTGCCTTCTGCTACGTCCAAATTTCGCTTTACAGCGAAACTTTACATATCCCCAAAACATTAGGCGAAATAATTTGGGGCTATTAAAATGGTAATATTTTAATATGGCAAAAAATTTCAAGAATATAGATATAGTGGTGAGGATGCATTGGAAAAAGAAATTGTAGATAATTCACAGTTATTTTTTGGAAAACATACAATATACATTGATGTAAAAAGGAAGATAGAGTTTAAAGCATTAGGAGGAACAATACCAGATGGGTTCCTATTTGATTTCTCTAATAAAGAAGAACCCGAGTTTTATATAGTAGAAGTGGAATTTAAAAACCACGACTTTTATAAACACATTTTTCCGCAAATAACCAAATTTTTTGCATTTTTTAAAAATAGAAAGAGTCAATCAGAGTTGGTTGAAAAAATATTTTCAATTGTAAATACAGATATAAAATTAAAGAAAGAGTTCAAAAAATATTTAGGAGAAAAAGAAATTTATAAGTCAATCAAAGATACCATTGATAGCAGCCAAAACATTTTATTGATTATAGATGATAATAAAGATGAACTCCTAGAAATAATGGAAACATATTCCAATACATGGGGTAAGATGGTAAAATTTTTGATTTTAAAAAAATTTGTTAATAATAATGAATTCATTTATGTTATTGAGCCAGACTTTGAAAATATTGAATATGGATTTGCAGAATCAGTTGATAAAGCTGAACGTGAAGAACTTGAGTATACTGAAGAGTTTCATTTAGAAGGTATTAATGATAATTCAAAGCGGCTTATTTTAAGATCAAAGAAGAACTATTAAAAATTAACAAAGATTTAGTTTTTAATCCCCAAAAATATTATATTTCAATTATTTATAATAAGAATATAGCGTTTTTTATATTCAGAAAGAAGAAAATAAGGTTAATAGTTATGTTACCTGGAGATGATGTTAGACTAAAAATAAAAAATCACAATATAAAACATCTTTCTGAAAGTGTTCAAAAATTTTATAATGGACCTAGTTGTGAAATTATTATAGATAATAAAGAAAATTTGGACGAGATTATTAATCTTTTTAAATATCTTATAAGTGAAAATAAAAATGACTTCGTCTAACAAGCGGGTATCTGGTTTCGGCACTTCGTGTCTTCGCCCAAATTCGCCCATCGGGTGAACTTCAGATACCCGCGGAACGTTAGTGAAGTTTGGAAATTTTTTAAATATTCTTGCGTGCAGGCCTTCTTTTTCGTGAAAGTTTAAACAAGACAGAATTCAAGGTATTTTTTCCCCAGCCTTATGCAAGAATACACTATCTCAATGAAACAGGCAATAAGGGTGTGGCTATATGGAAATTGAGGAACGAAAAAGAAAAAAAGGATCTAAAAGTTAATTTACAAATCACTGGCTGGGCTAAAATAGAAAGCATCAAGAAAGGATATTTAAATAAATTTAATCCAACAAAAGTTTATATTCCAGCAGTTGGATTTATAGAAAAAGATGAAAAAGATGAAAAAGAAATTCTCATTGGTTTGAATTAAAAGACAATGAGTTTATTTTGGCAGTTTGAATCGAGCAAAATTATTACAAAATTTGTTATATAATAATAAAACCTGTGCCTAATGAATATAAGCATGTTTACGATAAATGGGTTATGAAATTAAAAAAAGATAATTTTCTTATTTTATGATAAAATAATTATGAGTTAGCATAAACGGAGAGTCGGCAAAGATAAGTTTGAAGTTATAAGCTAACAATAATATAAAGGTATGAAAAAATGGAAAATAAAAACATTAATGAAATTAAAAAGTTGGTTTTAGAAAAAGCAAAGTTACCGAAACTTATTATTTATGAATGGGGTGAAGGAATACCTAATTATTGTAATATTAGTGTTAATTTAAACAAGTTTGAATGTTGGTATATTAAATACAACTTTAAATGTGGTAATCAAAAATTAGAATCTGCAAGGATCTTGATTCTAGATAAAAAGTCTAATGAAGTATTATTTGATGGTCCATGTAATAATGAGGGGTAATTAAATATAATAAATTGAGACTGAAATAAATTATTATCCCAATTTCTACTTTAATTTACAGTGGGTTGCTGATTATTCATAAAATCAAGTGATTTTGAAAAAAACATTATCTTTAGAGAGAACCAGTTTGCTTATCTAATTATAAAAAAACAGAAAATTTAATAACTTAGAACTATGTAAGACAGGTTGTATAGGTTTTTGCGGAGAAGAACCTCTTGTAAATATAAAGATGCCGGGCAAAAGTATAGTAGTGCTACATAGAGTAACACCTAATGATGTGGATGATA